>DASUHT010000090.1:0-20822 GCA_036273335.1 Gaiellales bacterium | reverse complement strand
CGGATCCGGGATCGGCGTCAGATGCGACTCGATCTGCTCCCGTCGCGACTCCAGCCACGGCGGCAGGATCACTCTCACGCCCAGCTGGTCGAGCGGCTGGTCGACGGTGAACCCTGGCCCGTCGTCGGCCAGCTCGTAAAGCACTCCGCCCGGCTCGCGGAAGTAGATCGAATGGAAGTAGTGGCGGTCGATCACAGGCGTCGGCTGCAGGCCGGCACCTCGCAGCACGTCTGGCCACTGCGGATGCTCGGCCGCCGGGGAGTAGAACGCGACGTGGTGGACCGTGCCGGCGCCCGGGATGCCGCGCTCGGCCGGCGGCGCGTCCAGCTGGACGGTGCCGCCGCGACGGTCGCCGCGCAGCTGCCAGACCTGCTCGGACTGCTGCGTCGCCTCGAGCACGCCCTCCAGCAGCTGGACGCTGGCGTCCGGCCGCAGGCTGTACATGCGAACCCCGGCAAACCCGGCAAGGGCAAGCTCCTCGGGGATCTCCGGATGCCGCGCGCGAAGGGCCGGATCGCCACTCGCGTCCAGCACCAGCTCGTGCTCCAGTCCCTCGGGAGAGGCGAAGACGAGACCGTCGCCTGGGGTCACCGGTAGCCCCTCGCCGGCGATCCGCTCGGCCCAGAAGCCGAACGCCTCCGGCGCGGTGACGCGCCAGACCACCCGGTGCACCATGCCGGCGCCGGCGTGGCCCGGAATCGCACCCGGGTATTCGAAGAACGTCAGGTCGTTGCCCGGCGAGCCATGCTCGTCTCCGTAGAAGAGGTGGTAGGCGCCGGGGTCGTCCTGGTTGACCGTCTTGGCGATCAGGCGAAGACCCAGCACGCGGGTGTGGAAGTCGACGTTGGCAAGGGCGTCGCCGGTGATCGCGGTGATGTGATGGATGCCGTTCAGCTTCACGAGTTCCTCCGAACCAGGAAAGTGATTGTGTACGCAACTATATCACATGCCGGCCGCCCAGTTTCGGCGCGCCCGGGGTCGTTCCCGGCGTCGGATGCCCCGCCCCTGGGCTAGGCCGCGGTAGCGGTCACGGCAGGACGTCGATCGTGCGATCGATCATCGTCATCTCGAGCACGCGCCGAATCGCCGGCGAGCCGCAGACGAGTTGCAGGCGGCCGCCGTGCTCGGCGGCCCGGTGGGCAGCCGCCAGGAGCACGCCGAGCGCCGTCGAGTCGATGAACCCGACGCCGCTTGCCTCCACCCGGAGGACCTCGGGATGATGCCGCTCGGCCTCGTCGAGCGCATCGCGAAGCTGCGGGGTGACGGCCAGATCGAGCTCGCCCGATGCCTCGACGACCATCGTCCGCTCATCCAGGAGAAACGGCTTGCCGATCGAGGGCGGCTCGGACGCAGAACTCATCGGCCAAGGATCGCAGCTCAGGCGGCCCCGCGCATCGCCATGCGCAGCTCGTCCAGCGACGCCCGAAGCAGCCGCGAAACGTGCATCTGACTGATCCCCAGGCACTCCGCGATCTCGGACTGCGTCTGGTCGTGGTAGTAGCGCAGCTCGACGATGCGGCGCTCACGCGCCGGCAGGCCGGCCAGGAGCCGGTCGAGCAGGTCGCGGTCCTCGGCCACGTTGAAGCCCGGCTCGTCGGAGGCCGCCAGCGCGGGCATGCGACTGGCCTCGTCGTCGCCCGGCTCGGGGAACGGCTCGGAGCGGTACGCGCGTTGCGCCTGGATGGCCTCTTCGACCATCTCGGATGGAATATCCAGCGCCGTGGCGAGCTCCTCGGAGCTTGGGTTGTGGCCCAGCTGATGCGCCAGCTGCTCGCGCGTGGTGGAGACGCGACGGCTCAGCTCCTGGAGGCTCCGGGGGACCCTGACCGCCCAGCCGCGGTCGCGAAAGAGGTGCATGATCTCGCCCTCGATGGTGCGCGCCGCATAGCGCTCGAGCGGCACCCCACGCGACGGGTCGTAGCGATCGACCGCCAGTACCAGGCCCAGATAGCCGCTCTGGAGGACGTCGTCGTAGGCCAGGCCGCGCCTCGCATACCGCCTGGCGATCGCCTGCGCCAGCCGCGAATGGCGCACGATCAGCGCCTCGCGGGCCGAGTCGTCCCCTCGCTGCTGGAGATCCTCGACCAGCTCGAGGTCGGTCTTGGGTGATGCCGTCGGTGTATGCATGCCCCTCCCTTGTGGGTTTCAAGTCACCAACAGGAGGGTGTGCGGCGGACCGCCTCGGTGAAACATCGCGCGCTATGCACTGAGCAGTTCAAGCGCGTCGCGAAGCAGCCGCGAGACGTGCATCTGGCTGATCCGGAGCCGTGCTGCGATCTCGCGCTGGCTCATCCCGGCGCCGAAGCGCAGCGCCACCACCGCCCGCTGGCGAGCATCCAGCCGCTCCACTCGCGGCCCCAGCTCGGCCCGGGACTCGGCCGCCCGGAGCGCCGGATCGTCCGCCGCCACAGCCGCCTCGGGAAACTCGGCGACCGGCTCCACGCGACTCAGTCGCCGCGCCTGCAGGACGTCGACCACCCGCTCGGCGTCCAGCCCGGTGGCCTGGGCGAGCTCGGGCACGGTCGGCGAGCGGTGCAGGCGCTCGGTGAGCTCCTCCACCGCCTCCTCGACCTGCCGCCCGTCCGTGCGAACGCCGCGAGGAAGGCGGACGCCGGACATCGACTCGCGCGCGCAGCGCGCCATCTCGCCGACGACGAATCGCGTTGCGTAGGGCTCGAACGGCCCCAGCTCGGGGTTGTAGCCGGGGAGCGCCAGGAGCAGGCCAAGGCTGCCGGACTGGAGCAGGTCGGGCTCGGGGGCGAGCCCGCGGAAGCGGCGGGCGACTCCTGCCAGCAGCGGCTGCATGCGCTCGACCAGCGCGGTCTGGGCATCGGCGTCGCCCCGAGCGCCTCGCGACGCGAGGATGGCCGTCGGCTCAGCCGACCTCGAGTGCGACGTCCTCACCGTCCAGGTCGAGCCCGGTCACGAGCGGCTCCAGAAGCTGGCGGTTCCGCTCGACCCAGGCGATGTCGGCCGGCCCCACCCGGATGCGCATCCCGGTCGCCGTGGGGTCGATCGTGACCGTCGGGCGCTGGCTGTGGGTGAGCACGGCATCCACCGCCATGGCCAGCTCGTCCAGTTGCTCCACCGTCAGCGGCGTGCGCGCGCCAACCGCCAGCACCAGGTTCGTCGCGACCGCCCGCGCCGCGCCGGTCCCGGAGAATCTCGCCACCACCGCCTCCGCAGCGCTCATCGGCCCGCACCATAGAGCATCGGACCGGGCCGGCGGGTACTCTGCCGGGCGTGACTTTGCCGACGATCCAGCTCGAGCCAGATCCCCGCGGACTGGTGGTCGTCGCGCTGGCCGGCGAGCACGACCTGTCCTCGGCAGAGGCGCTTCGCGAGTCGCTCGTCGAGGCAGCGAGATCGCCGGGCATGGTGGTCGACCTGGACATGGCGGAATTCGTCGATTCCTCGATCCTCGGCGTCCTCGTCCAGGCCTTCCGCGACGCCCGTGAGAGCGGCCGCGGGTTCGTGCTCGTGATGGGCGACCAGACTCCGGCGCCGGTGCGCCGGGTGGTCAGTCTGACCCGCCTCGATCACGTGCTGCCGACGCTTCCCGACCGCCAGGCGGCGCTCGCCGCGGCGCTCGTGCCGACCGCACCGGTGGACAATGAGTGACGACCTCGACCTGGTGCTGGCGTCGTCGGCCGAGAACGTGCCGGTCGTTCGCCAGGCGGTGCGCGGCCTGCTCGATGCCGCTGCCGTCAGGGATCAGCTCGCCGGCGACGTCCTGCTGGCGGTGACCGAGGCATGTACCAACGTCGTCCGCCATGCCTACCGTGAGGCGGCGGCACCGGGCGAGATCGAGATCACGGCGTCAAGTGACGGACGCCGCCTGGTGATCGCCGTCCGCGACCGCGGCTGTGGGCTGACCCCGCGCATCGACAGCCCCGGCCTGGGGCTTGGCCTGCCGGTGATCGCCGCGGTCAGCGACCGCATGGAGGTGCATGACGTCGACGGCGGCGGCACGCTGGTGACGATGGAGTTCGCGCTCGCCCAGTCCGACGACGGGGCCGGCTAATCGCCGGTCAGTGCACCAGGTGCATGATCCGCGGAACCTGATCGCGCAGCCATGACTCGGGCACCCCGCGCAGCGCCAGACCGAGCACGAACGCCTCCGCAGTATTGATCGCCCCCGAGCGCTGGCCGTCGTCGATCGCCCGCTGCAGGCCGTCCTTGACCGCCGAGCCGACGGTCGCGTCATCGACGTGGTACTGGGCGCGGAACGCCTGCATGCGGGAGTCGCTGGAGAACGCCAGGGCGAGCGTTGCCGCCGGCACGTTCAGCTTGCAGGCGGCGCCGTTGAGCGCCGAGAGCGCGACCTGGTCGATCACGTCCTGGACTCCCGAGGTCGGTCCCCAGGTACGCGGCGCACAGGCGTCCGGTGCGGCGGCGGGAGCGTACGAGCGGGCACCCAGCGCGAGCCCGGCAATCGGCAGTGCCACCGCCACCAGGCCGGCGACGGCGATCGCCGGCACGCCAGGTCGGCCGCCCGAGCGCGCCATGAAGATCGGCACCACCGCCAGCAGGGCGAGCACCGCCGCGATCAGGAAGGCACGGCTGAAGGCACTGGTGACGGCCCGCCGCACCTGGTCTTCAAGGCGCTTTTCGACCGAGCTGTAGACGGGTTTCTGGGCCGGGCTCGGATGGGTCTGGGCGAACACCGGACCCAGGTCGGGAACGTGGGCGCCGCTGGCCTCAGCCTGCCTCTGGAGGGCGCCGCCGAGCTCCAGCTTGGCCGCGAATGGCAGGCGGGCGTCGAGCACGATGGCCGCGCCGGCGTTCTCGGCTTGCAGCTCCTGGTGCCGGATGTCATTGGTCAGAACGGGAGTCAGGATGGCCAGCCCAATGACCACCCCGAGATGCCGCGCTCCGATCGTCCAGGCCGCCTGAAGCGGCAGCGGGTGCTTCTCCAGGGCGAGGTGGGTGAGCGCCGGGACGGCCAGCGCGAGCCCGGCGCCGATCGCCGCCTGGGGCACCAGCGTCCAGGCAGGCTCGCCACCCGGCAGGAGGCCGAGCGCCGCCAGGCCGCCGGCGATCAGGAGGCTGCCGCTGGCCGCCCGGGTGGTCAGGTTGCGCTCGCCTCGGATGAGTCGCAGGACGATGACCGACGCAATCGGGATGACCGAGACGACGACCGCCGCGGCCAGCGGCGAGCGGCCGAAGCCGTCGACGATCAGCAGCACCAAGAGGAAGAGGGCGGCCGTGAGAGCCGCCGAGAGGAGGCAGAGCCCGAGGTTCGCGGCGGTCGCGGGCGGCTCGGCGGCGCCGTCTGCCGGCGGTCGCCGAGGCGTCCGCAGCAGCGTCGGCACAAGCAGCACGACCGGCACCTGGGCGACGAAGATCGCCCGCCAGTCGAAGGCCTCGGTGAGCAGGCCGCCGATCATCGGCCCAACCGCCACGCCGACCGCGGCGGCAAGCGTCCACACCCGGGCGGCCCGCTGCTCGTCCCCCAGCTGCTCGGCCAGGAGCTCGATGGCCGAGGCCACGAGCGCAGCCCCGCCCACGGCCTGCACGCAGCGGGCGGCAATCAGGGGATCGATCCCGTTCGCGAGCGCGCAGGCCACCGACGCCGCCGCGAACAGCGCCGCCCCGGCAGCGGCGATGCGGCCCGCGCCGTGCCGCCGGGCGACCAGCGCGCAGGGCACCGCGGCCACCGCCAGAACCGCGTTGAAGGCGATGATCACCCAGGCAGTGCGGTCGATCCCGGCGCCGAACTGGTCGAGCAGGTCGGGGAGTGCGAGCACCACCACCGACGAATCGGCGAGCACCAGGGCGACCGCCACCGCGAGTGCCCAGGTTCGGCCAGCGACGCGCGGGCTCCGTTGCGTGCCGGATCGCTCGGCCATCGGCCGAACGATACCCGGCGTTCCCCCGCAGGACGGTACGCTGTTATCAGATGTCCAGATCGACCGACGACACCGGATGACGACCGTTGACCCCGTCATCCGCGATGCGCCGGGCGAGATCGTCGACGCTGCCGGCGACGCCATCATCACGATCGACCGGCAAGCCCGGATCACGGGCTGGAACCCCTCCGCCGAGCGGCTGTTCGGCTGGAGCCAGGAGGAGATCGCCGGCCGCCAGGTGGACGTGATCGCCGCCGACGACCGAAGGTCCGAGCTGATGTCGCTGGTCGTCCCCAAGGTGCTCGCAGGCGAGACTGTGGCGACCTATGACACCGTGCGCCGGCGCAAGGACGGTTCGACCTTCGACGCATCGGTGACGGCATTCCCGCTGCGGGACGCCGACGGCGAGGTGATCGGCGCCGCCTCGATCACCCGCGACATCTCGGAGCGGATCCGCCTACGCACCCAGCGCGAGATCCTGCAGCGGATCACCGACGCCGCCCTCGCCCACCTGGACACCGACAGCCTGCTGCACGAGCTGACCACCCGACTCGCCGACGCCTTCCAGTTCAACCACGTCGCCGTGACCCTGCTCGATCCCGTCCGCAACGTCCTGGTGGTGCGCGCAGTCGTCGGCGCGGGAAGCGGGAGCCCCGCCGAGATCCCGCTCGGCGCCGGCTTTGCCGGCCGGGTGGCGACGCTTCGCCGGCCGCTCGCCGTTGAAGACGCCGGAACGGTCGACATCGTTGACCCGCAGGTGCGCCGGGCTGCTCGCTCGCTGATCGGCATCCCACTGATCTCGCGGGGCGAGCTGCTGGGCGTACTCTCCGCCGCAACCGCCACCCGGCGCCGCTTCGAGCAGGACGACCTGGCCCTGCTCCACCTCGCCGGCGACCGGCTGGCGCTCGCGCTCGACCACGCATCCGCCTTCGAGCAGGCGCAGCGGGACAACCTGCTACTGCAGCGGTCGCTCCTGCCCGATGCCCTACCCGAGATCCCCGGGATCAACCTGGCAGTGCGCTACCGGCCGGCCGGCGGCCAGGTCGGAGGAGATTTCTACGACGTCGTGCCCACCCCGGCGGGCGGGCTGCTGGCGTTCATCGGCGACGTCTGCGGAAATGGGATCCCGGCCGCGGCGATGACCGGGATGGCGCGGCACACGCTGCGGGCGCTGGCCATGCGGCCGGCGACGCCGGCCCGGGTCATCCGGGAGCTGAACGCAGCCATCCTCCGCCTCGACTCGCGGGTGCCGTTCATGACGGCTGCCGTGGCCACAGTCACCCCCAACCCGGACGGCGCCCAGCTGGCCCTGGTGCTGGCCGGTCACCCGCAGCCGTTACTGATCCGGGCCGGCGGCGACACCGCGCCGGTCGGGCGCTTCGGGACACTGCTGGGGGTCTATTCGCAGGTCGAGCTGCACACGGCGCGGGCGGATCTGCAGCCGGGAGACGCGGTTCTTCTCCACACCGACGGCGTCACCGAGGCCCGCTCAGCGGGCGAGCAGTTCGGCGAGCAACGGCTGGCGGAGGTGGCCGGCGCCGCCGCCGGCAACGCCGAGCGGATCGTGCAGGCAGTGGAGCAGGCGGTTCTGGAGCACCAACCCAACCGGCACGACGACCTGGCGCTCCTCTGTATCCAGATTCGCGGCTAGGCAGCCTCGGGCAGGTCGATCTCGAACCACACCGAGCTCTGCGGCGGGCCGTTCTCGACGCCCCAGCGATCGGCCAGGGCATCGACCAGGAAGAGCCCGTAGCCCGAGGTGTGCGGCCGCACCGGCACCAGCGCGGTGACGCCCGGCCCGGGGTCGGAGACGACGACGCGCACCCGCCCGTCGTCGACGTCGAAGTCGACGGTGATCTGATCGCCCGCCTCCAGACCGGCGTGACGAACACTGTTTCCCACGAGTTCGGTGACCAGAAGCCGGAGGTTGAAAATGACCTCCGGATCCGCCACTGTCTTCAACGAGTCCACGGCGTGCCGAGCCTCCCTGACGGATCGAACATCCACGCAAAGTTCCAGCGATAGCTTCGCACCGGGCGTCACAGAGTATGCGCGTACCCGTATAAAGTTCGAGGTATGCATGGTCGCGACGCGCGACTCGCCCACAACGAGAGCCTGTTCCGGCGCGCGAACGAGCGTATCTCGCAACATGCGGAGCAGCGGCCGGACGTCGCACCCGGAACGCCGATCGCCTTCTACTGCGAATGCGCGAACGCCGACTGCACCGAGCGCGTGACGATGACCGAGCTGGAGTACGAGGCGCTGCGCAGCGACCCGACCCATTTCGCGGTGGTCGATGGGCATGAGTTCCTCGAACTGGAGCGCGTCGTCGACCGCAAGGCGAGCTACCTCATCGTCCAGAAGCTCGGCGATGCGGCTCGTACGGCAATCGCCGACCAGCCGTCCTAGAGAGATCCGAAACACCCCCGTTCCCGTAATACCTGACGGGGTTTGCAAGTGAAATGCGCCGGGAATATCTCTCCACGGAGAAGCGTTAAAAACGTCGAAGGGGTTGACGCCGGGAAGCCGCAACGGGGTCTCGTGCGGGACGCGTCCATCGCCCTTCTCCAAGAAAAATCCACGGCCCGACCCCGCCTGGGCGTCGGACCGACGAGAAAAGCGAGACGAACATGGTTGTGACTGAGCCGCGAGTGCGGCAATTTGTCGAGCGCGTGCAGGAGCACGGTCAGCTCGACCCCGAGGAACTGGAGACGCTGATCGGCGACCTCGACCTCTCCGAGGAGGACGAGGGGCAGCTGCGTGCCGAGCTGGAGGATCTCGACGTGGAGATCGTCGCCGTTCGCGAGATCGAGGCGGCACCGCAGCCGGAGCGTGAGATCTCGATCGAGTGGGCGGTTCCGGCCGGCCTTGACGGGCTCGACCTCTACCTCGCCCAGATCGGTCGCACGCCCCTGCTCACCAAGAGTGAGGAGCAGCGGCTGGCCCGGCTGATCGAGGAGGGCGACGAGCAGGCCAAGCGCCGGATGATCGAGGCCAACCTGCGTCTGGTCGTGTCGATCGCCAAGAAGTACCGCGGACACGGCGTCGGCTTCCTCGACCTGATCCAGGAGGGGACGCTGGGGCTGGTGCGAGCCGTCGAGAAGTTCGACTGGCGGCGCGACCTGAAGTTCTCCACCTACGCGACCTGGTGGATTCGCCAGGCTGTGCAGCGGGCCGTGGCCAACCAGAGCCGCACGATCCGCGTGCCGGTGCACGTGCACGACCGGATGCGCCGGATCGACCGCGCCCGCCGCGACCTGGAAGGCCGGCTGGGCCGGGAGGCGACGGTCGAAGAGATCGCCCGCGAGGCCAAGCTGGAGGTCGCCGAGGTCGAGGATGCGGACGGCCTGCCCACCCGCACGATCTCCCTTCAGCGCCCGGCGCTGGAGGACGGCGAGACCGAGCTGGGCGACATGATCGCCGACACGTCCGCCGCCGACGTCACCGAGACGGTGGCCGAGACGATGGACTCGGAGGCGCTCAGCCGCGCCCTCGACCGGCTCTCCCCGCGCACCCGGCGGATCATCGAGCTGCGCTACGGCCTGGCCGGCGGCGAGCCGATGATGCTGGAGGCGGTGGGACGGGCGGTCGGCCTGACCCGGGAGCGGGTGCGCCAGCTGGAGGCCGACGGCCTTGCCCAGCTGAGTGCGATGCCCGACCTGGACGGCCTGCGCGACGCCGCCTGAGCGAACGAACGGGACTCAGCCCCGCCCGGCGGGGCTGAGCGCCCGAACCGATTCAATGGTGTCCGCGTCGGCGGCCCGCTTGTCGGTCCGGTAGCCCTTGACCCGGGCGAACCGCAGCGCCACCCCACCCGGGTAGCGGCTGCTCCGCTGGACGCCGTCGAACGCGACCTCGACCACCAGTTCAGGCCGAACGTGCACGGTGTGCTGGTCGCGCCGCTCCTCGAGCTCGAGCAGGCGCTCGGTCTGCCAGGTCAGCATCTCGTCGGTCAAACCCTTGAACGTCTTGCCGAGCATGACGAATCCGCCCGCCGGGTCGCGGGCGCCCAGGTGCAGGTTCGACAGCAGGCCACTGCGCCGGCCGTGGCCCCACTCGACAGCCAGGATCACCAGGTCGAGCGTGTGCACCGGCTTCACCTTCAGCCAGCCGGCCTCCCGGCGGCCGGCCCGATAGGGCTGGTCGAGTGCCTTGAGGACGACGCCCTCGTGCCCGTGCACGATCGCGTCGTCCAGGAACGCCTGGGCGGCGGCGGCATCGCCGATCACCTCGTGCCGCACCAGGAGCCGCTCCGGCACCGCGTCTCGGAGCTCCTGGAAGCGCCGCTCGCCGGGCTCGTCGAGGAGGTCGCGGCCGTTCAGATGGAGGACGTCGAAGAGGTAGACGGTGAGCGGGATTCGCTGCCGCAGGGCGGCGACGTCCTTGCGGCCGCCGATCCGGCTCGAGGTGACCTGGAAGGGCAGCGGGCTCCCGTCGTCGGCGACCGCGATCGCCTCGCCGTCCAGCACCGCGCTCGCCGCGGGGAGCGCCCGGGCCGCCTCGACCAGCTCCGGGACGCGTTCGGTGATGTCGTCCAGCGTCCGCGTGTACACGGTCACCTGGTCGTCGGCGCGGTGGATCTGCACCCGCACGCCGTCCAGCTTCCACTCGACCGCCGCGGTGCCCAGGCGCTCCATGCCGGCCGAGACGTCGGTCGCGGTCTGGGCCAGCATCGGGAGCAGCGGCCGGCCGACCTGGAGACGGAAGCGGGCAAGGCCGTCGGCTCCCTGCGTGAGCGCGACCCGCGCCACCTCGCCGAGGTCGCCGCGCAGCATCTGAGCACGCCGCACGGTCGCCGCTTCGAGGTCGGCCGCCCGGGCGACGGCGTCGACCATCACGCCCTCCTGAGCTCCCTGCCGAAGCTCGCCGCCGATCAGGCCGCGCAGGTGCGCCTGCTCGGGCGCCGTCGCCCGCTCGAAGAGGCCGGAGAGGGCCGCTCGCCGCTCCGCCTGCGATCCGCTGCCGGCAAGCGCCGCCAGCCGTGCGAATGCGCCGTCGACCTCCATGACCTCGAGCGACGCCGTGCTCGCCGGCGCGGGCAGGTCGCGAAGCGAGGCCCAGCCGACGCCGGGCTGGCGCTGCCGCAGGCGGCCGCTCAGGAACGCCACGGCCGCGGCCACCTCGTCGGCCTCGAGCGAGCGGATGACGCCGGCCAGCAGGTCGACCTTGGCCCGCCGCGAGGAGGTCTCACGAACCGCCTCTGACGTGGCGGCCAGCTCGGCGAACAGCATCGGTGAATATTAGGGGTCAGACCCCTTTATTCACCGGACCGCATAAAGGGGTCTGACCCCGTTTATGCATCGGCGCGCATGCGCCGCGAGATGGTCGGCTGGGAGACTCCGAGGAACGCGGCGAGCTCTGCCTGGGTGTAGCCGTAGAGGCGACGTGCCCGTCGCAGGCCATGTCCCGTGCCGTTGAGCAGTTCGCTCAGAGGAGGCCGTGAGGGGCTGTCGATCGCGCCGACTACCGAGGATACGAGAGCGGCGCGGTCTCCGCCGAACCAGCGAAGCGCCGCATCGGGCGTAACGCCGAGCGCCGCACGCGCGAGTCCGGCGGCGGCGGGATAGCTCGACCACGGCCACTGCTCAGGACGGTCGCAAAGACCCGCGCGCACGGGGTTCAGCGCGATGTACCGAACTACCTCCTGGCCGTAGTCCGTATCGTCGACGAGCGTCGAGTGGAACCGAGCATCGAAGACGTGGCCGGCCCCCTCGTGGCGCCGGTTGAAACGGACGGCGTGCGTCGTATTCAGTACTTGCATGCCCACCGAGAGCCGCGGCGCCGTCAGCTCGACGAGCAGGTGGTAGTGGTTGGTCATGAGGCAGAAGGCCATACACGTCCACCCGGTAGCCCGCTGGCACTCACCCAGCGCGGCGATGAACGCCCGGCGATCGTCATCGTCGACGAAGATGGTCCCACGCCTGGATCCGCGGGCAGTGATGTGGTGGATCGATCCAGCAGGCTGGTCGCGCAGGCGGCGTGGCATGACGCGACCGTACGGGTGTCTGCCGACGAGCGCACCCCCTTGGGCGTCAAGGAACCGCCACAGCCGTGTCACGTGAATAGGAGGGGTCAGACCCCTTTATTCATCGGACCGCATAAAGGGGTCTGACCCCGGTTATTCACCGTCGGGCGGGAGCGACTCGGCGAGGAGTGTGGCGACGTCGGCGACGCGCAGGTCGCGGCCGCTGGTGCGGACGCCGTCGTCGAGCATCACGGTGCAGTACGGGCAGGCGACGGCCAGCGTCTCGGCGCCGGTTTCCGCCGCCTGACGGACGCGCTCCTCGTTGATCGCGTTGCCGCGTTCCTCCATCCACATGTGGGCGCCGCCTGCGCCGCAGCAGAAGGTGCGGCGACCGTTTCGCTCCATCTCCACCGGCTCGCCGACCGCCGCCACCAGGCTTCGCGGCTCCTCGATCACGTCATTGTGGCGGGCCAGGTAGCAGGAGTCGTGATAGGTGATCCGGCGGTCGCTGCGCGTGGTCTCGATCCGCCCGTCGCGCACCAGCTCGGACAGCAGCTCGCTGTGGTGAATCACCTCGTAGCGGCCGCCGAAGTCCGGGTACTCGGTGCCCAGCGTGTTGAAGCAGTGCGGGCAGGAGGTGACGATGCGTGTCACTCCGGACTCGTTCAGCGTCTCCACGTTCTGCTCGGCGAACGCCTGGAAGACGTACTCGTTCCCCATCCGCCGGGCCGGGTCGCCGGTGCACGATTCGCGCGGCCCCAGGATCGCGAAGTCGACGCCCGCAGCCTTCAGCAGCCGCGCCGTCGAAACCGCCGTCTCCCGCGCCCGTTCGTCGAAGGAGGCGGCGCAGCCGACCCAATAGAGCAGCGGCGGCGGCGGGTCGCCCGGCTGCAGGACAGGCACGTCCAGCCCCTCCGCCCAGTCGGCGCGCTCGGACTGCGGTTTGCCCCACGGGTTGGACGCCCGCTCGACGTCGCGCAGCATCGGCTCCGCCTCGGCAGGGAAGCGCGCGTCCACCATCACCAGCTGGCGCCGCAGGTCGACGATGTGGTCGATGTGCTCGATCGATACCGGGCACTCGCGGACACAGGCGCCGCAGGTCACGCAGTCCCACACCACGTCGTCGCTGACCGCGTTCGGCACCAGCGGCGTCGCCGCGCCGGCATCGCCGCCGAGGATCCTCGGCCCCTCCGCGAACACCTGGTCGCGGATGCCCATGATCAGGAGCTTCGGCGACAGCTCCTTGCCGGTCGCCCAGGCCGGGCAGACGTCCTGGCAGCGTCCGCACTCGGTGCACGAATAAGTGTCGACCACCTGCTTCCAGGTCAGGTCGGTGACCGTCCCGGCGCCCATCCGGATGTCCTCCTCGGCCACCCCCTCCTCGTCGAAGCGAAGCGGCTCCAGCCGGCCTCGCGACCGCGTCCGGCCGAAGTAGACGTTGACCGCGGCGGTGAAGATATGCAGGTGCTTGGAGTGCGGCAGATAGGCGAGGAAGCCGAGCACCAGGAGCACGTGCGCCCAGACCAGCGTCCGCTCGGCATCGCGTGTCCGCTGGCCGCCGCCGAAGAGGTTGGAGAGCGCGTTCGAGACCGGCGACCAGTCGGCGGGCCACTCGTTCAGGCCGAGGGCGATCCGCGACGCGTGCCACAGCAGCAGCGTCGTCACGATCCCCGCGATCAGCGCCAGGATCAGGTCGGCCTCACGCATGTGGCTGCCCTGGAAGCGCGCCGGGCGCTGCACCTTGCGAATGACGAACGCCGTCGCCACCCCGACCAGGACGAGCACCGCGAACACGTCGACCAGGAGCGCGAACCACTCCTGCCGGCCCAGCCAGGGGATCGTCTGGTCGCGGTCGACGATCGCGATCATCGCCATCAGGATGGTCGGCAGCAGAACCAGGAAGCCCCAGAAGATGAACGCGTGCATGAGCCCCGGCAACGCCCGCTGCAGGAGCTTGCGCTGGCCAAGCGTGATCACGGCCTCGTTGCGGATGCGCGCCGGTACGTCGTCGAACCGCTGCGCCGGCTGGCCCATGCGCGCCAACCGCACCAGCAGCAGCGACCGCCGGGCGAAGAGCCCCCCGCAGACGGCGATCGCCGCCAGCAGGGCGATCAGCGCGGGGACGCTCATGTGCCCCTCGCCTTCCGCACCTCGGCGCTGATCGCCGGCACGACCTCGTGCAGATCGCCGATCACCGCATAGTCGGCGTTGGCGATGATCGAGGCCTCGGGGTCGGTGTTGATGGCGAGGATCGCCTTCGCCCCCTTGCAGCCGGCCATGTGCTGGGTCGCCCCGCTGATGCCGCAGGCGATGTAGATGTCGGGCGCGATCTTGGTGCCGGTCTGGCCGACCTGATCGGTGTGCGGGCGCCAGCCGGCGATCGTCACCGCCCGCGAGCACCCGACCGCCGCGCCCAGCAGTCCGGCCAGCTCCTCGATCGGCGCGAAGCCCTCCACCGAGCCCGTGCCGCGGCCGCCGGAGATGACCACCTTGGCGTCGGCCAGAGAGACCCCACCGCCCGTGTCGGCCGGGATCTGCTCCGACACGCGGACCGCCAGGTCGGCCTCGCCGAGCTCGGGGGCGAACTCCTCGATCGCCGCCTCGGCGCTGCCTGCGCTCGTCGCCTCGACCGTGTGCGGGGCAACGGTGAGCAGCGCCGGGGCGCCGTGCAGCGCCGCCTGCTCCAGCAGGCTGCCGCCCCAGCGCACGCGGGTCAGGGTGACCGGCGAGCCGGCGGTCGCCTGCGTGCAGTTGGCCGCCATCGGCTGGTCGAGCATGGCGCCGACATGCGCCATCACCTCGTTCCCGCGCTCGCTGCCGGCGGCGATCACCGCCGACGGCGAGAGGCGCTCGACGAGCTGCACCAGGCAGCGCGCCCAGGCGGTCGGGGAGAAGGCGCCCAGCGCGTCGTGGCGGGCGGCGTGCACCCGGGCGGCGCCGGCGCCGCCGAGCGCGGCCGCGGCCGCCGACACATCGCCGATCGCGACCGCGTGCACCTCATCGCCGGCGGCCAGGCCGCGGGCGAAGGCGAGCGCCTGCAGCGACAGGTCGTCGACGCCGCCGTTCTCGTGATCGACCAGCACGAGCAGCATCAGAGCGCCCCGATCCGCCGCAGCAGCTCGACCACCGCAGGCGCCGCCGAAGGGCCCTCGCCGAGGATCTCCGTCTGCTTGCCCTCGCCCTCGGGAAGCGCCAGTCGCAGGCGCTCCAGGCGCGGCTCGGGCGGCGCCGGCTGGCTACGGTCGAGCGGCTTGCGCTTCGCCCGCATGCGGCCGGGAACGGAGGGATAGCGGGGCAGGTTGAGCCCCTCCTTGACCGTCACCACCGCCGGCAGCGGGACGACGTAGACGTCGCGCCCGCCCGGCACCTCCTGCTCGCAGCGGACGCTGCCGCCCTCCACCGCGATCCCCTTGAGGCCGGTCACGCAGGGACGGCCGAGCGCGTGCGCAACCCGGATCCCGACCTGGAAGTTGCCGGTGTCGGCGGACTCGTTGCCGAACATGATCAGGTCGTACTCGACCCCGGCCGCCCGCTCGGCGGCGATCGTCTCGACGATCGCCGCCGCCGTCGCCTGGGCGTCCCATTCGCGGTCGGCGGCGAGCAGGATGCTCCGCTCGATGCCCAGCGCCATGGCATCCCGCAGCTGCTCCTCGGCCTCGTCCGGCCCCAGCGTCAGGACGGTCGTCGTCCCGCCCTGCTGCTCGCTGATGCGCACCGCCTCCTCGACGGCGCACTCCTCGTGCGGGCTGATCGTGAATCCCAGGTGGCGGGTCTCGATCGCCTGCTCGTCCGGCGTCAGGACGATCCGCCCGCCGGTCATCGGCACCCGCTTGACGCAGACGAGCACGTTCACGAGCGGATCCTCGTATTCTCGGGGTCGAAGACCGGCGTCGGCCCGGCGACGGCAACCGTCACCGGGTAGCGCTCGCCCAGGTACTCGACCAGCAGCTGCTCGCCCTCGCGCGCCTGCTCTGGCGGCAGGTAAGAGAGCAGGATGTGCTTGCCGATCGAGGGGCCGGCGCCGGCGCTGGTCACGTAGGAGCCGCGACCGCGGGCGTCCACGAGGCGGCTGCCGTCGCGGGCCAGGACCGGCTCGCGGCCGAGCATGTAGCGCTTGACGCCGGAGGCCGAGGTGTGGTCGTCCACGGTCAGGGTGCAGAGGATCGCCGCCGGATCCTCCTCGCGGTGACGGAGGTGCGCCGCGCGGCCCACGAAGTCCTCGTCCTTCACCTTGGGCCCGGACATTCCCGCCTCGACCACGTTGTACTCGCTCTCCAGCTCGAAGCCGTACGCCCGGTAGCACTTCTCGAGCCGGCCGGTGGTGCCGTAGACGCCGATCCCCACCGGCGCCAGCCCGTGCGGGCGGCGGCCGGCCTCCCAGACGATGTCCCAGAGCCTGGCGCCCTGCTCGATCGGCACGTACAGCTCCCAGCCCAGGTCGCCCACGTACGAGATGCGCGACGCCAGCACCCGCAGCGTGTCGACTTCGATCGTCCGGCAGCTCCCGAACCTGAACCCCTCGTGCGAGACATCGTCCGAGGTCACGCTGGACAGGATGTCACGCGCCCGCGGGCCCCACAGGCCGAGCGTGCACCAGGCCGACGTGACGTCGACGAGCTGGGCGCTTCCGTCCGCCGGCAGGTGATCGGCGAACCATTTCCGGTCGGCCGCCCCGTGGGCGCCGCCGGTGACCACGCGGAACAGCTGATCGCCAAGGCGCATGATCGTCAGGTCGGCCTTGAAGCCGCCCCCGGGGGCGAGGATCGGCGTGTACACCACACGGCCGACCGGCACGTCCATCTGGCGCACCGCCAGGCCCTGGACGCACTCGAGGGCGCCCGGGCCGGCGATGTCGAAGATCGCAAACGCCGTCAGGTCGACGATGCCGGCGCGGTCGCGCATGGCCAGGTGCTCGGCGTTGATGATCGGCGACCACCAGCGCGCGTCCCACTCGGCCTCGCGCCCGTTCAGCCGGTCGGCGTACTCCTCCAGGAGCGGCGCGTTCGACTCGTACCAGTGCGGGCGCTCCCAGCCAGCCGCCTCGTAGAAGACGGCTCCCAGCTCCTGCGCCCGGAGGTGGAAGGGCGAGAGCCGGACGTTGCGGTTGGAGGCCCACTGCTCGCCCGGATGGACGATCCCGTACGTCTTGTTGAAGCCCTCGGCCGCCCGCGCTCGCACGTGCGTGCGCGTTTTCTGGTGCTCCCAGAACCGCGCGATGTCCGACGAGTGGAGATCGATCTCCGACTCGCCGTGGACCATCCACTGGGCGACCGAGCGGCCGATGCCCGGCCCCTCCTTGACCCAGACCGCGGCCACCGACCAGAGCCCGCCCACCTCGGGTGTCTCGCCGAGGATCGGCATGCCGTCGGGGGTCAGCGAGAGCAGGCCGTTGATCGCGTACTTGACCCCCACGCTCTCGTCGCCGACGATCTCCGGCACCAGCTCCAGCGCATGCTCCATCTGCTGCTCGAAGTCCGCCTGGGTGAACGGGAACTCGGTCGGCGAGAGTGCAGCCTCCTCGACCGAGGGGATCTCCTCCGGATCGTGCAGGATCGGCCGGTGGGCGTACGAGCCGATCTCGAGGCCGCTGCCGTCCTGGCGCTCGTACATGTTGGTGTCCATGTCGCGCACGATCGGGTACTCGATGTGCGACTTGGAGTCGGCGAACCGCGGCACCGGGCCGACGTCGATCATCTGGTGGACGGCCGGGGTGAGCGGGATGGACGCCCCGGCCATGCGCGCGATCTGCGGGCTCCAGACACCACAGGCGATGATCACGGTTTCCGCCTCGATGTCGCCGCGGGTCGTCCGCACCCGGCGCACCCGTCCCCGCTCGACGTCGATGCCCAGGAGCTCGGTGTTGGCCGAGACCGTGAGCGCCCCCGCCTGCTGTGCCCGCTCGCGCATGATCGTGCCCGCCCGCAGTGAGTCGACGACGCCGACGCCGACCGAGTGGAACCCGCCGACGATCACCGACTCGTCGATGAACGGCACCATCTCCTTGATCTCGGCCGGGCTGACCAGCGACACGCCGTCGACGCCCCAGGAGAGGGCCGAGGACACGCGCCGGCGAAGCTCCTGCATCCGCTCCTCGGTGCGCGCCACCTCGATGCCGCCGCTCTCGGTGAACACCTCCAGCTCGCGGTACTGGCGCACGCTCTCCATCGTCAGCGCCGTCATCTCCTTGGAGTGGTCGACCGGGAAGATGAAGTTGGAGGCGTGGCCGGTCGAGCCGCCGGGGTTGGGCAGGGGGCCCTTGTCGAGCAGCACGAGGTCGCTCCAGCCCTCCTGGAAGAGGTGGTAGGCGACGCTGTTGCCGACGATCCCGGCGCCGATCACGACCGCGCGCGCGCGGTCAGGCTGACTGCTCATGCGGACCTTTCCTTGGCCGACCTGGTGGACATCTGATATATCAGAGCGGTGGAACACGTGCAAGGACCCGCCGAGGCGCCTCCGCTCCTCTCCGAGCGCGCCTACGCCGCGCTGCGCGACCGGCTGATCACGATCGCCATCGCCCCCGGCCAGCCGATCGACGAGGACGCGCTGACGCGCGAGCTGGGCATGGGCCGGACGCCGGTCCGCGAGGCCATTCGCCGGCTGGCGCTGGAGGGGCTGATCGTGGTCTACCCGCGCCGCGGCACCTTCGCCTCGGCCATCAACATCACCAGCCTCTCCGACATCGCCGACGTCCGCGCCCAGCTGGAGCCGCACGCCGCCCAGCGCGCCGCCGAGCTCGCCGACGACGCCGACCGCGCCCAGGCGCAGGCGCTGATCGCCGAGCTGGACGATCCGCCCCAGGGCCAGGAGGCGCTGATCGAGCTGGACGCCCGGGTACACCGCTTCGTACATCGCTGCTGCCGCAACCCCTACCTGGAGGGCGACCTCGACCGCTACCTGAACATGTCGCTGCGGATCTGGCATCTGACATTCGACCGGCTGCCGCCCCTCGCCGACCGGGTGCGCGAGCATCGCGAGCTGCTGCACGCGATCTGTCGCGGCGACGGCGAGGCCGCCCGGCGAATCGCGCTCGGGCACGTCGAGGCGTTCGCCCGCGAGATGCGGGCGGCACTGTGAGCGTCGAGGTCCTGACCCAGGTCGTCATCGACCGGCCGCGGGCCGAAGTCGCCGCGTACGCGGCCGATCCCGACAACGCAACCCGCTGGTACGTGAACATCAAATCGGTGGAGTGGCAGACACCCCGCCCGCTGGCGGTCGGATCGCGGATCGCATTCGTCGCGGAGTTCCTCGGCCGCCGTCTGGAGTACGTCTACGAGATCACCCAGCTCGAGCCGGAGCGCCGGCTGGTCATGCGCACCCCGGCCCAGCCCTTCCCCATGGAGACGACCTACACCTGGGAGGACGCGGACGGCGGCGGCACGCTGATGACCCTGGAGAACAGCGGCGCGCCGTCCGGCGTGAGTCGCCTGGCGACCCCGTTCATCGCCCGCTCGATGCGGCGCGCCAACCGCAAGGATCTCGACCTCCTCAAACGGATCCTCGAGCCGGGCGCTCAGGAGTAGGGGCGGGCCGGTTCAGGCCACCGGGCAGCTCACATGCACCCGCCGTCAGGGAAGCTCCCAGAACGGCGAGAGCGCCGTTCGCAGCGCCGCCAGGTCGGCGTCGCCGCGCGCCGCGTCATCGGGCAGGTAGCCGATCGGGTCGGCCAGCAGGCGCTCCCTGCCCAGCACTCCCTCGAGCGTGGCGTGCAGGCAGTAGGCGGCGTAGGTACGGGCATAGCCGCCCTCCTGGATCAGTACCAGGCGCCCGTCGCAGAGCCGTTCGGCCGCCGCCGCCACCATCCGGCCGATCCGGTGAAACCCTTCCATGGTCAGGTTCTGGCGACCGTTCGGGTCAAAGCCGCTTGCATCCTGGCCGCAGCCGCCGATCATCAGCTGCGGCCGGTGGCGCTCGAGGATCGGCAGGACGACCTGCTGGAAGGCCTGGGCGTATGCGCGGATGCCCGCGCCCAGACCGAGCTCCACATTGACGTTGTACCCGGCGCCGGCGCCCACCCCCACCTCGGCCGCCGCCCCGGTCTCGGGATGGCTGCTGCCCCAGCTCCCGTGCCGCATGTGGAAGGAGACGGTGAGCACGTCGGCGCGCTCGTAGAAGCACGCCTGGGTGCCGTTGCCGTGGTGCACGTCCCAGTCGACGATCGCGACCCGCTCCAGGCCGGCCGCCCGGGCCCGCTCGGCGACCAGGGCTGCATGGTTGAAGAAGCAGTAGCCGTCGGCGCGGTCGGGCGCTGCGTGGTGGCCGGGCGGTCGGACAAGGGCGTAGGCGGTCGCGGCCTCCCCCGCCAGCACGGCATCGCCGGCGGCCATGGCCGTCCCCGCCGCGGCCAGCAGCGGCTCCCAGGAATCCGCCCCGACCAGGGTCGACCGCGAGAACTCACGGCCGCCCGCGGCGCACGCCTCGCGGATCTCGTGCACGTAATGCGGCGAGTGGACAGCCGCCAGCTCGGCCTCGTCGGCGAGCCGGCCGTCGCGCCAGCGCAGGTGCTCGCGCAGCGGCCCGCGTTCGAGCACCGAGCGCATGTTGCGCACCCGTTCGGCGTTCTCCGGGTGCAGCTCGGGCACCGCCAGGAGCTCGGACGGCCCACCCTCGAAGAGCCCACAGCCGGTGTCGTGCTCGAGCACCGCCGGATGCCAGAAGACGTCGATCATCCAGGTCGGTCAGAGCACTGTCAGCTGACGGGGGTGGCGGGAGAGCGGCTCGATCCGCTCCTCCCCCATCAGCAACGTCTCCATGTAGCTCGCGGTGTACCCGGCGTCGCGGTCGAAGAGGATGTTCTCGTAGTTGGTGACGTACCCGGGCTGCCACGTGAAGTCCTCGAAGGCGTCGCCGGCGAGATAGGTGTGGCCGACCCAGTTGGGCGGCATCGCGAGGCCCAGCGCGTAGCCGCCGACCCACCACACCCGGTCGGCCGGGTAGCGCGAGAAGACGTACTCCTCGGCGACCTCCTGGGCCCTCCGCAGTGGGTCGCCGGGGCCGACCGCCGCGAC
>DASUHT010000089.1:0-52525 GCA_036273335.1 Gaiellales bacterium | reverse complement strand
ATTGAGATGATCGAGGCGGCCTCGGCGATCCCGCAGACCATGCAGGGGCGGGTGCTGGAGAACGTCGCGACGGCTGTCGACTGCGAGACGATCCGCCAGCCGGTCGGCGTCTGCGCGGCGATCGTCCCCTTCAACTTCCCGGCGATGGTGCCGTTCTGGTTCCTGCCCTTCGCGATCGCCTGCGGGAACACGTTCGTCCTGAAACCCTCCGAGCAGGTGCCGATGACGCAGGCCCTCATGTTCGGGCTGATCCACGACAGCGGCGGGCTGCCCGACGGCGTCGTCAACCTCGTGAACGGCTCGGTGGACGTCGTAAACGGGCTGCTCGACCACCCCGGCGTGGACGCGGTCTCGTTCGTCGGCTCCGCCAAGGTCGCGCACTACGTGTACGAGCGAGCGGCGGCCGCCGGCAAGCGGGTGCAGGCGCTCGGCGGCGCCAAGAACTTCATGGTCGTGATGCCCGATGCGGTGATGCCGAAGACGGTGTCCAACATCCTCGGCTCGGCGTTCGGCGCCGCCGGCCAGCGCTGCATGGCCGGATCGGTCGTGATCACGGTCGGCGACGCCCATGCGGCGCTGATGCCGCTGCTCAAGGAGCAAACCGAGGCGCTGGCAGTCGGCGACGGCCTCGAGCAGGGGGTGGACGTCGGCCCGGTCATCTCCACCGCCGCCCGCGACCGCATCCTGGGCTGGGTCGAGAACGGCCTGGCCGCCGGCGCGACGCTTGCGGTCGACGGACGCAGCTCGGGTGCCGATCCGCACGGGGCGTTCGTCGGCCCGACCATCCTGGACGGCGTCACGCCGGACATGGAGATCGCCCAGGAGGAGGTCTTCGGGCCGGTGCTGAGCGTCATCCGGGCGGAGTCGCTGGAGGAGGCGATCGGCATCATCAACGCCGGCCGTTATGGCAACGGGACGTCGATCTTCACGGAGTCGGGGGCGGCGGTGCGCACCTACCGGCACGACGTCGAGGTGGGCATGATCGGCGTCAACATCGGCGTCGCGGCGCCGGTCGCGTTCTTCCCGTTCTCGGGTTGGAAGGGCAGCTTCTTCGGGGACCTGCATGCCCACGGCGGCGACGCGGTCGAGTTCTACACGCGCAAGAAGACCGTCACCTCGCGGTACTTCTCGAGCGGCCCCAGCGGCCGGTTCTTCGTCGAGCAGGGCGAGGACGGCGGCCACTAGCCGCGCGCCCATGGAGTCGGTCACCTCCCCGCGCCTGGGCTCGGCCCTGGAGCCGATGTTCAACCCGTCCTCGGTGGCGATCTACGGGATCTCCGATCGCACCTCGACGCGGATCGCCCAGAACATGACCGTGCAGGGGGTGCCCTTCTACGGCATCAACCCGACCCGCGACGAAGCGTGCGGGATCCGCTGCTACCCGACGATCGGCGACTGCCCGGCGGTGCCCGAGCTGGTCGTGCTGGGGGTCGGTCACGGCCGCATCGAGCAGGCGGTGGACGAGATCCTGGCGATCGGCGGCGTCCGGGCCATCATCACGCCCGGCCTGGGCAACGAGGCCGGGGTCGAGGCGGCCGCGGTGAGCGCCCGGATCTCGGAGCGGATCGCCGCCGCGGGCATCCCGATGCTCGGCCCCAACTGCATGGGAATGGCGACCCCGGGCTTCCCGTCGCCATGGATCGGCAGCCTGCACCCGACCTTCGCCCGCGGCAACGTCGCCACCCTCGCCCACTCCGGGTCGGTCGGCGAGGTCCTCGTCTCGCTGGGGCCGCGGATCGGCTTTCGCACCGTCATCTCGGCCGGCAACGAGACGGTGACCGACGCCGCCGACTTCGTCGCCTACTTCGCGTCCGACCCGGCGACCCGGGTAGTAGGACTGTTCCTGGAGACGGTGCGCCGGCCGGCCGAGTTCGAGGAGGCGCTGCGGCTGCTGGCCGAGGCGGGCAAGGTGGCCGTCGTGCTCAAGGTGGGCACGTCCGAGATGGGCCGGCAGGCGGCCCGCGCCCACACCGGTGCAATGGTGGGCGACGACCGCGCCTTCTCGGGGATGCTCCGCTACTACAACGCAATCCGCGTCGACGACTTCGGCGACTGGCTCGAGCACCTGGCCGTCTTCTCCCGCGTCGTCGGCCCGCGCGGCCGGCGGATCGGCGCCGTCACCAACTCCGGCGGCGAGGGCGAGTACTTCGCCGACAAGGCGGAGCAGGCAGGGATCCCCTTCCAGCCCCTCTCGCCGGAGCTGACCAGTCGATTCGTGGACGAATTCCCGAACTTCGTCGACCACGTCGGCAATCCGATCGACTGCTGGGCGATCGACGACGACCGCGTCGTCTTTCCCCGCGCCTTCCAGCTCCTGGCCGAGTCGGGCGAGCATGACGTCCTGGTATCGGCGATCGACCACAGCCAGTGGCTGCACGGCGGGGAGCGGGAGCTGGCGCGCAACATCGCCGAGGACCTGCAGGCCGCGACCGGCGGCGGCGACCTCTTTCCCTGCGTGATCACCGTGACCACCGCCGACCCGCCGATCGAGGACATGCTGTGGGCGCGCGAGCACGACATCCCGCTGCTCAAGGGCACCATGCCCGGGCTGCGGGCGCTGGCCGCCCGGCTCGACCACGAGCCGCGCTCGCCCGCCCGCCGGGACGTCCGGCCGGCGCCGCCGATTCCCGGCGAGGGCGCGCTCGCCGAGCTGGAGTCGGCCGCCGCCGCGGCTGCCTACGGCATCGTCTATCCACGGGCGATCCGCTGCGCCGATCCCGGCCAGGCCGTCGACGCGGCGGCTGAGATCGGGTTCCCGGTCGTCGTCAAGATCGACGAGGTGGCGCACAAGGCGCGGGTCGGCGGGGTCGCCCTGAACCTGTCCGATGCCGCGGCCGTGCGGGCCGCCGCCGAGCGCATGGGCGGCCGGGTGATCGTCGCCGAGCAGGTCCTGGGCGGCACCGAGGTATTGCTCGGGAGCGTGCGCGACGCCGACTACGGAGCGACCGTGGTGGTCGGCGTGGGCGGCGGGCTGGCCGAGCAGCTCGACCTGGTGACGACGTCCCTGGCGCCACTTGACGCCGCCGCTGCGCGCCACTTGGCGGCCAGCCTGCCGCCGCTGCTGCGCTTGCTCGGAGGCGCGGTGCCGGAGCCGCTGGTGGATGCGATCGTCGCCGTGTCGCGACTGGCCGCCGAGCATCCGGAGATCGCCGAGATCGACGTCAACCCGCTGCTGGTGACCGCCGATCGGGCCGTCGCGCTCGACTGTCTCATCGTCCTTGGAGGGTTGGAATGACTGACGCTGTGCTCTACGAGACCCGCGGCCCGGCCGCCTGGATCACGCTCAACCGGCCGGAGAAGCTGAATGCCCTGAACAAGCCCGTGCTGGCCGGACTGCACGAGACCCTCGACCGCGCGGCGGCCGACAACGAGGTCAAGGTGGTGGTCGTGACGGGGGCCGGCGAGCGAGCGTTTTCGGCCGGCTACGACCTGGCCGACGAGGCGGCCGGCTCCTACGGCGGTGCCCACGACTGGCACCACGTTCTGGGCGTCGACATCGATGCGACGATGCGGCTGTGGGCGTTCCCGAAGCCGACGATCGCCGCCGTCCGCGGCTACTGCCTGGCCGGCGGCTGCGAGCTGGCGATGGCCTGCGACATCATCGTCTCCGGGGCCAGCGGGCGCTTTGGCGAGCCGGAGATCCGCTACGGCTCGGGGCCGGTGACGCTGCTGATGCCGTTCATCCTCGGACAGAAGAAGACCAACGAGCTCCTCTTCACCGGCGATATGATCGACGCGGAGACCGCTGAGCGAGCGGGGATGATCAACCGGGTCGTCGCCGACGACCAGGTCGATGCCGAGGTGGAAGCGCTGGTCGGGAAGATCGCGCCGACGCCGCTGCCGGTGCTCCGCCTGACGAAGATCGCGCTCATCCGCGCGTTCGAGGCAATGGGGTTGCGCGAAGCTGTCAATATGAATCTGGATCTGTCATCGATGCTGAACGCGGCGGATACGCCCGAGCAGCGGGAGTTCATGGACATCGTCAAGTCACAAGGCCTGAAGGCCGCCCTCGCCTGGCGGGATAGCCGCTACGGCGAGGTCCTGGGAGGTGCGAAAGCATGAGTGTTGCCGAATCAACGATCGATCCCACTCGCCTGGCAAGGCTGATCGAGACCGAGGAGGGGGACTTCAACGCCCGCCACACCGAGTCGAGGGCGATGACCGAGAGGGCCAGCCGGGCGTTGGCGGGAGGCGTCGCCTCGAGCTGGCAGTCGACCGACCCCCACCCGATCTACCTGGCCGACGGCCACGGGTCGAAGGTGGTCGATGTCGACGGCAACGAGTACGTCGACTTCCACAACGGATATGGCGCGATGGCGGTCGGCCACGCCCACCCGAAGATCGTCCAGATCGTCTCCGAGCGGGTTGGCGAGGGCACCCACTTCGCTCAGCCGACCGAGGACTCGGTGATCGTCGCCGAGCATCTGAGCGAGCGCTTCGGGCTGCCGCTGTGGCGGTTCGCGAACTCCGGCACCGAGTCGACGATGGACGCCGTTCGCCTGATGCGCGCCGTCACCGGCCGCGACATCCTGCTCAAGATCGAGGGCTCATACCACGGCCACGGCGATGCGGTGATGGTGTCGGTGGCGCCGCCCGCCGACAAGATCGGGCCCTATGACGACCCGGTGTCGGTGCCCCAGACGATCGGCCTGCCCGACGACGTGGTCGCCCTGACCCGCGTCGTCCCCTTCAACGACCTGGATGCGCTGGAGCGCACGCTTCACCGCTACCAGGGCCGGGTGGCCGGGATGATCGTCGAGCCGGCGATGATGAACGCCGGGATCGTCACCCCGGACGAGGGGTATCTGGGCGGCGTCAAGGAGCTCCTGCACGGCGCCGGCGCGCTGCTTACCTATGACGAGGTGAAGACCGGTGTCACCATCGCCTACGGCGGCGCCACCAAGCGCTTCGGCGTTACCCCCGACCTGATCTGCCTGGCCAAGTCGACGGGCGGCGGCCTGCCCTGCGGCGCCATCGGCGGCAGCGAGGAGGTCATGGGCTGGATCGCCGACGGGCGGATCGACCAGGTCGGCACGTTCAACGGCAACCCGCTGACGATGGCCGCGATGCGGGTCACGCTGACCGAGATCCTGACGCCGGACGTCTACGACGAGTTCGACCGGCTGGCCGAGATCCTGCGCTCCGGCTGCGACGCAGCGCTGGAGTCGGGCGGGATCGCCGGCTACACCACGGTCATGTCGGCCCGCGGTGCCGTCACCTACCGCGGCGAGCGCGTGCGCAACTACCGCGACTACCTCGAGGTGTCGGACGAGCTCGCCTACGTCAACTGGCTGGTCCAGTTCAACCGCGGGGTCTTCATGGCGCCCTGGGGCAAGTCCGAGAACTGGACGCTCTCGGTCCAGCACAGCGAGGACGACGTCCGCCGCTTCGTCCACAACCTGGAGTTCCTGGCCAAGGCGCTGGCGGTATGAAGGCCGTCGTCTTCGAGGAGCACGGCGGCCCCGACGTCCTCAACTACACCGACATCGCCGAGCCCGAGCCGCGGCCCTTCGAGGTGCTGATCGAGGTCAAGGCGGCGGGCGCCAACTTCAACGACATCTGGGCCCGCCGTGGCATGCCCGGGATGAAGGTGATCTTCCCGCACGTCGCCGGATCGGATGTCTCGGGCGTCGTCCGAGCTGTCGGATCGGACGTCGGCGGCAAGGGCTTCGGGTCGTCTGCCGTCGCCGTCGGCGACGAGGTCGTGGTGCACCCGGGGCTCTCCTGCCGCATCTGCGATGCGTGCACCGCCGGCGAGGAGTACTTCTGCCGCCAGTTCCTGATCTGGGGCTTCCAGACCGGGCCGAACAACGGCGGCCACTCCGAGCTGGTGGCGCTGCCCGCCGCCAACGTGCTGCCGAAACCGGCCAACCTGACGTTCGAGGAGGCCGCGTCGATGCCGCTGGTGCTCGAGACGGCGTGGCGGATGCTGGTCACCCGCGCCCGCATCCAGGCGGGCGAGAATGTCCTGATCTGGGGCGGCGTGGGCGGCCTGGGCGTGATGGCGACCCAGATCTGCCGGCTCTTCGGCGCCAACCCGATCCCCGTCGTGGGCGGCGCCGACAAGGTGGCCAAGGCCCACGGGCTGGGCGCCGAGCACGTGATCGACCGCAAGTCCGAGGACGTGCTGGCGCGGGTCAAGGAGATCACCGGCAGGGTGGGCGTGGACATCGTCTTCGAGCACTCCGGCCAGGACACCTGGCCGACCTCGATCGCGGCGCTGCGCTGGGGCGGCCGGGTGGTCGTCTGCGGTGCCTCCACCGGCTTCGAGGCGATGACCGACCTGCGCTTCCTGTGGAACAAGCAGCAGAATCTGCTCGGCTCGCACCTGGCCAGCAAGGCCGAGCTGGCGGCCGCCCTGCGGGCGGTCGAGGCCGGCCACATCAAGCCGGTGGTCGACCACGTGTTCGAGCTCTCCGAGGTGCCGCAGGCGCAGCAGCTGATGGAGGACCTGAAGGTGCAGGGGAAGCTGGTTTACGTGCCCTGACGGCCTCTGCGTATTCATCCCGGCCTCGCCGGGCTGCATACGCCTCAGAGCCGTTTTCGGAAGAAGATGCGGTCGAAGCCGTCCTGCTCCTCGCGGCCGGTTTCCTCGTAACCGAGGCGGGTGTACCAGTCCCGGTTCTCGGTCATCAGGCGGTGCGTATAGAGCCGCAGCTCGCCGATGCCGCTCGCCCGGGCCCGCTCCTCGGCGAGCCGCATGAGAAGGCCGCCGATGCCCTCGCCCTGGTGCTCGGGGGCGACGGCGACGTTCTCGATCAGCAGGTGGTCGGCGGCCGGGACGAGGACGAGCGCGCCGGCCATCGCCCCGTCCACCTCGGCCACCGTCACCTGGCCGCGCTCGACCAGCTCGCCGTAGTCGGCATCCATCGGCGCCGGCCGCAGTCCGATCCGGGGCACGTAGACGGCGTAGGCGGACTCGACCAGCGCCCGCAGCCCGCCGGCGTCCCCAGCGACCGCCGGGCGAAGCGTCGCCTCTACGCCGGGCTCCGCCGGGAGACCAGGCTGTTCACGATCGCCAGCACCACGCCGGCGACGAAGATCATCGTCCCCATCACGAACACCTGCGGCGGGATCCCCGTCTTCACCGCGCCGTACACCCAGAGCGGGAACGTCACCGCCTGCCCGGCGACGAACGAGGTGATGATCAGATCGTCGATCGACATTGCGAAGGCGAGCAGCCCGCCGGCCACGATGCCCGGCAGGATGAGCGGGAAGAGCACCTTCCAGAAGGCGATCCAGGGGTTGGCCCCGAGGTCGGCCGCGGCCCGGTCGAGTGAGCGGTCGAGGCCGGACACGCGGGCGCGCACCACGACGACGACGAAGACGACGCTGAACGCGACGTGGGCGATCAGGATCGTGGCCAGTCCGCGCGGGACGTTCAGGGTGAGGAAGAAGCCGAGCAACGCCGCCCCGACGACGACCGACGGCGCGGCGATGTCGGCAAAGATCACCATGTCGGTCATGGCCTTCCCGTAGAACCGGTAGCGGGCCAGCGCCAGTGCCATCGGCGTGCCCAGGACGACCGAGATGATGCTGCTCAGGGTGGCGATCGCCAGCGAGTGCTCGAGCGCCTGCGTCAGCCCGCCGATCGCAAACACGTTCCGATACCAGGTGCCGGTCAGGCCGAACCAGTTGAACGCGAGGCGCCCGGTCGGCGCCTGATTGAAGCTGAAGATGATCATGAAGACGATCGGCACGATCGTCCAGGCGATGACCAGCCAGACGAAGACCGGCAGGACGTAGCCGGAGAGCTTTCGCCGCTGCCTGCGCACCAGCGGCGGAGCGTCGATACTGGTGCCCGGCTGGAGCACGGTCTCGGTCATCAGCTGTACTCCTGGATGGTGTCGGTGCCGAACGTCCGGGCGTACAGATAGATCGCGACCAGCAGGAGGAGCATCAGTACCGACGACAGCGCGGAGGCCATCGGGTAGTCCTGGTTCGTGAAGAAGCTGTCCTGGATGACGCTTCCGATCATGTAGGTGCCGGTGCCGCCGAGCACCTGCTGGTTCACGTAGTCGCCCACGTTGGTGACGAAGACGAGCAGGAAGCCGGCGAAGATCCCGGGCGCCGACAGCGGCAGGATGACGCGGAGGAACGTCCGCCGCGTGTCGGCGTAGAGATCGTTTGCCGCCCGCACCACGCGCCGGTCGATGCGCTCGATCGCCACGTACAGCGGGAGCACGTAGTAGGGCAAACTGTTATAGGTGAGACCCCAGATCACCGCCCACGAGGTGGACAGGATGTGGAAGCTCTGCGGCAGCATTCCCCACGACTTGAGGTGGCCGAGCACCAGTCCCTGGTCGGCCAGGATGAACTCCCAGGCGAGCGTGCGGATGATGAACGAGACGAAGAACGGGAGGAGCATCAGGAACAGGTACGTCGACTTGTTGCGGCCGCCGTAGAACGCGATCCAGTAGGCAACCGGGTAGGAGATCGCGAGCGTGATCACCGTCGAGGCGATCCCGTACCAGAAGGAGCGGATCAGCTGCGTCTGATACGTGGAGATCGCGCTCACGAACTCGTGGACGTGCCCCGTGTACTGATACCCGACCTCCGGGTTTCCGGTGGCCACCGACAGCGCCAGCACCGACGCCAGCGGGATGACGAAGAAGACCGCCAGGAAGATCCAGCTGGGCAGGTTGAGGACGTAGGGTACCGCCGCCCTGCGCACCCGCAGACGGCGGGAGGCGCGGGCCGGCGCCGGTCGTTCGAGGACTCCCTGGTCAGCCAAGCGTCGTCACCCTACGACTGGATGATCGGGTTGAACGTGTTGTTCCAGTGCGTATAGTCGTTGTAGTTCTTGAACGTGTAGTAGTCGTGCGCCTTTGAGTATTCGGACTGGGTCGGGAACACGAGCGGGCTGTTGGCCACGGTCGGATCCTTGATCACGTCGGCGATGTACTGCTGTGCCGCCGGCACCGGCGAGATGTAGTTCACCCAGTCGGCGACCATCCCGGCCACCTTGGGCGTGTAGTAGAAGTTCATCCACTCCAGGGCGCTGAGCGGATTCGGCGCGTGCAGCGGGATCATCATGTTGTCGTGCCAGTACATGACGCCCTGCTCGGGGATGACGAACTTCAGGTCTTTGTAGCCCTTCAAGTTCGCCTGGTAGATGTCGCCCGACCACGCCTGTGAGATCCAGGTGTCGCCGTCCTGGAGCGCCGTGATGTAACTCTGGTCGTAATACTGGCGGACGTTCGGCCTCTGTTGGTTCAGGATGTTGGCCGCCTTATCCCAGTCGGCGGGTGTCGACGTGGCGGGGTCGATGCCGAGCTTGAGCAGCGCCACCGACCCCAGCTCGGTGTTATCGGACATCATCCCGACGTGGCCCTTGAACTTGGGGTCCCAGAGATCGTTGATGGACGTGATCTCGCGGCCGGTCAGCTTGGGGTTGTAGCCGATGCCGGTGAATCCCGACTGCCAGACCACCGAGTACTTGCTGTTGGGGTCGTAGGACGGGCTCTTGACACTGGGGCTGGCGTACTTCTGGAAGTTCGGGAGTTTCTCCGTCCAGAGCGGGACGATCCAGCCGTTCTCGAGAAGCTGGGTCAGCTGCCAGCCGTTGGTGATGACGATGATGTCGTAGCCGGTCGATTGCCCGGCCTGGAGGACGGGAGCGATCTGCGCGTAGAACGGAGCGTTGTTCTGGATGACTTCCTTGTAGTTGACGTTGATCCCGGTCTGCTTTGTGAAGAGCTCGAGCGATGGATGGTTCTTCCCGGACGCGGTCGTGTCGATGTAGTACGGCCAGTTGGCAAACACGAGCTGGTTCGTCGGCTTCTGCCTGTGCCACCAGGCCGTCCAGTCGAACTGCTTGTTCTGCTTGCCCGAGGCGGCGGTGCCGGCCACACCGCAGGCGGCCAGCAGCGGCGCCAGGCCGACCACGCCGGCGCTCGCCTTCAGGAAGCCGCGCCGGGATGAGCGCGACTCGGTCAGTCCGCGGTGCAGGGCCTGGTCGATGTCCAGGCCCTGCACGGGCGGGGGTTTGGGATGCTCGTTCACTCGGTGCCTCCTTGCGTCGTCTCCACAGGCGAACCGTCGGCCTCGACGACGAATGTGTGCCGCAGGTCCCACATCAGCTGGATGCGATCCCCCTGGCGCGGGCCGCCGTCGGCGCCCACGTTCTGGGTGTAGACGGTGAATGCCCGGTCGCCCGGCCCGTTCACCGTGTACTGGTGCGAGACCCCGATGTAGGCGGTCATCGCGATCGTCCCCTCGAAGCCGGCCCAGCCGTCCGGGGCGGCAGCGTCCGGCGCGCCCACGCTGATCTTCTCCGGGCGGACGCCGATCATCACCGACCGCGAGTGGGGGCTCAGTCGATCGGCGGGCAGGCGGACGGTGTCGCCGTTCTCGAGCTTGACCACCGCCTCGCCGGCCTCGCGGCCGACGACGTCGCCCGCGATCAGGTTGGACGCGCCCAGGAAGCCGGCCACGAACTTGGTGGCCGGGCGGTCGTAGACGTCCTCGGGCGGGCCGATCTGCTCGATCCGGCCGCCGGACATGACCGCCAGCCGGTCGGACATCACCATCGCCTCCTCCTGGTCATGGGTGACATAGAGGAAGGTGATCCCGACCTCGGTCTGGATCCGCTTGAGCTCCAGCTGCATCTGCTTTCGCAGCTTCAGGTCGAGTGCTCCCAGCGGCTCGTCCAGCAACAGCAGCTTGGGCCGGTTGACGAGCGCCCGGGCGAGCGCGACCCGCTGCTGCTGGCCGCCCGAGAGCTGGCCCGGCTTTCGCCGTTCGTAGCCCGGCAGGTCGACGAGCCCGAGGATGTCCTCGACGCGGCTCTTGATCTCGTCCTTGGCCACCCTGCGGCGGCGCAGGCCGAAGGCGACGTTCTCGAACACGTCCAGGTGGGGGAAGAGGGCGTAGGACTGGAAGACGGTGTTCACGTCGCGCCGGTAGGCCGGCTGGCTGGAGACCTCGACACCGCCCAGGTAGATGGCCCCCGCGGTCGGGTCCTCGAAGCCGCCGATCATGCTCAGGGTGGTCGTCTTCCCGCAGCCGGACGGACCGAGCAGGCTGAAGAACTGGCCGTCCTCGATCGTCAGCGAGATGTCGTCGACGGCGAGGGTGTCGCCAAAGGTCTTGGTCACGCGGACGAGCCGGACGTCGGACGTCCTGCGGGCCGTCACGTCGGTCTGCGTGTGCGTCTCGTCGGTGGCTGTCATCAGTGCGCCGGCGGGTTGCGGCCCGTCCGCGCATCGCCTCTGAGAAACCGTGGAAGAGTGTGATCGTGGCAGAGTTGCATCGAAGTACGGTGGAAATGCTACCAACTGGCCAAGGTGGCCAAAGCACCCAACCGCTCTCACCCGCCGGGGACTGGCGGCGTTAGCCTTCGCGGCGATGTCCGAGCAGCCGCGAGTGGCCGTCGTCGGCCACGTCGAATGGGTCACCTTCACGCGCGCCCACGCGGTGCCCCCGGCGGGTGAGATCGTCCACCTCTGCGATCCTCTCGACCAGCCGGCCGGCGGCGGCGCGGTGTCGGCGATGGCGCTCGCCCGGATGGGGGCGCGGGTCGCGTTCTTCACCGCCCTGGCAGGCGACGTGCCCGCCCAGGCGGTGCTCGAGGAGCACGGCGTCGAGGTGTTCGCCGCGGCCCGCCCCGGCCGCCAGACGCGGGTGCTGTCGGTGGTCGATGACAACGGCGAGCGGACGCTCTTCGTGGTCGGCGAGAACGATCACCCGGCGGCCTCCGACGACCTGCCGTGGGACCTGCTGGCAGGGATGGACGGCGTCTACTTCACCGGTCAGGATCCGCAGACGCTGGTGTACGCCCGCCGGGCGCGCGTACTCGTCGTGACCGCTCGCCGGTTCGAGGCGCTGGTGCAAAGCGGCGTCCGCGCCGACGCCCTGGTCGGCAGCGCCCGTGATCCCGGCGAGCGGGTCGATCTCACCCGGCTGGCGGAGCAACCGGAGCACGTGATCATGACCGACGGTGCGCGCGGCGGCACCGGCTACGAGGCGGTGCCGGTGCCCGGTCCGGTGGTCGACACCTACGGCGCCGGCGACACCTTCGTCGCCGGTGTGACGTTCGCGCTCGCGGCCGGCCGGCCGCTCCCCGAGGCGCTCCGGTTCGCGGCCCAGGAGGCTGCCCGGGCGCTCACCTGGCGGGGCGCATTCCCGGCGCCGGATGCCGGGACCGGTGGCGGGTGAAGTTGCTATCGTCTCCCGCGTGATCCGGTCGGTTGCTGTTCTGCTGGTGGTCGGGGCGGCCGCGCTCGCTTCCGGCTGTGCAGGCAGCGGCGTCGCGGCTCCCGGGCAGGCCGACATGGCCAACGGCAAGAAGGTCTTCCAGACCGATTGCGGCGCCTGCCATATCCTGGCGGACGCCGCCACCCACGGGACGATCGGCCCCAACCTGGACGACGCGGCCGTCGGCGACCGGATGAGCAATCTCAGCGAGAGCTCCTTCGAGGCGCTCGTCCGGAATCAGATCAGCGAGCCCGATCCGTACGGCAAGATGCCAGCCAACATCGTGACCGGGAACGATGCCCGCGACGTCGCCGCCTACGTCGCCTCGGTCGCCGGGGTGGCGCTGGCCAAGCAGGAGCGCCAGCAATACGGCGTCACCACCACGCCGCAGTAGGCGGGCTGAGCCCGGCCAGGGCATGGTCGTAGAGCGCCATCGGCGCACTCTGCCAGAGGCCGTCAGCCGGGGGAGAAGTCGCCCAGGTAGCGACGCAGGAGCGGGTCGGTGAACCGCCAGTCGCCGCGGCCGTGCGACTCGATGATCGCCGCGCCCTGGAGCTCCTCCAGCGCCCGCCGCACGGAGCCCCGCGGCAGGCCCGTGTAGGGCGCGTCGCCGAGGGCCACCCGGCGCGCCATCTCCAGCCCCAGCCGATGCAGGCGGCGGATCCGCTCGACGGTCTGCTCGTGGTTGATCCGCTCGCCCTGGAGCGCAGCCAGATATCCCTGCTCGACCACCGCCAGGTCGATGTCGTGCGTCTCCAGGAGGACGGCTGTCAGGTGCGTCCGCTGGGCGATCAGCATCGTCGCTCGCGGGTGCAGGTCGCCCAGTTCGACCAGCCGGGTGAGCGCCGACTCGCCGATGCGGCAGTCGTCGGCGGCGAAGCGTTCGCGCAGCCCGCGCATCCAGTCGCCGGCCTCGATCGGGCGCAGTTCGTGGAAGCTCCCGAACTGGCTGAACGCGCGCTGGCGGGGGACGAACAGGTCGCGCATCAGGTGCTCGATGCTTCCCGCGAACAGGTAGCTGACGCCCGCCTGGCGCTGGAAGACGGCGCGCATGCGCTTGGTCAGCAGGTCCGGGTCGCCGTACGGCCGGCGCGGGTTGGCGACCTCCTGGAACTCGTCGAAGAAGACGACCACCGCCCGCTCATCCGCCTCGCCGATCCGGCCGGGCAGGGCCAGCGCGTAGTCCAGGTAGCGATCGGGGTCGCGGGCGGCGATGCCAGGGCGAAAGGCGATCTCCAGCTCCTCGCCGAGCTGGCCCTTGGAGGAGACGACGGCGGCGACGCCGGCGGTGTCGGCCAGCACCCGGCCGGCGCGGCGGGCCTGGTGGAGGATCTTGCGAAGCTGCGAGCGGTTGGCGATCGTCTGGGTCACCAGCTGCTCCGCCAGCTCGGCGACGTTGGCGATCCGGAAGAGGTCGATCCCCACCGTGTAGGCGCCCCGCCGCGCGCAGGCGGCGAGGGCGGCGTCGCAGACGCTGGTCTTGCCCGTGCGCCTCGGCCCGGCCACGATCATGCTGGAACCGGCCAGGAGGCCGGCGGCGATTTCGCGGACGTCCTCGCGGCGGCCGATCAGCCCGCTTGCGGGGAGCGGCTGGTCGGTCGGGAAGAGGTCGGCGCTGCGGGCTCTCAACATCTTCCCGATCCTACCCCGGTGCGCCGGATCTGGCGCACAATGCGCCTAATCTGGCGCATACACCTGGATCAGTTGCGAGCGTCCCGAAAAGTCCGACGACCCGCAGGGCGGGCCGTCGGAGGAGGCAGGTAGCTGCGAAGTGTGGGCACGTTCGGTCGCAGCGTCCGGGGCGATTGTCCAGCGGAATTGTCAGGATGGGAAATGCCGTTTGTGAGACCTTTGTAAAGCCACCCGGGGCCGTTTCCGCGGACCTGCGCGGGCGCTTCCCGAGGCGGAATACACTGCCCGCGTTTTCACCCGGCGGGAGCGCGTTTTCGTGGATCTTTACGAGTACCAGGGCAAGCAGCTGTTCGCGCGGTTCGGCATCCCCGTGTCGGAGGGGGTGGTAGCCGAGACCCCGGCCGAGGCCCGGCGCGCGGCCGAGCAGATCGGCGCCATGGTCACGGTCAAGGCCCAGGTGCTGGTGGGCGGTCGCGGCAAGGCGGGCGGCATCAAGCTGGCTCCGACGCCGGAGGAGGCCGAGAAGCACGCCGCCGCCATCCTGGGCATGGATATCCGCGGCCACGTCGTCCGCCGGCTGTGGATCGAGCGCAGCTCGGACATCGCCCGCGAGTACTACTTCTCGATCACCTTCGACCGATCGGCCAAGCGGCCGCTGCTGATGCTGACCACCCAGGGCGGCGTGGAGATCGAGCAGGTGGCGGCGGAGACGCCAGAGCTGCTCGCCCGCCTCCACGTCGACCCGCTGGTGGGGCTGCAGCCGTTCCACGCGCGCCGGCTCCTCTTCGGAGCCGGGCTGCCGGCCGAGCAGCATGCCCAGGGGGCTGACATCATCGCCAAGGCCTACCAGGCGTTCGTCGAGACGGACGCCATGCTGGTCGAGATCAACCCGCTGATCGTCACTCCGGAGGGCGAGCTGCGAGCGCTCGACTCCAAGTACACCGTCGACGACAACGCGCTCTTCCGCCATCCCGACATCGCCGAGATGCGCGACCTCGAGTCGCTCGACCCGCAGGAGCGGATGGCTCGCGAGCGCGGCGTCACCTACGTCAAGCTGGACGGCACGATCGGCATCATCGGCAACGGCGCCGGCCTGGTCATGTCGACGTTGGACGTGGTCGCGCAGGCCGGCGGCACCCCGGCCAACTTCCTGGACGTCGGAGGCGGTGCCCAGGCCGACGAGATCGTCAGCGCCATGGAGGTGCTGCTGTCCGACGGCAAGGTGCGCGCCGTCCTGTTCAACGTCTTCGGCGGCATCACCCGCTGCGACGAGGTCGCCCGCGGCGTGCTGACGGCGCTCGACCGGCTGGATGTGTCGATCCCGATCGTCGTCCGCCTGGACGGCACCAACGACGTCGAGGGGCGCAAGATCCTGGCCGACGCGGCGCCGGCCAACCTGGTCGTCGCCGAGACGATGCTGGGCGCCGCAGAGCAGGTCGTCGAGCTGGCGGGAGCGGCCTGATGGCGATCGTCGTGACCGCCGATACGCGCCTGCTGGTGCAGGGCATCACCGGGCGCGAGGGGAGCTTCCACGCGACGCGAAACCGCGACTACGGGACGAAGCTGGTGGCCGGGGTGACACCAGGCAAGGGCGGCCAGGAGGCCGCGGGCGTCCCCGTCTACGACACCGTCGCCGAGGCGGTGCACGAACAGCACGCGAACACGGCCATGGTGTTCGTGCCGCCGCGCTTCGCGGCCGACGCGATCCTCGAGTCCGCCGACGCGGGGGTGGAGACGATCGTCTGCATCACCGAGGGGATCCCGGCCCACGACATGCTCCGCGTCTACAACCACGTGCGGCCGCGCGGGATCACCCTGCTGGGGCCGAACTGCCCCGGCGTGCTCTCGCCGGGAGTGGCGAACGTCGGCATCATCCCGGCCCAGGTGTTCGCGCCCGGCCGGATCGGCCTCGTGTCCCGCTCGGGCACGCTGACCTACCAGATCGGCAAGGAGCTCGCCGACGCCGGTCTCGGCAACTCGTCGATCGTCGGGATCGGCGGCGACCCGGTGGTGGGCCAGTCGTTCATCGACGTGCTGGCCTGCTTCGAGGCTGACCCCGAGACCGACCTGGTGGTGATGGTGGGTGAGATCGGTGGCTCCGACGAGGAGCAGGCGGCCGACTACATCGCCGAGCACATGTCGACGCCCGTCGTCGCCTATATCGCCGGCTTCCAGGCGCCGCCCGGCAAGACGATGGGCCACGCCGGGGCGATCATCTCCGGATCGTCGGGGACCGCCCAGGCCAAGAAGGAGGCGCTGGAGGCGCGCGGGGTGCGCGTCGGGGCCAGTCCCACCGAGGCCGCTCGGCTGGCCGCCGAGGCATTTGCGAGACTGTAGGCATGGCGGCCAGCATCTCCTTCACCCGCGGCGTCCCGTCGGCCGACCTGCTGCCCGCCGAGGACATCCGGGCGAGCGCCGCCGAGGCGCTCGAGCGCGACGCCGCCGGCGCGCTCTCCTACTCGCCGGGCGGGTACCTGCCGCTGCGCGAGTGGATCGGCGAGCGGCACGGCGTGCCGGCGTCGCGGGTACTGATGGTCAACGGCTCGCTGCAGGGCCTCGCATTCCTGGCCGATCACTTCTTCCACGACCGGCCGGGCACGATCGTGCTCGAGGATCCGACCTACGACCGCACCCTGACCACCTTCCGGCATGCCGGCGCCGAGGTGCGCGCGGTGCCCCTCCGTGACGACGGGGTGGATGCGGAGCTCTTGGGGGCGGCGCTGGCCGAGCGGCCGACCGTCGCCTACCTGATCCCCACCTACCAGAACCCCTCCGGGGTCTGCATGTCGCTCGAGACGCGGCAGCGGGTGGCGGCTCTGGCCCGCGAGCACGGCGTCCTCGTGATCGAGGACGACCCGTACGGGCTGCTGCGGTTCGAGGGCGAGCGGTTGCCGACGCTGCACGAGCTCGACCCCGAGAACGTGATCCATTCGTCGTCGTTCACCAAGACGATCGCGCCCGGCGTGCGGACCGGATACCTGGTGCTCCCGGAGCGCCTCGTCGCGCCCTTTGCGCGCATCTCCGCGAACACCTACATCGCTCCCAACTCGCTGGCCGAGGCGACGCTTGCCGCCTACTGCCGGGGCGGCCGCTTCGAGCCCAACGTGGAGCGCGCGACGGCGGAGCTGAAGCGCCGCCGGGATGCGATGGAAGCGGCGCTGGTCGACCACTTCCCCGACGGCAGCACCTGGACGACCCCGCGCGGCGGCTACTTCTTCTGGGTGCAACTCCCGGCGGGGATGGATGCGGCAGCTGCCCTGGCCGACGCGACCGAGGCGGGCGTCCCCTACGTGGCCGGGAGCGACTTCACCGGCTCGGAGTACGGCAGGCGCTGCCTGCGCCTTGCCTACAGCGCGGTCCCGGCCGAGCAGATCGGCGAGGGGATCGAGCGCCTGGGCGGCGTGCTGGCGGCCAGCCACCGCACCGCGACCGTCTGACCGCGAGCGGTCAGACCACGCCGATGGCGACGCGCGGCAACTCACGCAACGGCTGTGGGATCAGCGTCGCCTGCTTGGGCGCCACCATGGCGCCGCCAACGGCCGGACGAAACGTCGGACACGGGCTGAGCAGGTTGAGCGCGCACAAATTACTTTGATGGAAATAGCACTCTTTGCAAGTAACGCTGCGCGCTTTCGATGCCAACTCTGTGCCCTCCCGCCAGTCGCTGCCAAGTGACCGAACGGGCGCAGTGTATCGGTCGCCGCGGCGGCTCGTAAACCGTTGTCTAGATAGAAACAGCGCTAATAGCGGGAGAAGGATTTCACCGGTTGGTCACCGGCGGCAGCGCCCGGATATCGCGCAGCGCCTGCGCGAACGATCGCACCCCGATGATCCGGATCCGGCCGTGTGCGGCGGCCACCGCGTCGCGGTAATTCCCGCCCTCGCGGGGCACGATGAAGGTGTCTGCGCCGGCGGAGATGACGCCCAGCGTCTTCTGGGTGACACCGCCGATCGCCCCCACCGCGCCGTTCAGCGCGATCGTGCCGGTGGCCGCGATCCGATGCCCGCGCAGCAGGTGGCGGCCGCTCAGCGCGTCATAGATCTCGAGCGTGAAGGCGAGGCCGGCGGACGGCCCGCCGATGCCCTTGGTGAGGAAGCGGACGGGCACCGAGAGGTGGCTGATCCGCAGCTGCTCGGCTACCCCGATGCCGATCACCGGATCGTGCGTCCCGGGAGCTGCGACGGTGCGGATGACCCGGGGGCCGCCCGGCCGGAAGGTGTAGCGGACGGTGTCGCCCGGGCGCACCCCGGCGGTTGCCCGGCGCAGGTCGCCCAGGCTCTGCAGCGGCGTGCCGTCGATGGCGGTCAGCTGCGATCCGGCCTGGACGCCCGCCTTCGCGGCCGGGTAGTGGGGCGCCACGCTGTCCACGAACAGGCCGTCGCCGGAGATCTTCACATGCAGCCCGAGCGCCCGCTCGGCGACGGCCTGGGCCACCTGCTGGGAGTCGGCCATCATCTGCACGTCCTCGTGCTCGCGCTGCTGCTCGCTCTCCCCGGGCGTCAGCTCGGCGCGCGCCGGCACCAGCTGGGCGCCGGTCACGAAGTGGCGGAAGTACTCCTCCTCCAGCAGGTTGGCCTGGAGAACGTGCACGTCGACGAAGTAGAAGCCGCTGCCCGGGGCCGGCGGCTTGCCGCCCGGCACCTTCACGTAGAACTCGGCGGCATGGGCGCGGTCAGGCCAGAGCGCGTAGTAGCCGGACTGGGTCTCCCAGCCGTAGGTGAAGAGGCCGGCGATGACGGCAAACACCAGGGCCAGGGCCAGCGGCCAGCGGGGACGGCGAAGGCGCGGCATCAGCCCGCCACCGCCAGCGCGCCGACCACCGAGACGGCGGCGATCGCCGCCAGTCCCAGCGCCGGAGCAAGCCCGAGCCGTCCGTACGCCATGTGTCCCCGACCATAGCCCGAAAGCACGAATCCGGCCAGCACGCCGCCGATCAGGCCGCCCAGGTGGCCGCCGATCGAGATGTCGGTGCCGGGCAGAAACGTGATCAGCAGGTTGATCGCAATCAGGCCGCCGATCGGCCCGCCGAGCAGGGCCAGGCCGCGCTGCCGCTCCAGCACGAACATCGCGCCCATGAGGCCGAAGATGGCGCCCGAGGCTCCCGCCGAGATGGCGTTGGGCGTCACCAGAAGCGCACCGAAGCTGCCGGCCAGCGCGGACACGAAGTAGATCAGCGTAAACCGCAGCGAGCCGATGTAGCGCTCCAGTGCGCCGCCGATCAGGTAGAGCGCGTACATGTTGAAGGCGATGTGGAGAAGCCCGAAGTGCATGAAGGCCGAGGAGATCAGCCGGTAGTAGTCGCCGTTCGCCACGTCGGGGCGGTCGAGCACCATCTCGCGGCCCAGCGTGGTGATGTCGGCGGTCGAGAATCCGAGGCCGCCACCGACCCGGTTGGTGACCAGGAAGAAGCCGACGTTCACCGCCATCAGCACGTAGGTGGCAAGCGGTTCGGTCGTCCCGCGGACGCCCGTCGCGCGCAGCATGCGCCGGCCTCCGGCGCACTCCGAGCAGCGCATGCCGACGGGTGTCGCGGTCGCGCACTCGGGGCAGATCGGACGGCGGCAATTCGAGCACGAGAGCCCGGTCTCGCGCGATGGATGGCGATAGCACACTGCCATGTAGGCCAGTCTACGTTGCGAAGGTTGCGAAGGAATTGTGCCGGCTTACCAGATGCCGCGCAGCGCGCCGCCGTCCACCGCCAGAACCACCCCGGAGATGTAGCCCGCCTGCTCCGAGCAGAGGAATGCGACCGCGGCGCCGATCTCCTCCGGCGTCCCGATCCGGCGCACCGGGATGGCCGCGATGTCACGCGCTTGCGCCTCCTCCGGGTCGGGCCAGTGGTGCCACAACTCGCGCACCCTTGGCGTGTCGATCTTGCCCGGCGCGATCGTGTTCACGGTGATCCCATCCGGCCCCAGCTCGTGGGCGAGCGTCTTCGCCCAGCCGACGACGCCGGGGCGGATCGCGTTCGAGAGCATCAGGTTGGGGATCGGCTCGCGCACCGACCAGGAGGTGATGTTGACGACCCGGCCGCGGCCGCCGGCGCGCAGGTGGGGAAGCGCCAGCCGGGTCAGGCGCACGGCCGAGTTGAGGGAGAGCTCGAAGGCATCGGCCCACGCCTCCGGGGCGGTGCTCTCGAACGTCCCCGGCGGCGGCCCGCCGGCGTTGTTGACGACGATGTCGAGGCGGCCGCGCTCGGCCACGGTGAGCTCCACCGCCTGCTCCAGCGCGGACAGGTCGCGCACGTCGCCGGCCACCGTCAGCGCGCCGTCGATGCCTGCGGCGGCGGCGGCCAGCCGCTCCCGGTCGCGGGCGAGCATGGTCACCCTCGCGCCCTCTGCCGTCAGCGTGCGGGCGATCGCCAGGCCCATTCCCGACGAGGCGCCGCCGACGACGGCGGCCGTTCCTTGGAGTCCCAGATTCACGACGGCAACCTATACGATCGCGCTGTGCATCACCGGCCCATGGATCCCTCGATCATGCCCCGCTACAGCGGGCCGCGGACGTTCATGCGGCTTCCCTACCTGCAGACCCTGGAGGACGTGCACGCGGTCGTCATCGGGATTCCCACCGACGACGCGGTGTCGTTCAAGTCGGGCGCCCGTTTCGGCCCCGAGGGCATCCGCTCGGCCTCGGCGCTGCTTCGGCCGTACAACCCGCACCTGGGTGTGGATGTGAACGAGGCCCTGTCGATGGTCGACTACGGCGACTCGCCGACCGTCCCCGGCTATCACGAGGAGACGCTGCGCCGGATCGAGGAGTTCCTGCGTCCGGTGCACGCCGCCGGCGTGGTGCCGCTCTGCCTGGGCGGCGACCACTCGATGGTGCTGGCCGAGCTGCGGGCGGCCGCGGCGGTGCACGGACCGCTCGCCCTCGTCCACCTGGACGCCCACGCGGACGTCTGGGAGCAGTACTACGGCGTCCGCTACTTCCACGGCACGGTCTTCAAGCGCGCCGTCGAGGAGGGTCTGGTCGATCCGGGCGCGTCGACGCAGGCTGGGATGCGGGGAACGCTCTATGCCGCCGCCGACGAGCGGGCGCCGACGGAGCTCGGGTACGACGCGCTGACCTGGGAGCAGCTCTCGGCGCTCGCCCCGCAGGAGTACGGCGACCGGGTGCGCGCCCGGGCCGGCGACCGGCCGGCGTTCCTCTCGTTCGACATCGACTTCGTCGACCCCGCGTTTGCGCCGGGGACGGGAACGCCGGAGGTGGGTGGGCCGACCAGCGCCCAGGCGATGGGGTACCTGCGGGCGCTGACCGGGATCGACTTCCGCGGTTTCGACTGCGTCGAGGTGTCGCCGCCGTACGACCCCAGCGGCATCACATCCTGGCTGGCCGCGAGCGCATGCCACGAGATGCTGTCGCTGCTGGCGCTTCGCGGCTGTTGACGCTGCCCGGGCCCTCGACTACCCTGAGCCTCGACGTTTCCGGACGATCCCGCGACCGAGGAGGTGCTCGATGACTGCATATGTGCCATCTCCCTCGGGTCGCCCTGGCTAAGCTCAACCGCGTGTTCCTGAGCCGACCGGGCGCCTGAGGGCCCCGTCGACCTTCATGACTCAGGAGCAGCGAGTGACGATCGAGCAATTGGGTTGGGGCCCGGCCTTCGCCGAGCCGTTTCAGGAGTACGCCGACGCCGGCATGGCCGCCGCGCGGGTGGTGATCGAGCATCGTGGAGCCTATGTGCTCCAGTCAGACGGCGAGCAGTGGGCGGAGATGTCGGGCCGCCTGCGCCACCTCGCCCGTAGTCCCATCGACCGCCCGGGAGTGGGCGACTGGGTTGCGCACAGCGCCGACCCGTCGGCCGAGCGGGCGCAGATCCAGGCGGTGCTGCCACGCACCTCGGTGATCGTCCGCCGGGCGGCCGGCGACGAGACCGTGGAGCAGGTGATCGCCGCCAACGTGGACGTGCTGTACCTCGTCAGCTCAATGAACGGGGATCTCAATCCGCAGCGCCTGGAGCGCTACCTGACGCTGGCCTGGGAGAGCGGTGCGAGCCCGGTGGTGGTGCTCACCAAGGCCGACCTGTGCGACGACGTGGAGTCCGCGCTGGCGCTGGTCGAGGCGGTGACCTTCGGCGTCCCGGTGCACGTCACCTCGGCGCCCACCGGCGAGGGCTTCGCGGCCGTCCGCGCCCACCTCGGTCAGAACCGCACCGGCGCCGCCGTCGGCTCGTCCGGGGTCGGCAAGTCGACCCTGATCAATCACCTGCTGGGCGATGAGCGGCTGACCACGCGCGAGATCCGCGCGGACGGCCGCGGGCGGCACACGACCACGCACCGGGAGCTGGTCGTGCTGCCCGGCGGCGGCTGCATCATCGACACGCCGGGAATGCGCGAGCTGCAGCTGTGGGATTCCGCGGAGGGGCTCGAGCGCGCCTTCGAGGACGTCGAGGAGCTGGCCGCGGAGTGCCGCTTCAACGACTGCCGGCACGAGACCGAGCCGGGTTGCGCGGTGCGGGCGGCGATCGCCGACGGTCGTCTCCCGGAGGGCCGCCTGGCGAGCTATCGCAAGCTCCAGCGGGAGCTCGCCTACCTGGACATCAAGGACGACAAGCGCGCCCGCTCGGAGCTTCGCAAGCACTGGGCGGCGATCAACAAGGCGACGCGCACCGAGAGCTACTAGTCGTACCGATTCGCCGGCAGCGCGCAACGAATCCGTTGTGAGAATGCGGGGTCTGACCCCGCATTCTCACGCGACCGGCTCTTCCTCGGCTGCGTCGGCCAGCAGCTCGGCGGGCGTCTCCTGGGCGCGCCGGCGGCGAATGCCGGCCGCCATCGCGAACATCCTCCGGCGCTCGTCGGCGTTGAAGACGCCGACCGCCACCAGCACCGCCGGGAACGCGAGCGCGAGTGCGGCGCGAAGCACCGCGATGCCGGCGCCGGTGGCCGGCAGCACCTCCACCGACACGGTGGCGAAGACCGCGGTGACGGCGCCGATCACCGCCACCCGGCGCCATTCGTAGTCGATGGCGTAGGAGTGCTGGGCGTTTCGCCAGCCCAGGTAGAGCAGGATGACGTAGCCGATGACCGTCGTCGCGCCCGCTCCGGCAATCCCCCACTTCGGGATGAAGTAGAAGTTCAGCCCGACGTTGACAGCCGCGGCGACACCGGTCACGACCGGTGTGAAGTGCGTCCGCCGGGAACGGTTGACGCCGGCGTTCACGATCATGTACATGCCGTACAGCACGGAGCCGAACATCAGCATCGGGACGACCGGGATGGCGTCCCAGACGTCGGGCTTGAGCGTGACGTGGACGTACGTCGGCGTGAGCATGCTGATCGCCACGACCGCCCATCCCATGACGATCGCCCAGTACGTCATCACCGCCCGGTAGACGCGTTTCGTCTCCTCCTCGGTCGGCATCGAGTTGGCAAAGGCGGGCCAGGCGGTCTGGAAGGCGGCGATCAGGAGCATCACCGCCAGCGCGATCTTGGAGGCGACCGAGTACGAGCCGAGGTCGGCCGGCGACGCCAGGTACTTCACCTGGAACCGATCGGCGACGTTCAGCGCCCAGAGGGCGAGGCCGGCCGGCATCAGCGGCACCGCGAAGTGCAGCATCTTGCGCAGGAGGTCGCGGTCGAAGAGTCGGAAGCCGACCGTTCCGCGGCGGGCGATAAGCATCGCCGCGTAGGCGATGTAGGTTCCGGAGAAGTTCCCGATCATCAGGCCGGACGCCTCGAGGCCGAGCGGCACGACCAGCACGATCGTCAGCAGCACCGTGATGATGACGTTGGCCAGCGAGTAGACCACAAACGCCCGCGGCCGCTGCTCGATCCGGTAGACGCCGGCCATGATGTCGTAGTTCATGGACACCCAGAGGCCGGTCAGGCCGATCAGCGTCAGCTCGCGTCCGCCCAGCACCCGCGACAGCGGCTCCAGGAAGATCAGGCCGAGCACTACCGCGGCGGTGGCCAGCGCCATGATCGACGTGAACGTCGTCTGCACCGTCCGGGCCCGGTACTCGAGGTCGGGGTGGTCGAACGAGAAGCGGAACATCGCGCTCAGGAGGCCAAAGCGAAAGACGATCGTGGCCAGCGTGATCGAGGCCATGATCAGCTCCACGGCGCCGAACTGGGCGCGGCTCACATGGTGGATGTAGACCGGCAGCAGGACGATGCCGACGGCTCGCGAGACGAGTCCGCCGAGCCCGTAGACGAACGATTGCCCGGCGAGTTCCCTGAGCCGTCCGGAGAGGTTCATCCCCCGGGGCCTAGAGACCCATCACGCCGATCAGCTCTCGCACCGCCTCCGCCGAGTGTTCGAGCTGGCCACGCTCGTCAGCGCTGAGCGTGATCTCGACGACCTCCTCCAGGCCGCCCGCTCCGAGCCGGCAGGGCACGCCCATGTACAGGCCCTCGAGGCCGTACTCGCCTTCCAGATAGGCGGCGCAGGGGAGCACGCGCTTCTGGTCGTGGACGATCGAGTCGACCATCTCGCAGACGGCGGCCGACGGGGCGTAGTAGGCAGAGCCGCTCTTCAGGAGCTTGACCACCTCGGCGCCCCCGTCGCGCGTCCGCTGCACGATCTCGGCCAGCCGCTCCGCCTCGATCAGGTTCGAGACGGGGATCCCGGCAACGTTCGTGTACGACGCGACCGGCACCATCTGGTCGCCGTGGCCACCGAGCACGAAGCCGGTCACATCGCGCACCGACACGCCGAGCTGCCAGGCGAGGAAGGTGCGGAAGCGGGCGGTGTCGAGCACCCCCGCCATGCCGATCACCCGTTCGCGCGGGAACCCGGCCACGCTGTAGGCCACCTGGCACATGGCGTCGAGCGGGTTGGTGACGACGATGATCACGGCCTGCGGCGAACGCTCGGCCAGGTTCCTGGTCACGTCGGCGACGATCTCCTGGTTCGTCCGCAGCAGGTCGTCGCGGCTCATCCCGGGAGTGCGAGCGCGGCCGGAGGTGATCACGCAGATCGCCGAGCCGCCGGTCTCCTCGTAGCCGTTCGTCCCGGTGACGGTCGGCTCGTAGCCGACCACCGGGCCGGCCTGGTTCAGGTCGAGCGCCTTGCCCTGGGGCAGGCCCTCGACGATGTCGACCAGCACGACCTCGGCGTAGTCGCGCTCGGCCAGCCTCTGGGCGGTGGTCGCCCCGACGTTGCCCGCCCCGACGACGGTGATCTTGGTCCGGCTCATACCCTGGCCCCCAGCTGGTCGATGATCGCGTCCGCCACCTCCGACGTGCCCACCGCCGTGGGATCATCGCGGGACGGCTTCATGTCATAGGTGACGCTGGCGCCCTCGGCGATCACGGCGGCGATCGCGGCCTCCATCCGGTCGGCCGCCTCGCCCTCGTCGAGGTGACGCAACATGAGGACGCCGGAGAGCATCATCGCCACCGGGTTCACCTTGTTCTGGCCGGTGTACTTGGGCGCCGAGCCGTGGGTGGGCTCGAAGACGGCGGCCGCGCTGCCGAAATTGGCGCCCGGCGCCACCCCAAGCCCGCCGATCAGGCCGGCTCCGAGGTCGGACACGATGTCGCCGTAGAGGTTGGGCAGGACGAGCACGTCATATAGCTCCGGGTGCTGCACGAGCTGCATGCACATGTTGTCCACGATCCGGTCGTCGAACTCGATGTCCGAGTTCTCGGCAGCGACCTGCCGCGAGACCTCGAGCCACAGCCCGTCGGTGTGCTTCATGATGTTCGCCTTGTGCACCGATGTCACCTTGCGGCGGCCGTTTCGCCGTGCGTAGTCGAAGGCGAACTCGACGACGCGGCGGGTGCCCGCCTCGGAGATCGGCTTGATCGAGAGCCCGGCGTCCTCGCGGATGACGGCGCCGGACGCCCGTGTGATCGCCGCGGCAACGGCGCGGGCGCCCTCGGAGCCGCGCTCGAACTCGATCCCGGCATACAGATCCTCGGTGTTCTCGCGCACGATCACCAGGTCGACGGAGGTGTCGGCGTAGCGCGTGCGGACGCCCGGGTAGAGCTTGCAGGGGCGCACCTGCGCATACATGTCGAGCTCCTTGCGCAGACCGACGTTGACCGACCGAAAACCGGTACCGATCGGGGTGGTGATCGGGCCCTTGATCGCCACCCGGTTCCGCCGGATCGACTCGAGCACGTGCTCGGGGAGGGGGTTCCCGTCATAGCGGTCCATGACGTCGGCGCCGGCGTCCTGAACGTCCCACTCGAACTCGACTCCGGTTGCCTCCAACACCCGCCTGGTCGCCTCTGCGATCTCGGGCCCCGTGCCGTCGCCCGGGATCAGGGTGACTCGGTAACTCACGCGTTCTCCATCCTCTCGGCTGCCGGGCGATTGTCGCACGAACGGCTAGGATCCGGTCGAAGTTGAGGTAGAGACCGAGAAGGCTGGAGGACGTCGGGTATGGCCGACAAAGGTGGACTTGAGGGCGTCGTCGTCGCGCGCAGCAGACTGTGCTCGATCGACGGCCAGAAGGGCGTGCTGATCTACGGCGGGTACGACGTGAACGACCTGGCCGAGCACTCCACGTACGAGGAGGTGTGCTTCCTGATCCTGCGCGGGAACCTGCCGACCGCGCCGGAGTTGGACGCCTTCACCCGTGAGCTGGCCGAGTCGCGCGCGCTCAGCGAGGAGACGGCTCAGGTCGTCGACATGCTGGCCGACCACGCCGAGCCGATGGAGATGCTGCGAACGGCGGTCTCCTCCGACTCCTTCGACGACCCGGACAAGAACTCGAACGCCGAGGACGCGAACTTCCGAAAGGCCACCCGGCTGATCGCCAAGATGCCGACCATCGTCGCCCGCTACGACCGCCGCCGGCACGGCCTGGAGCCGATCGAATCCGACCCGTCGCTGCCGCACGCCGCGAACTTCCTGCGCATGCTCTCCGGCGAGGAGCCGGGGCAGTCAGCCGCCAAGACCTTCGACGTGGCGCTCATCCTGCATGCCGACCACGAGATGAACGCGTCCACGTTCACCGCCCGGGTCATCGCCTCGACGCTCTCCGACATGCACTCCGCCATCACCGGCGCCATCGGCGCCCTCAAGGGGCCGCTGCACGGCGGCGCCAACGAGCAGGTGATGAAGCTGCTGGAGGCGATCGGCTCCGAGGACGCGGTCGATGCCGAGATCCGCGCCCGGCTCGACCGCAAGGAGCGGATCATGGGCTTTGGCCATCGCGTCTACAAGACCTACGATCCGCGGGCGGTGATCCTCAAGCAGTTTTCCAGGATGCTGGCCGCCGAGTCGTCCGAGCCGTACTGGTTCTCGATGTCGGAGAAGATCGAGCAGGCGGTGATCGCGGAGAAGGGCCTCTACCCGAATGTCGACTTCTACTCGGCGTCGACGTACCACTACCTGGGTATCGAGACCGGCCTCTTCACGCCGATCTTCGCCATGAGCCGGGTGGTCGGCTGGGCGGCCCACGTCATCGAGCAGCACTCCGATAACCGGCTGATCCGGCCGAGCTCGGAGTACGTTGGCCCGCCACCCCGCCCCTACGTGCCGATCGAGGCACGGGGCCAGGACGCCGCTGCCTGACCGTCACGGTTCGGCAACGATTCAGTCGCATGGAACAAGGGGGCCTGGCCCCTTTGTTCCGCGGTCAGCCCTGCGCGGCCCGGGCGGCGTCGCGGAGCGGCGGTGCGGCGGCGGCGGGCAGGCGCATCGTCCAGCCCCGGCTGGGCACGAAGCCGGCTGACCGGTAGGCGCGCACGGCCGGCTCGTTTCGCGGATCGACGTCCAGGATGATCTCGCGGATCCCCATCTGGTCGAAGCCATAGCGGCAGAGCATGCGCGTCGCCTCGGTGCCCAGGCCGCGCCCCCGCGACTCCGCCTCCCCGATCACGATCGAGAACCGCGAGCGGCCTCCGAACACCGGCACCAGCCGGGCATTTCCGACCACCTGGCCGGACGAGAGGTCCTCGATGCCGACCGCCAGCCGGATCGGATCGGCGAGCATCCGGCGGCCCCAGGTGAGCATCTCGCGCATGGTCACCGGACCGCTCGGCCGCTCCCGCCTGCCGTACAGGTAGCGGGTCGTCGAGACGTCGTTCAGCCAGCGCGTCCAGGCCGCCGCGTCGGCCACCGAGAGCGGCGTCAACGCCGCCAGGGATCCGTCGATGCGGTCGCGGATCGTCACGCAGGTACCATCGCACAGGTGGCCCGGCCCCGGCATCTGCGACCGATGCTCGCCTCGACCGCCGAGCAGCTGCCGGAGGGCGAGGGCTGGCTCTACGAGCTGAAGCTCGACGGCTACCGGATCGTTGCCGAGACGGGAGATGCGGAGCCGCGGCTGTGGAGCCGCGGCGGCCACGACTACGCGGCGCGCTTCCCGGAGGTTGCCGCCGGACTGTCCGCGGCGGTGCCCGACCGCACCATCCTGGACGGCGAGGTGTGCGCCCTCGACGAGCAGGGGCGGCCGCGCTTCCAGCTCCTCCAGTCGGGAGCCGGCGCCCGTGTCTACTACGTCTTCGACCTGCTCGAGGTGGACGGCGTCTCGACGCGCGAGCTGCCGCTCAGCGAGCGTCGCCTGCTGGTCGAAGAGCACGTCGCCGAGTCGCCGGTCGTCCGGATCTCGCACACCTACGACGATGGGCCGTGGCTGCTCGACCAGGCCCGCCGGCTGGGGCTCGAGGGCGTGATGGCCAAGCGGGCCGGCTCGCGCTACCGGCCCGGTGCCCGCAGCGCCGACTGGGTCAAGCTGAAGCTCCGCGACCGCGGCGCGTTCGTCATCTGCGGCTACACCGCCGGCACCGGCTCGCGGGCCGAGCTGGGGGCGCTCGTCCTCGGCGAGCACTCGGGCGACGGCCTGCGCTGGGTCGGCGAGACCGGCACCGGTTTCACCGCCGCCGAGGTCGACCGCCTGCTCGCCGCGCTGCGGCCGCTGGCGCGCCGGCGGCCGACCGTGGAGCGGCCCGCCAAGGGCGTCGTCACCTGGGTCGACCCCGTCCTCTCCTGCGAGGTCGAGTTCACCGAGCGCACGCGCGACGGCCGGCTGCGCGCGCCGACCTACCTCCGAATGGTCTAGCTCACCTTGCGGTTTGCGGCGGCCGTCTTGCGGCGCCCGCCGCCGGCGGCTGCCTTGGTCTTGCGGGTGCCGCTGCCGCCAGACGACGACTTGCCACGCGCGGCTCGCGTCTTGCGCGCATCGTCCAGCGACGCGGTCAGTGCCGCCATCAGGTCGGGCGGCGCCGCGCCCTCCTCGACCTTCTGGGCCTTCACCGTCTTGCCCTGGCTCTTCTGCTCGATCACCTTGAGCAGGCGCTCGCGGTAGGTGTCCTCGTACTGGGTGGGGTCGAATTCGCCCGTGTACGCCTTGATGAGGTCGTTGGCCATCTTCAGCTGGCGTTTGTCGACCGCGTCGGCGCCCGGCGCCAGGCCGTCCGTCGCGCGCACCTCGTCGTGGAAGAACATCCGCTCCAGCGTGATCACCTCGTCACGCACCCGCAGGCAGGCCAGGTGCTCGCGGTCGCCCTGGATGTAGGTCGCAATGGCCGATAGGCCGGAATCGGACATCGCCTTTGCCAGCAGGGCGTAGATCGACTCGCCCGCGCCCTCCTGGGGGCCCAGGTAGTAGGTGCGCTCGAAGTAGATCGGGTCGATCTGGTCGGCCGGGACGAAGTCCTGGATCGTGATCGTGCGGTGGTTCTCCTGCGCCGCCGCCGCGAAGTCGTCGGCGCTCAGCTGGACGTACTCGCCGCCGCCCAGGTCGTAGCCCTTGACGATCTCCTCCTGTGGGACTTCCTTCCCGTCCACCTTGCACACGCGCTGGTAGCCGATCCGGCCGCCGTCCTTCTCGTGCAGCATGTTGAAGCGCAGATCCTTTTCGCGGACGGCGGTGTACATGCGCACCGGCGCGTTCACCAGCCCGAAGCTGATGGTGCCCGTCCAGATTGCTCGTGGTGGTGCCATATTCCCGTGCCTGTCCTCTCGTCGAGTCCGCGCAGCTCCAATTCATACCCGGAAACGGCGGATTTTCCTTCCAACGTCTGTAAGACCGTCCTACTCGCCGGGAATCAGCGAAAAGACCCGGCAGTCCTCGATCAGCCAGCGGCCGTCCTGCTCGCGCCAGAGCAGCTCGACCACCCGGTCATCCGCATCGGTGCGGCGGAGCTGGAACACGGTGCGGTTCGCCACGGTGCCGATCAGCTCGCCCTCTGCGGTCTCCGCCAGCAGCGGCACCAGCTCGTTGTCGCGCTCCGCGAAGCCAGGCGAGAGGTACTCGGCGACGATGTCCGTCCGCTGGTCGTTCATGGCCCGCTCGAGACGCCTGGCGGTCCGCTGCACCGCCAGCTTGACCGGCGACGGCTCGGCCATCAGCCGACCGAGGCGACGATCTCGCGGGAGAGGCTCGGGAACTGCCCCAGGTGCTCGGCGCGCTCGCGCTTGAGCTGGGCGACGCGGTCGGCGTACTCGGCCGACCGGCCGGTCGCCTCGTACAGCCGCCGCGGCTGCAGGATGTCCAGATCGTCGGGATCGATGCCGGGCACTGCTGCCGCCACGCGGTAGCCGAAGTCGGGGTCGACCTCCCACTCGATCGTGCCCTCGGCGATTGCCTTGACGATCGCCGACGAGTGCGGGATGTGCACCTTCTTCGATCCGTCCACGTCCTCGCCGCCGCCGACCCGGCCGGTGTTCATGATGTAGACGTCGATGGGGCTGCGCTCGAGCAGCTCCAGGAACCGGTTCCCCTGGTGGTCGTGGTGCATCGGGAAGAACGGGTTCGTCCCGGGCACGCGCAGGAACACGCCCTCCTCGTCCTTGCCGCCGGCGGCGGTGCCGGTGGTCTCGCCGAGCATGAAGAAGGCGGCTGCCTGCGGCCCCTCGACCTTGGCCACGGCGGGAATCACGTTCTCGTTGCGGTTGAGCACCAGGAGGAACTGGGCGGCGCGGATCGTCGACGCGTCGGCCGCCTCGATCTCGCCGAACGAGAAGACGGCCCGGCCGTTCTTGGTGTAGCTCTCGTCGAAGAAGTCGACCGCCCCCGCATCGTCCATGCTGACGTTCTCCAGGTACGCCGACGGCCTTGTCACTGCGCCGTGGATCGTCGGCTCGTCCTTGGGGCTGAGCGCGAACGTCTTGGCGAAGCAGCCCGCCTCGGTGGCGCTGATGCCGCCGTCCGGCCACCAGGCGACGAAGTCGTCCTGGACCGGCAGGGAGCCGTTCTGGCGGGTGAATGTGGTGGTCGTCTTGCCGGTGCCGGAGAGCCCGACGATCAGGCCGACGCGGTCGCCGCGGTCGGTCGGGATGATCTTGCAGCCGGCGTGCAGCGCCAGTCCGCCGCGGTCGTAGACGAGCTTGTTCCACATCCGCAGCCCGCCCTTCTTCGACTCGCCGAAGTAGTCGGAGTGAAAGACGCGGGTGACGTTCAGGTCGAGATTGACCGCGATCAGGCGGTCGTCGGGATACCCGGCGACCGCCAGGTTGGGCGTGTAGACGACGACGAGCTCCGGCTCGAAGGCCGCACCGGCGCCCTCCTCGTCGTGGAAGTAGAGGACGTGCTGCATGCCGGCGATGTTGACGTTGCTGCTCTCCACCAGGAGACGCGCCGGGACCCGCCGCTCCGGGTCGTCGCCGATGTAGCCGTCGACCTGCACCATCTCCTGATCGGCGATGTAGGCGTCCTGCATGGCCGACACGCGCTCCCACTCGTCGCGGTCGATCGCCGGGTGCGGCTCCGAGTCGGGTTCGTCCGACACGATGAATGTCGACGCCTTCGAGCGCGCCAGTACCTCGGTGCGGATGTTGGGGGCGCCGTAGTCGGTCGCCCGGACGGTGGCCTGGTGCAGCGTCCGTTCGAGCAGTTCAGCCTGGGTCAGATCGTGCACCACGTGCCGGGCCGCCGGCAGTCTGAAGGCCATCTTCGCCAAAGTCCCTCCCGAGTCACAAAATGCTGCGAAGAACCCCGCGCAGCCCAGCAAGTTTACCCCAGGTTCACCAACCTGCCGAGCCCCAGGTGCGCATCGGATGCCTGTCACAAACTTCTGCGTGCGGCGACCTGGATGCCGCATTGGTAGGCTGCGGGAAGGCGGCAAAACGAGATCGACGGAGGAGCGATGGTTCGTCACGACGTGGTGGTTGTGGGCGCCGGGCTCGCGGGTATGCGGGCAGCCATCGAAGCTTCCCGGTATGGCGTCGACGTCGCCGTCGTCTCCAAACTGCACCCGACGCGCAGCCACTCCGGCGCCGCCGAGGGTGGGATCAACGCCGCGCTCGGGAACGCCGGCGAGGACTCGCCGGAGAACCACACCTTCTTCACCGTCAAGGGCTCCGATTACCTGGGTGACCAGGATGCGATCGCTGTCATGTGCGAGGAAGGCCCGGGCGACATCTACGAGCTCGAGCACATGGGCGCGATCTTCTCGCGCACCGAGGACGGCAGGATCGCCCAGCGCCCGTTCGGCGCTGGCGGCGCTCCGCGCACCTGCTATGCGGCCGACATCACCGGCCACGTGCTGCTGCACGTCTTGTACGAGCAGCTCGTCAAGAGCGGCGTCACCGTCTACGAGGAGTGGTTCGCGCTCGACCTGGTGACCGACGGTGAGCGCTGTGTCGGCCTGACCGCCTGGGATCTCCTCCACGGCGGTGTCCAGGGGGTGCAGGCGCGGGCCGTGATCATGGCCACCGGCGGCCTCGGCCGGATCTACCGCGGCACCACCAACGCCTACGCCTGCACCGGCGACGGCATGTCGATGGCCTGGCGGGCCGGCGTGCCGCTGAAGGACATGGAGTTCATGCAGTTCCATCCGACGACGCTGAAGGCGAACGGCGTCCTGATCACCGAGGGTGCTCGTGGCGAGGGCGGCTACCTGCGCAATGCCGAGGGTGAGCGCTTCATGTACAACTACGCGCCCAACGCCGGCGAGCTGGCCTCCCGGGACGTCGTCTCGCGCTCCGAGCAGACCGAGATCGACGAGGGCCGCGGCGTCGACGGCTGCATCCTGCTCGATCTGACGCACCTGGGCGCGAAAAGGATCATGGAGCGCTTGCACGGATCCCGCGAGCTGGCCATGGACTATGCCGGCGTCGATCCGATCGAGGAGCCGATCCCGGTGCGGCCGGGGTCGCACTACCACATGGGCGGTATCGACGCCGATGTCGACGGACGGACGATCATGCCCGGCCTCTACGCCGCCGGCGAATGCGCCTGCGTGTCCGTGCACGGCGCCAACCGGCTGGGCGGCAACTCGCTCCTGGAGACCGTCGTCTTCGGTCGCCGGGCGGGGGCGGCGGCGGCCCAGGAGGTGCGCTCGAACGGCCGCGGCGGCGTCTTCTCGCCGTCCGCCGTGCGGGTGGCCGAGAAGTCGATCCGCGAGCTCCTCTACAACTTCGACGGCGTCCGTCCGGCGGTGCTGCGAACCGAGCTGGCGGACACCATGTACGAGGACGCCGGGATCTTCCGGACGGCCGAGAAGCTGGAGGCCTGCAAGGCGACCATCGAGGACCTGCGCGAGCGCTATGCCGCCGGCGTCATCATCCAGGACAAGTCGACGACGTTCAACAGCGACCTGGTCCAGGCGATCGAGCTGGGCTCGATGCTGGAGATGGCCGACTGCCTGGTCACCGGGGCGGTCGCCCGCACCGAGAGCCGGGGCGCCCACAGCCGGCTCGACTACCCGGAGCGCGACGACGAGAACTGGCTCCGGCACACCATGACCTTCTACGACGACGGCCGGGCCAGGCTCGACTACAAGCCGGTCACGATCACCGAGTACCAGCCGGCGGTTCGCACGTACTGACACGAGGAGCGAATGGAAGTCACCCTCCAGATCCAGCGCTACCAGCCTGACGACGACGAGTCGCGGCTCGACTCGTTCACCGTCGACGCGCCCGAGACTGCAACCCTGCTCGACGTCCTCGACCAGATCAAGGACGAGCAGGACGGGTCGCTGAGCTACCGCAAGAGCTGCCGGATGGCGGTCTGCGGGTCGTGCGGGATGCGCATGGACGGGGCCGCCGTGCTGGCCTGCAAGACCTCCATGGCGCCGCTGGTCGAGGAGGGCCGGACGCCGGTCATCTCGCCGATGGGCAACCTGCCGGTGATCAAGGACCTGGTCGTCGACATGGAGCCGTTCTGGGGCAAGTTCCGGGCCGTCCAGCCGTGGCTCGAGGAGGACGGCGACCCGCCGGTCAAGGAGTGGCGGGTGCAGCAGCAGGAGCTGGACAGGATCTTCAAGGAGGCGCTCTGCATCCAGTGCGGCTGCTGCGTCTCGGAGTGCAACTCGATGGAGGCGGACCCGGACTTCCTCGGCCCGGCGGCGCTCGCGAAGGCTGCCCGCTTCGTCGGCGACGCCCGCGACCGCGGGCGGATGAAGCGCCTGCAGATGGCGAACGGCGCCCACGGCGTGTGGGATTGCACCCGCTGCTACTTCTGCAACGAGCGCTGCCCGAAGGGGGTCGATCCGCGCGACGCGATCGCCAAGATCGGCGGCGAGATCTACGCCGAGGGGATGCTCTCCGACAAGGGAGCGCGGCACGCCCAGGTGTTCGACTTCTCGAGCCACGCCACCGGCTATCTGCTGGAGACCGCGCTCGTTCCCTACACCGACCCGATGAAGGCGCTGGACGTCAAGTTCGCGCTCAAGATGGTGCGGGCCGGCAAGGCACCGAACCCGGTCAAGCCGCACCGGGCGAAGAAGCTCGGCGAGGTGCGGGCGCTCAGCAAGCTCGTCAAGGAGCAGGAGAAGCAGGATCTCGCCGACAAGCGGAAGGGCGTCACCACCGACCGGGAGAACGAGTCGTGAAATCGAGCTACGCGTACTACCCGGGCTGCCTGGCCAGCCTGTCCCAGAAGGAGCTCGACGTGTCGACCCGGGCGGTCGCCGAGCGGCTCGGCTTCTCGCTGGTCGAGATCCCCGGCTTCACCTGCTGCGGAGCCGGCGACGTGCACGAGGCGCGCCCCGAGTACTCCGTGCACCTGAACGCCCGCATCCTCGGCCAGGCCGAGCAGCTCGAGCAGGACACGATCATGACGATCTGCAACGTCTGCACGCTCAACCTGCGCCAGGCCAACCACAAGCTGCGTGAGGATGCCGACCTGCTCGCCAGGGTGAACGCAAACCTGGCCGAGGTCGGGGCGGCGACCTACAGCGGCGGCGTCGAGGTGCGGCACCTGCTCTGGGAGATCGCCGAGGGCGAAGGCTACGAGAAACTGAAGGAGGTCGCCGAACGGCCGCTCACGGGCGTTCGCATCGCGCCGTTCTACGGATGCCAGATCCTGCGCCCGTCGAAGCTCCTCGGGTTCGAGGACCCGGACCGGCCGCAGTCGCTGGAGCGGATCATCACCGCCTGCGGCGCCGAGCCGGTGGACTACCCCTCCAAGATCAAGTGCTGCGGCTTCCCGATCGTCCTGGCCCGCGAGGAGGTGGCACTGGGCGAGTTGATCCAGCCGCTGGCCGAGGCGCGGGCGGCCGGCGCCGACGCGATGGTCACGCCGTGCCCGCTCTGCCATCTGTCGCTGGACGCCTGGCAGGGCAAGGCCGCCCGCGAGGCGGACATCGACTTCGACATGCCGATCGTCCACCTTGCCCAGCTGATCGGCGCGGCGGCCGGCCTGAGCTACGACGAGCTCCTGTTCAAGCGCCACCTGGTGCGCACCGACCGGCTGACCGACAAGATCTACGCCGAGACGTCGATCTAGGCGTGTGACTCCCAGCTACGCCGCGCTGTTCCGATCGCCCTACCGGGCGCTCATGGTGGCTGCCCTCGGCGCCACCTTCCTGGGATCGCTGGACGCGCTGATGGTGACCACTGCCCTGCCCACTGCGGCCCAGGACATCGGCGGGGTCGGGCTGATCGCGATCACCGTCGGCGCGACGACCGTGACGGTGGCGATGACGTTCCCGGTTGCCGGGGCAGTGATCGACCGGCACGGCGTCGGGCGCAGCTTCGCCATCGCCTGCATCCTCTTCACGACCGCCAACGTGATCGGCGGCCTGGCGCCCTCGATGACGGTGATCGCGGCTTCGCGAGCGATCCTCGGTGCCGGAGCCGGCTTCATGTTCGCCGTCCCGCTCGGCCTCTTCGCGATCTCCGTCCCCGACTCCCTGCGCCCGCGGGCGTTCGGGATCAATGCCGCGATGTGGGGCGTCTCGGCGCTGATCGGGCCGGCCCTGGGAGCGATCCTCACCGGCACCGTGGGCTGGCGCTGGGTGTTCTGGATCAACCTGCCGATGATCGCGATCGTCGCCTGGGCAGGCCGTCTGGCCCTGCGGCGCCGGGGTCCGAGGCCCGCGGCTGCCGGCCCGCACGCGCCGATGAACCTGATCGGCCCGGGGCTGCTGGGCCTCCTCGTCGCCCTCCTGCTCGGCCTTGCCCGGCCTGGCGTCCCGCGCCCGCTGCTGGGCGCGGCGGCGGCCGTCGTCGCCTGCGCCTTCGTCTGGTACGAGCGACGCTCGACCGTGCCCATCTTCATCCACACGGCGAACTCGATTGCCGCGAACGTCTCCGCGTTTGCCGCCGGCGCCGCCTTCCTGGGCGCCGAGACATACCTGCCGCTGCAGCTCCAGGTTGGGTTCGGGCACGGTGTCGCCGTGGTCGGGCTGGCGCTGCTCCTGTGCACATTCGCGTGGACGATCGGGTCGATGGGCGCCGCGCGTTTCAGCGCGCCGGCGCGCGTCCAGATCACGCTCGGCTCGGCCCTCACCTTCGCCGGCGCGCTGGCCATGGCGACGCCCGATGCGGGCGCGGTGCTGCCGGTGGCTGCCTACGCGGTGGCCGGACTGGGCATGGGCATCGCGAGCCCAGCGCTCTTCGCCGCCGTCCTCTCCGACGGGACCGCCGGTCAGGAGGGGCGCTCGACGTCCAGCATCCCGCTTGCCCGCCAGGTGGGCTCGGGAGTGGGTGCCGCGGTCGCCGGCATCGTCTTTGCGGCAACGCTCTCGGCGGCCCAGGTGTCGGCCGCCCAGCACCAGGGTGCGCACGTGCCGGAGGTCGTCCACGCCGCTCGCCTGACCTATGTCGCAGTGGCGGCGATCGGCGCCCTGGGCGTCGTGGCGTGCCGCTGGCTACGGCCCGGCCCGGCGCCGACGCCGGCGATCGAGGCGACGCAGATCCCGGCCTGACGGATTCAGCATAGGCTGCCGGGGGTGGGAGCTTGGCTGACGATGGCGGTCGGGACGGCGCTCGTCGCCGTTGCGGCAGCATGCAGCGCGCAGTCCTCGACGACGGAAACCGGGTCTCCAGCCCTCCACGAACCGGCGCTGGTGGTCGGCTGCGACCAGGTCATCTTGCGGCCTCGCCATCCGTTCGCGGACGGCTACCGGCGGGTGCTGGGCGTGCTGGCCGTGCCGCCCGCGTATATCCCGCAGGTCGTGGCGATCACGGGCGAGGGCTGGCCGTACTGGGAAAAGTCGGGGCTGGTCGTCCGCGCCGGGCACGAGCCGGTCACGGTGACCGTGGCGCCGGGATGGCGGCGGCGAGCGGCGATCACCTGGGGGAATGGCACGCCCGCGGTCGCCTCGCTACGAATCGACGCCTGTCCGTCCCCGGGCAACGTCTGGAACGCCTACGCCGGCGGCTTCTTCATGCGCTCCCGTGGCGCCTGCGTGCCGCTGGTGTTCACCGTGGGCGGCCGGGCTCGCACCGTCCGGTTCGGCATCGACCGCCGTTGCACTAGCTGAGCCGTGAATACCAGGTGCCTGGCACCCGGTATTCGGTCCAACCACCAGAAGGAGGCGCGCGTGCAGATCACAAGGAGCTCGATCGAGACGGCTCCCGGGCCGACGGAGTGGTTCACCGGCGTCGTCTTTCTCGATCCCGTCGCGGCGCCGTCCGACGGGTCGCGGCTGAGCGCAACCAGCGTGCATTTCACGCCCGGCGCCCGCACCGCCTGGCATACGCACCCCAACGGGCAGACGATCTACGTCACCGAGGGCGTCGGCCTGGCCCAGCGGCGGGGCGGGCCGGTGGAGGTGATCCGCCCCGGAGACCGCGTGTTCTTCGAGCCCGGCGAGGATCACTGGCACGGAGCCGCACCCGACCGCTTCATGACCCACCTGGCCATGCTCGAGGTCGACGCCGACGGGCAGAGCGCGGCCTGGGCGGAGCACGTGACCGACGAGGAGTACCGGGCGGCTCCAGCCTCCTAGCCGGTGCGGCCGGCCGGCGCCGCTAGGACGCCCGCAGCGCGACCACGGGCAGGCCGGGTGGCGGCAGCTCGATCACCGTCGCGTTCGGCGGTGCCAGGCGAAGCGCGTCCGCCTGCGTCGTGAAGGCGATCAGCTGGCGCTCGCCGGCGAGATCGGTCAGGAGCGCCAGCGCATCCTGCATGCGGTCGGCGTCCAGGTGCGCGAAGGGATCGTCCAGCAGCACCGGCAGCGGCTCGGCGGCCGGCACCAGCAGTCGCACCAACTCCAGGCGCTGCACCAGGTGGGCGAGCCGCTGTGTCCCGGTCGACGTCAGGCCGAGATCGATCGGGGTCCCCGTCTCCGGCGCCTCGACCCGGACGTTCAGGTCGTCGTCCACATAGACCGTCCGGTAGCGGCCGCGGCTGACCCGTGAGATCTGCGACCGCAGGGCGTCGTTCAGCCGCGGCGCGAAGTCGCGGTAGGTCTCGGCCATCGCCTCGGCCAGCTCCGCCTCGGCCAGCTTCAGGACGGCATCCGCATGCCGGATCCGCTCCAGGAGCGCGCGCGCCTCGGCGAGCCGTTCGCGCAGGGTGGCGCCGTCGGGCAATGCGCGCAGCCGCTCGTCTGCCGCCGCAGAGCTCCGCTCGGCCGCCAGCAGCGCCCGCTCCCGCTCGCGGGCCAGCCCGGCAAGCTCCTGCTCGACCGCCTCGAGATCGGCCTCCACCGGTCGATCGCCCGCCGGAACCGCCGCGGCTGCGGCCGCGCGGAGCGCCTGCAGGTCGTCTCCGGCCAGGGCGCTTTCGAGCTCCGCCGAGGCGATCCGGTCGCGGTGCTCGGCGTCCCGGTACGCGGCGGCGGCTGCCAAAGAAGCACGGTGGGAGGCGATGGCCGAGGCGATCTGCGACGCCTCCGCCACCCCCAGGGCAGCCGCCAGCTCGGCCCGGGTCGCCGCCGCCTCGTCGACCAGTGCCCGGTGCCGCGCCAGCTCGTCCTCCAGCCGGGCGGCCTGCTCGTGGCGGCGGTCGGCGGCCTCGATGGCGGCGGCGCTTGCCCGGCGCACGCCCCGCACGTGGGCGATCACGCCGAGCGCGGAGATCACCGCTCCGATGGCGGTCAGCAGCGGCAGCGACAGGGCAACACCCGCCGCCAGCAGCAGCAGGCCGCCGATCCACCCGGCCGCCTGAAGCGCCGACGACCCTTGCGAACGCTCGTCCGTTGCCTCCAGATCGAGCGCCGCCCGCTCCGACTCGGCTTCGGCAGCCCGCGGCGCGGTGGCGGTAATCCGCCGCGCAAGGTCGGAAAGCCGCTCCTCCAGCGCATCCAGGCGAGGTATCGGCCCGCAGTCGCGTGCATCGGCGGTCTCCTCCAGCGTTCGCCGGGCGGACTCGCGCGCCGCAAGGGCGGCCTCGGCCCGCTCGACCCGCTGGCGCAGCCGTCCCGCCTGGGCGGCCCGCCGCGCCTGCTCGAGGCCGGCCACCCGGCCGTCAAGCTCGGCCACCCGCGAGAGCTGACGGTCACGATCCGCTGCCGCCGACTCGGCGCTCGCCCGATCGTCGTCCGCGGCCGTCAGCTCCTGCTCCAGCCGCGCGACCTCGGCCTCCGCGACCGGCAGCGGGTTTGTCCGGGCACGGTTTCGGCCGACCAGCCGCGCCCTGGTCGCGGCCAGCAGCTCGCCGGCCCGGGATGCGCCGCCATCCCCGCCGCCCTGTCCGGCAACCCGCTCGATCGCCTGGCGGACGCCGGCCGCGTCGTCCAGCGCGCGCAACTCGCCCTGGCGGACGCTCCCAACCCGCAGATAGGCGTCGCGGGAGACGCCGTACAGCGCCTGGCAGAGGGCGTCTGCGTCGGTGCCCGCGCCGTACTGCGAGGTCAGGTCGGCCCCGGTCGCGGCATCGACCACCGAGAACGTCCAGCGGGCGAAGTCCCAGTCCAGCCGCAGTCGGCGGCCGTCGGCCGACTCGAGGTCGAGCCGCGACCCGTACCGCTCGCCGAGCCATGGCCGGTGGCGCTCGACGATCCCCTGCAGCGTGACCGTGCGCCGCCCGCCCGGGACCAGACCGAAGAGCGATGCGGCGAGCGCGGCATGCAGGGTGCTCTTTCCGGACTCGTTCGGCCCGTGCACCAGCGTCAGCCCGTCGCCAAAGCGGTATTCGACCGCCTCCAGACGGCCAAAGCCGTGGATGCGTAGGGCGACGGCCTTCACGAGGACGCTCCCGCCGGGTCGACGATGACCTCGCGGCGGTCGTCCAGGGCGCGCAGCCCGGCCAGCACCGCCTCGCGGGCGAGCGGATCGCTCGACCCCGCCAGGCGGGCGACGAAGCGGCCGCGAACGGAGCGCTCGCCGGCCAGCCGCTCAAGGTCGTAGGCCGGGTGGGTGCGGTCGCGAACGCGCAGTTCGTCAAGCCCGTCGGCGCAGCGCGCCCCGATCGCCGGCGGGTCGATCTCGCAGGCGGGATCGACCTCTCCCTCCAGTGTGACCAGCAGTGCGGCGCCGGCGTGGGCGGCGGCAGCCGCGGCGACCTGCCGTTCGATCTCGTCCGAGCCCGCGGCGCCGTCCACGCGAACGGTTTCCTCCGCGTAGCGGCGGCGGGCGATCTCGACCAGCTCGCACTCGCAAGCGTCGTCCGAGACGCTGAGGATCGCCGCCGCATGGCGACCCGCCCGCTCGCCCCAGCCGAGCGGCTCAGGCGACCCGGGATAACAGATCAGCTCGTCGGCGCGGCCGTCGTGGAAGTGCCCGAGCATGGCGTAGCGGACGCCGCTCTCGACCAGCTGCCGGCGCGTCACCGGCCGGTGCGCCGGCTCGTCGGCCCACTGTTCGCCGGTCAGGGCGGCGTGCAGGAGGAGGAGGTGCGAGCGGCCGTCCGCCGGCGCCGACCACCCGGCGAGGGCGCTGGCCGAGCAGTGGCGGGCGGTGAAGGCCGCCCCCCAGACGACCACCCGATCGGACAGCTCTGCCGCCTCGATCCGGTCGTGGCGAAAGATCCGCACGTTCTCCGGCCAGTCGCCGCGCTCCCAGACGGATCCAGCGAGATAGGGGTCGTGATTGCCGGGCGCGATCAGCACCGGGACGCGGGCCCGACCGAGCCGGTCGCGCAGGAATGCGGCCGTATCCTCGCTCACCGTCTCGTGCTCGTAGACGTCGCCGGCGATGCAGATCGCCTCGATGCCGCGGTCGGCGCCGAGCTCGACCGCCCGTGTGAATGCGTCGCGCAGCTCGCCACGGCGGCGGGCGCCGTGGCCGGCGGCAAACGTCCGGTCGAGGTGGATGTCAGCGATGTGCAGAACCTTCATTGGCGGACCCCTCAGTCTAGGGAGCGGGTCGGTCGGACTTGCGTCGCGGCGAGGCCTGGCGCCGATGCGGCGGTGGGCTCGCGGAGGGATGGTGACCGGGTTGTGAACTTTTTTGCGACCCCAGTCGAAAGATGATATGTTGGCTTATCTGTAACGTCAGCGCACGACCACGAAAGGAGGCGACATGTCGATGACCATCAACACCTCGACGCCGTTCGTCCTCTCGTGGACGAGTCGAGCACAGCTCGCGTTCGCGCCGACGTGCACGCCCTTCATGTTCGCGTAGCTCGACTCGCGACACCCCACCGAGGCGCAGCGCCGCGTGTGACATCACGTGGTGCAGCCGATTCTTAACTATTCATCTGTCCCGATAGGGGATTCGCAGCTGCACGATTTTTCGACGATACGTAACACAGAAAGGAGGTGACATCATGCACCTGGATGCCAACTCACGGGTCGAGCTGGGGCGCGAACGGATCGCCATGCTGAGCCAGGCCGCCGAGCGCGACCGGCTGCGCCGGTCAATGGCCGACAAGCGCGGCGAGCACCGGCAGGACCAGCGGCTGTTGCAGCGAGCGCTTCGTCGTTCCAGCGCGGCACAGGCGCGAGCGCAATGAGCGTCGCACGCAGCCCGCCCAGAACAACGCGTGACGCGGGAGGCACAGCGCCCGCCGCGGTTGGCTGCAACCAACCGCGGCGGAGCCTCGCGCATGAACTACACGGCGATGCGAAACACTTTTGCGACCGTTCGTGACAGACAGGTATCCGCTCGCGGCCGTACGGTGTCCGGCATGCCAAGACACGCACTCGCAGCGGCACTCGTCGTCGCCGGGCTCCTTGCCGCCGCGGCGGGCTGGCAGCGCGCCCACGAACGGCCGTCGCCGATCGTCCACGGGACGGTGCTGCGGGCGGTCGATGGGGACACCATCATCGTCGCCGCCGGCGACCGCACCGAGGACGTACGGCTGATCGGCATGGACACCCCGGAGACCGTCGACCCGCGGCGGCCTGTCGGCTGCTACGGGCCGCAGGCCTCGACGTACACCAAGCACCTGCTGACCGGCCGCCGGGTGACCCTGGAGTACGACCGGGTGCAGCGCGACCGGTACGGGCGCTACCTGGCCTACGTGTTCCTGGACGGCCCGCCGCGGGTGTTCGTGGACGCGCGGCTGGTGGCGCTCGGCTATGCCCGGACGATGGCGATCCCGCCGAACACCGCCCACGCTGGATTGTTCGCGCGGCTCGAGCGCCAGGCCGCGTTGGCCGGCCGCGGCCTCTGGTCGGCGTGCGGCTGAGGGCCGGGTAGACTGCGGCCCATGCGCCGCCTGGTCGTCGTGTCAGCCACCGTCGTCGCGGTCGCCGCCGTCGCCCACCTCCTTTCCCGGCAGCGCCGTCAAGACGTGCCGGCCGAGGGCAACGGGCATTCTTCCGACGTCGATCGCACCGCCGCGCTGAAGGCGCGGATTGCGGCCGCCAGGCGCCGCCTGCAGGACGAGCTCGACAACGTTCGTGGCGAATAGACCCGCCTGGTCGGCCGTCGCCGCTGCCGGCGCCGGACTCGCCGGGTGGGGCCTCTTCGAATCGCAATGGGTCGCCACCCGCTCGCTGGAGGTGCCGGTGGCCGCGCTGCCGCCGGCGCTGGACGGCCTCTCGGTGCTGCACCTGTCCGACTTCCACGCCGGCACGCCGTCGCTGAACATCCGCAGCATGCGCAAGGCGATCAGGTTCGGCGAGGCGGTGCGTCCCGACCTGGTCGCGATCACCGGCGACCTGATCAGCCATCCGCGGGCGCTGCCGTCGGTGGCGCGGGAGCTGGCGCGCCTGACTCCGCCACTGGGGATGTTCGCCGTCACCGGCAACCACGAGGTGGGCGCGACCAATGACCCGTTCTCCCGCGGGGTGATCGTGGACGACTGGTCGCCGGCGCCGGTGCACCTCCTCCGCGACGAGATGTACGCGGTGGAGCGAGACGGCGTGCGGATCGAGATCGCCGGCCTGGATGCCGCCAGCGAGATCGCCGGCCGGGGGCCCGACGCGGCTGCGCTCTTCGAGCGCCCGGAGGCTTTCCGGATCCTCCTTTCGCACTTCCCCGACGCCGCCGAGCGGGTCACCCCGGGCACCTGCTCGCTGGTGCTCAGCGGCCACCTGCATGGCGGCCAGATCTGCCTCCCGACGCCCCGCGGCAAGCTTCGCCTGTCGCATGGCCATTGGCGGTTCCCGGAGGGGGTGTTCCGGGAGGGCGAGACGACGATCGTCGTTTCCCGGGGGACCGGGACCACCCTCGTGCCATTCCGCTTCCTGGCCCGGCCGGAGGTCTGCCTCCTGCGCCTGTGCCCGGCCTAGGCCGGGGGCCGCGGAGCCGTATACTCGGCCGATGGCCGACCCGCCCACCGGCGCACCGGCCGAGTCGGTGCACTCGCCCGCGATGTCCGCGCACATCTCGCACGCGGTGATCGCCACGTACGCGGCGGCGGCGGCGCGTGGGGTGGCCGGCGTGCACGAGATCTCCGACGGTCATCTGGTGCGCCCCGAGCGCCCGCCCGAGCCGGACCGGGCGCCGCGCGGCGTTCGCGTCCAGTCCGACGGCGGCCGGCTGGCGGTCGAGCTGCACGTGATCGCCGGCTGGGGGGTGCCCCTTCCCGGTATGGCGGCGGCGGTGCAAACGGCGGTCCGGGAGCACCTGGGAGCGATGATCGAGCTGGAGGTTGGCGACGTGACCGTGGTCGTGGACGACGTCGCCGGGCCGGCCTGAGGTGGCTCACGTCGACCACCTGACCGGCGCCACCATCGCCGACGCCCCGCCGCCTTGCCGGGAGTGCATGTGGTGGCAGTCGCGTCCAGGCCGGCAGCCCCCGGAGCGGCGCCGGTTCATCGACGACGTCGAGGCGGACTTCGGGCCGTGGGGGAAGATCTACCGTGACGACGGTGGGATTACCGGTCTCATTCAGTACGGTCCGGCGGAGCAGTTCCCGCGGGCGGCGGTGCTGCCGGGCGGCCCGCCGAGCCGCGACGCGGTGCTCGTGACCTGCGCCTATCTGACCGAAGCTCACAGCCCGTGGGTGCTGCAGAGCCTGATGCTGGCGGCGATCGGCGAGTGCAAGGACCGGGGGATCCCGGCGATCGAGGCGTTCGGCTACCGCTACCCCGCGGACGAGAGCTTCGAGGCGCGCTTCCTCCTGCACCGGACGATCTTCCCGCACGACTTTCTGCGCGACTTCGGCTTCCAGCCCCGGCGGGCCGCCGGCCGCATCGAGCTCATGCGGCTCGACCTGCGCGGCATCGAGCTGGCGCCGGCGTCGAGCATGCTGGAGCGCCTGAAGGCGCGGCTAACCGTGGTGCCGGCGGCCCCCGCGGTTCGCTAGCGCGCCAGGAAGGCCAACGTGGCCGCGGCCACCGCGACGGCCGCCGCCAGGCGCGCGACGTGGCCGATCTCGTCCAGCGACGGCAGTTGGATGTCGATCGGCTGCTGGCGGCGGGCTCGCCGGTCGCGGGCTCGTCCCAGGCGCTCCCGGGCCATCGCCGACTCGCGCTGGCCGGCCGCGCAGAGCAGCTCGTCGACCTGGAACGGCCCGTGCATATTGGCCCCGTGATCGTGCTCGATGCAGACCATCTCCGATCCCCGTTGGGCCACTCCCCCCAGGCAGCGTGGGCAGGCGTGCAGGGCCGGCGCGAACGGCGTCCAGTGGACGCGCCCCGCCTGCCGCTTGTCGAAGCGGGTCAGCAGCTGGCCGGGGTTCCACTGCCCGTGCGAGTCGCAGCGGCCGGCACTGGTCGCTCGCAGGCAGACCGGACACAGGGTGCCCTGCCGCCCTCGCCCTCCGTACGCCCCCGCCACTAGGCGGCAGCCTCCGCGTCGGGGACACGGACGAGACCGCGGGCTGCCAGGAGCTCGGCGATCTGGACGCCGTTCGTGGCGGCGCCCTTGCGCAGGTTGTCGGCGACGATCCACATCACCAGGCCATGTTCCCGCGACGGGTCGCGGCGAATCCTGCCGACCAGCACGTCGTCGCCGCCGGAGGCATCGGAGGCCAGTGGGTAGCGGGACCGGGCCGGGTCATCGACGACCCGCAGCCCCGGCGCCCGGTCGAGCAGGTCGCGCGCCTCGTCGGCGCCGAGCGATCGCTCGGTCTCGACCCAGACCGCCTCCGAGTGGCCACGCCAGACGGGCACCCGGACGCACGTCGCCGAGATGCCGATCCCCGGGTCGGCGAGGATCTTGTGGGTCTCTGCGACGAGCTTGGTCTCCTCGGTCGTCTCGGCGCCATCGAACGTTTCGCAGTGTGGAAGGGCGTTGAACGCGATCTGGTGAGGGTACACCGTCGGGCGGTGGGCCTGCCCGTCGAGCAGCGCCCGGCTCTGATCCCGCAGCTCCTCGACGGCCTTGGCACCGGTGCCGGACACGGCCTGGTAGGTGGAGATGGTGAGGTGGGTGATCCCGGCCGCGTCGTGGATCGGCTTGAGCGCGGTGACCAGCTGGATGGTCGAGCAATTGGGGTTGGCGACGATGCCGCGGTGGCCGTCGGCCGTCTCCGGATTCACCTCCGGCACGATCAGCGGCACGTCGTCGGCCAGGCGAAATGCGCTCGACTTGTCGATCACGACACAGCCTCGGCGCACCGCCTCGCGGGCGAACCGTCGCGAGGTGTCGGCGCCGGCCGAGAAGAGCGCCAGGTCGTAGCCGGCGAGCGCGTCGTCGGTCAGCTCCCGCACCGTCAGCTGGTCGCCGGCGAACGGCACCTGCTGCCCGGCCGACCGGGCGGACGCGAAGGCGCCCACTTCGGCGGCTGGAAAGCGGCGCTCCTCAAGCACGCGTAGCACCTCCGGCCCGACCGCCCCGGTTGCGCCGACGACCGCCACTCGCAGGTCAGCCATCGTGGCTCTCCGCGATCTCGGCGGCGAACTCCTGGTGCAGCGCCGCGACCGCCTCGGCGACCCGCTCGCGGGTGATCACGCAGGACACCTTGATCGGCGAGGTGGCGATCATCCGGACGTTGATGTCGCGGTCGGCGAGCGTCTGGAACATGCGCGCGGCGACGCCCGGGTGGCTCTTCATGCCGGCGCCGATCAGGCTCACCTTGCCGGCCGTGTCGTCGACCCGCCAGTGCAGGTTGAGGTCGCGGCAGAGGCCGTCGATGGTGCTGGTCATCAGCGGCAGGTCGTCGCGAGGCACCGAGAACGTGACGTCGGCGTCGCCGTGGGTGACGGCGTTCTGGATGATCGTATCGACGTTGATGTGGGCGCCTGCGACGGCGTTGAAGATCGAGGCAGCGGTGCCCGGCTTGTCCGGGACGTCGGTCAGCGTCACGTATGCCTCGTCGGTGGTGTGCGTGATGCCGGAGATGATCGCGTCCTCCATCGAACCGTCCTCTCGAATCCATGTCCCGGGGCTGTCCGAAAACGTTGAGCGCACGTGCAGCGCGACGCCGTGGTTGCGGGCGAACTCGACCGAGCGCAGCTGCAGCACGCGGGCGCCCGACCCGGCCATCTCGAGCATCTCGGTCGCCGACACGATGGCCAGCTTGCGAGCCTCCGGGACGATCCTCGGATCGGCCGTAAAGACGCCCTCGACGTCGGTGTAGATCTCGCAGTCGCCGTCCAGTGCCGCGGCCAGCGCGACCGCCGTCAGGTCGGACGCACCGCGGCCGAGGGTGGTCACGTCGTAGGCGGTGGACACGCCCTGGAAGCCGGCCACCAGGACGATCTCACCGCGTGCCAGGGCTTCCTGGATGCGCTTCGGGCGGATGTCGACGATCTTGGCCTTGGTATGGCTGGTGTCGGTGACGATCCCCGCCTGTGAGCCGGTCAGCGAGATCGCCCGGTGCCCCAGGTCCTCGATCGCCATCGCGCACAGCGCGGCCGAGATGCGCTCTCCGGTGGAGAGCAGCATGTCCATCTCACGAGGGTGCGGATGCGGCGAGACGTCGGCCGCGAGGGCGGCCAGCGTGTCGGTCGTCTCGCCCATCGCCGACACCACTCCAACGACCGGGCGGCCGGTCTCGTGCATCGCGACCAGGCGGCGGGCGACGTTGCGAATCTTGTCGGCGTCGGCGACCGACGAACCGCCGAACTTCATCACCCGGACGCGCGCCGACGCCGGTTCCGGAGAGGCAGATGAGGTGGCCATTCACCGCATGCTATCGAGGATGGCGGCGATGTCGGCCAGGCTCGTCCTGGGGTTCACGATCGCAAACCGGGTGACGATCTCCCCCTCGTGAGTCGTCGGCGTGACGAACGCGGAGCCGCTCGCGAGCAGCTCCCGGCTCCAGCGGTTGTAGTCCTCGGCGGTCCAGTCGTGACGGCGGAAGACGAGCACCGAGAGGTCGGGATCGTTCAGCAGCTCCAGCTCCGGGCGCCGCTCGATCTCCTGCGCGGCGGCGCGAGCGAGCTCCAGGGTTGCCTCGATCGCCCGGCTGTAGGCGGCCGTCCCGTGCGAGGCCAGCGAGAACCAGAAGGGCAGTCCGCGGGCGCGCCGGCTGAGGTGGATCGCGTAGTCGGATGGGTTCCACTCGGCGTCGGTCTGGATCGGTTCGAGATATCCGGCGGACTGGGTGTGGGCGGCCCGCGCCAGCGCCGGGTTGCGATAGAGCAACGCACAGCAGTCGAACGGCGCGAAGAGCCACTTGTGGGGGTCGACGATCAGGCTGTCGGCGTGCTCGATCCCGGTGAACTTCGCGCGCACCGATGGCGCCGCCAGCGCCGCGGCGCCGTAGGCACCGTCGACGTGCATCCAGAGCCCGCGCTCACGGCAGACGGAACCCACGCCGGCGAGGTCATCGACGACGCCGAGATTGGTGGTGCCTGCGGTCGTCGCGACCGCGAACACACTGTCCCCGCCGTCCGCCTCCAGCGTCGCCGCCAGCGCCTCGCCGGTCAGCCGTCCGCGCGCGTCGGTCGGTACCCGCAGGATCTCCACGTCCATCACCTGGGCGGCGGAGTCGATCGACGAGTGGGCCTGCTCGGTGGCGGCCACGCGGGGCCGGCCCGTGTGCTCGGCGGAGCGTCGCCAGGCCTCGCGCGCCGCCACCAGCGCCGAGAGGTTGCCGATCGTGCCCCCGGAGACGAAGCAGCCGCCGGCCGACTCGGGCATGCCGGCCAGGTCGGCCAGCCAGCGCAGCGCCTCGTTCTCGGCGTAGACCGCACCCGCCCCTTCCAGCCAGCTGCCGCCGTAGACCGATGACGCGCCGACGACCAGGTCGAACAGCGTCGCCAGCTCGGTCGGGGCGGCCGGGATGAACGCCAGGTAGCGCGGGTTATCGACCGATACCGTGGCCGGCGCCAGCGTCTCGGCGAAGATGCGCAGCGCCTCGGGGGCGCCGAGGCCGTTGGGGGTGATCGTGCGGCCCGCCTCGGCGGCCAGCTCCTCGTGGCTGCGCGGGCCGTCCAGTGGCACCGGGTTCAGGCGCAGGCGGTCGCGGACGTAGGCGAGCAGGGCCTGGGCGACCCGCTCGGTCGTATCGGTGTAGCGGTGCATCGAGGTAGCGTCGACCATCAGGCGCCCGACGCTAGCAGGCAACGCCCGGCCGCTGCCATCCCAGCCGCCGTTGCAGGGCCTCCTCCAGCCGCCGGTTCGGCTCCGCATACAGCTCCCGCAGCCGCCGGCGTGCGCTCGCCGGCATACCCGAGTAGGCGACCTGGTTTCGCGCCTCGAAATCCGACCGTGGGTGCGGCTCCAGGTCGAGGAACTCGACCACGCGGTCGTACACCGCGCCGGTGTCGGCGAACATGTCCTCGCTGCGCAGCACGAGCAGGCGCTCGCGCGGGATGTGGCGCCACCAGCGCTCGAGCTGATCGAGGTACATGCCCCGCGCCTGGTAGGACTGGTGCCGGTGGGCGGCGCTTCGGAAGTCGGGGTCGGCGGCCAGCCGCTCCTCGATCCCGGCGAGCCGTTCGGCCTCGGCGTCCAGGGCGTCCTCGAAGGTCAGCGGTTCGTGGCCGTCCCGCGCCGACAGCTGGTACTGGGAATAGGCGCGGTCGACAGGGTCGCGCAGGATCGCGATCAGGCGGGCCTGCGGAAGCGTCGATGCCAGTCGCTCGGGGACGGCCGGGTGGAACAGGTAGTAGGGGCTCGCCTCGCCGGAGACGACATGCGTGCCGAGCCGCCGGGCACGTCGCTGGAGATGGCCCCGGAGGGGAAAGGAGCGCCGGTAGAAGTCGGTGCCGCGGCCCCAGTTCATATCGAAGAAGTGGAGCTCCTTGTGGCTCGCCGCCATCACCTCCGGGTGGCCGCAGAGGATCGTGTAGAGCGAGGTCGACCCGCACCGCTGGCCGCCGATGACGACGAAGTCGGGCAGCACCCGGCGGGTTGCCGTGCCGGATCGCCAGCGCATGCGAATTGCGTGCGCGCGGGTGGGCGAGAGCACCGCCACCCGGGATCACATCTCCCGGCGTCCGGCGAGGGCGCGGCCCAGCGTCACCTCGTCCGCGTACTCCAGGTCGCCGCCCACCGGCAGGCCGCTGGCCAGGCGGGTGACCCGGGTCTGCCCGCGCAGTCGGTCGGCCAGGTAGCCGGCGGTCGCCTCGCCGGTCATGTTCGGGTTGGTGGCCAGGAGCACCTCGCCGACCTCGCCGCCGGCGACCCGCTCCAGGAGCTCGGCGATCCGCAGGTCCTCGGGATCGACGCCGTCGATTGGCGACAGGGCGCCGCCCAGCACGTGGTAGAGGCCCCGGTACTCATGGGTGCGTTCCAGCGCGACGACGTCGGAGGGATCCTCGACGACGCAGATCAGCGCCCGGTCGCGCCGCTCGTCGGCGCAGATCACGCACAGCGGGCCCTCGGCGAGGTTGAAGCAGCGCTCGCAGAACCCGATCCGCTCCTTCACGTCGACGATTGCGGCGGCCAGCGCCTGGGCGTCCTCGGGCGTTGCCCGCAGCAGGTGGAAGGCCAGCCGCTGGGCGGTCCGCTGGCCCACGCCGGGCAGGCGCGCGAGCTGGCTGATCAGGTTCTCGACGGGGGCGGCATACATCGCACCCGGAGCCTACAAAAGGCGGCCGTCATGCCCTCAACGGTTCTCGCCTCGACGGTGGTGTGTACTCGGACGTGGCGGCTGGAGTGCCCACTACGCCTTCGCCCTCATCGGCGGTCTGTACTCGGACGTGGCGGCTGGGGGGTGCCCACTACGGCCTTCGCCCTCATCGGCGGTCTGTACTCGGACGTGGCGGCTGGGGGGTGCCAGGGCTCTGCGACCCCTGGCACCTGGGGCCGGCGGAGTGCTGGTGGCCTTTGCGTATTCCGCCGGCTTCGCCGGCCTGCATACGCCCCAAGAGGTCACATGCCGGCTTCACCGGCATGCATACGCCCCAGAGGTCACATGCCGGGGAGGCCGAGGCCGCCCATGCCGCTCATCATCTTCTGCTGCTGCAGCTGCTGTGCGGCGCCGATCGCGCCGTTGACCGCGCTCACCAGCAGGTCCTGGAGCATCTCCGGGTCGTCCGGGTCGATCGCCTCCGGCTTGATGGTGATCTCCACGATCTCGAGCGCGCCCGATGCCTTCACCGTTACGACGCCGCCGCCGGAGCTGTGCTCGACGTAGGCGGTCTTCAGCTCCTGCTGGGCCTGCTCCATCTGCTGCTGCATCTTGCCCAGCTGGGCCATCATCTTGTTCGGGTCCATCTTCGTCATCTGAGCGGCTCCTCGATCTCGCGGGCGTCGAACGTCTCCTTGATCTGCGTCAGCAGCTCGTCCTCGGGGACGGCAGCCGGGGCGGCCACGGGCTCGGCCGCCTCCTCACCGTCCGCGATGTCGAGCCTGACCTCCACCGGGCGGCCGACCGTGGCCGCCAGCGCCTCGGCCAGGATCTGCTTGTTGGCGTCGGTCTCGGCGCCCTGGCGGGAGAACGCCTTGGACGCCGGGAAGCGCACGGTGACCAGGTCGTCCTCGATCTCCATCCCGCTGGCGTCCTTGATCAGCGCCGACAGCCGCGGCGAGCGGCGGCCGATCTCCGGCAGCACCAGCTCGCGCCAGTTCTCGGCCGTGGCGGCGGCCGCGCTCCGCTCCTCCATGGGAGGCGGCGTCGCCGCCGGCGGCGGGGTTGCCGCTGCAGCCTCGGCCGGCGGCAGCGGAGCGGCGACACTGCCGCCACGCTCCAGCCGCGCCACCCGCTGCTCGAGGGCCGCCAGCGACTGATCACCCTGCGGGCGGCAGGCCCGCACCAGCGCCAGCTCCAGCGGGAGCCGCGGATCGGCGCCCTCACGCACCTGGTCGAGCACGTCGCGCAGCATGTCCACCAGCCGATGCACGGTCGGCGGGTCGAGCCGCTCGGCCTGGGCGAGCAGTCGCGCCCGCTCGTCGTCGGTGGCCGGGATGTCCGCCGGCAGCTCGCCCAGCTGCTGGCAGAGGAAGATCGCGCGCAGTTGGCCGAGCAGGTCGGACGTCAGGCTGCCCAGGTCGGCGCCCCCGTCGACCAGCTCCCCGACCAGCCGCAGCGAGCCCGCGGCGTCAGCGTCGGCCACCCGGTCGATCGCCCGAAAGAGCGCCTCGCCGTCGGTCGCACCGAGGAGGTCGCGGACGTCGGCGACGCCAATCCGGCCGTCGCACGCGGTCGCGAGCTGGTCGAGCGTCGACACCGCGTCGCGGAAGCTGCCGTTGGCGACCCGCGCCACCAGCGTGATTGCGGCCGGGTCGATGTCGATCTTCTCGGCCTCCGAGACGCGGTGCAGCACTGTGCCCAGCTCGGGCAGCCCGGGGCGGAAGAAGACGAACCGCTGGCAGCGGCTGCGGATGGTCGGCAGCATCGCCTGCATCTCGGTCGTGCAGAGCACGAAGACGACGTGCTCGGGCGGCTCCTCGAGCGTCTTCAAGACGGCGTTCGAGGCCTCCTTGGTGAGCATGTGCGCCTCGTCCACGATGTACACCTTGCGGCGGCCGCGGGCGGGGCGCAGAGCGACCCGGTCGCGGATCTCCCGGATGTCGTCGATGCCGCGGTGGCTGGCGGCATCCAGCTCGATGACGTCGATCGACGTCGCGTCATGGATCGACCGGCACGACTCGCAGATCTTGCAGGGCTCGACGGTCGGGCCGCGCTCGCAGTTCAGGGACTTGGCGAGGATCTTGGCCATCGACGTCTTGCCGGTGCCGCGCGGCCCGGCGAAGAGGTAGGCGTGCGCGACCCGGTCCATCTCGATCGCGTTTCGGAGCGTCCGAACGACGTGCTGCTGGCCGACCACCTCGTCGAAGTCCTGGGGCCGGTAGGTTCGATAGAGGGCGCTCACCGAGGAAGCCTAACTGTCGTTGGGAAATGGGCGACCGTGCACCCGCCTCCGTGGTGGCGAACCCGGGTGGTGCCTGCACAGCCGGCTCCTTCCAGGCTCGCCCACGGCACCCGGTTGACGTTGCTTAGCGCTGCTTCCTTCCGGACCTGACGCGGTTCGCAAGCCTCCGTTGCGTGGGACCTGGCGATCA
>DASUHT010000088.1:0-18596 GCA_036273335.1 Gaiellales bacterium | reverse complement strand
CGCGATGACGACCGCTGGGCTGACGCGCTGCGGATCAGACGCGGCTGAGCGAGGGCGACGCTAGACCGCGTCCGCCCGCGGTGACCGGCGGCGGCCCGCCGGGCGCTCGGAAGGGCGACCGCGGATCGCCGACGACGGCGTGTGCATCCGCCGCGCCAGCCGCCGGAACGAGCCCTCCACGGCCAGCAGCTCCCCTTCCGTCCCCTGCTGGACGATCCGCCCATGCTCGATCACCAGGATCCGGTCGGCGCGGCGAACGGTGGCCAGACGGTGGGCGATGATGATCGAGCTGCGGCCGCGCAGCAGGCGGTCGAGCGCCCGCTCGATCAGCACCTCGGTCGGCCGGTCGATGTTGGAGGTGGCCTCGTCCAGGATCAGCACCCGCGGGTCGGCGAGCAGGGCGCGGGCGATCGAGATCAGCTGCCGCTCGCCCGCCGAGAGGCCGGCGCCGCCCTCCCGCACCGGATGCTGCAGACCGCCGTGCAGGCGCGCCGCCAGCCGATCGACGCCGATCGCCGCGGCCGTCTCGGCCACCTCCTGGTCGGTCGCCTCGGGGCGGGCGAAGCGGATGTTGTCGGCGATCGTCCCCGAGAACAGGAACGGGTCCTGGAGCACCACCCCGAGCTGGCGGCGATAGCTTCGCAGCTCCACCTCACGCAGGTCGGTGCCGTCCATGCGGACGGTGCCCTGGGAGGGGTCGTAGAAGCGGGCGATCAGCTTGGCCAGCGTCGACTTCCCGCCGCCGGTCTGGCCGACGAGCGCGATGCAGCCGCCGGCCGGCACGTGGATGTCGATCCCGTGCAGGACCTCGTTGTCGCCATACGAGAAGCGCACGCCGTCGAGGTCGATGCGACCCTCGATGCGTCCGATCGGGCGAGCGTCGGGGCGATCTTCGATGTCCGCACGCGTGTCCAGGACGGAGCTGATCTTGACCATGGCCGCGGCCGCCGCCTGCATCTGCCCATAGACGTCGGAGAGCTCCTGCAGCGGCTGGAAGACCAGCTGCAGCAGATAGATGGCCGTGATCAGCGTGCCGATCGTCAGGGTGCCCTCGCCCAGGAAGCGCGTGCCCACCAGCAGCACGGCGCAGGTCGAGATCGCGCCGAAGAGCTCGATCGCGGGGAAGAAGACCGAGAACAGCTTCTGGGCGTAGATGTTCGAGCGGCGGTTCTCCAGGTTCAGCTCATCGAACTGGGACTGGAAGGCCCGCTCGCGGTTGAAGGCCTGGATGATGGCCATCCCCGAGACCGACTCGGCGACGTGCGCGGTGACCGCGGCGATCCGGTTTCGCACGTCCAGCTGGGCCACCGCCGAGCGGCGCTGGAACCAGCGCGAGACAACGATCGTCGGCGGCAGGATGACCATCGCCACCAGCGCCAGCCGCCAGTCGACGATGAAGAGCACGACCACCGTGGTCGGCAGCAGTACGACGTTCGAGACGAGAGTCGACAGCCCCTGCGAGAACGCATCCGAGATGGCGTCCACGTCGCTGGTCAGGCGGGCGATGATCCAGCCCGCCCGCTGCTCCGAGAAGTAGCGCAGGGAGAGCGAGGTCAGGTGGTCGAAGAGGTCGCGGCGAAGGCCGAGCACGATCCCCTGGCCGATCCCGGCCAGGCCGCGGATCAGGGTCACCTGGCAGATCCAGCCGATCGCATTCAGCGCCAGGTAGGCCACGACCACGATCGTCAGCGTCCGGTCGTCGTGCTTGGAGATGCCGTCGTCGATCGCCGCCCGCACCAGCAGCCAGCCGCCCGACTGGGCGGCGGCGCTGCCGGTGGCGACCAGGATCATGGCGGTCACGACCAGCCACCGGCCCTGGAGGTAGCGGGAGAGCCGGCTGAGTCCCGTGCGACGGCTACGCGCCAATGCCGACCTCCTCCCCGAAGAGGGCCGAGAAGGTGCCGTCGTGCTCGAGCAGCTCGCCCGGCCGGCCCCGCTCGACGATGCGGCCGTCCTCCAGCACGACCGCCTGGTCGGCCAGCTGCAGCGTCGAGAGCCGCTGCGTCGCCAGCAGCGCGGTGCGCCCGCGAAGCGCCGGCAGGAGCCGCTCGACCAGCTCGTGCTCGGTATGCGTGTCGACCGCCGAGAGCGGATCGTCGAGGATGATCACCGGCGTGCCGGCAATCAGCGCCCGGGCCAGCGCGACTCGCTGCCGCTGGCCGCCCGAGAGGTTGACGCCGCGCTCGCCGATCAGCGTCCGGTAGCCGTCCGGGAGATCATCGGCGAAGTCGCTGACGCCGGCCGCCCGGCAGAGCCCCTCGACCTCGTCCCAGGGGGCATCGGGACGCCCGACGGTCAGGTTCTCGTAGAGCGAGACCGAGAACAGCACCGGCCGCTGGGTGATCACCGCGACCGCCGCGCGCAGGTCGGCCAGTGACACCTCGCGGATGTCGACGCCGCCGACCAGCACCCGGCCGGCAGTCGGGTCGTAGAAGCGCGCGACCAGGTTCAGGAGCGTGCTCTTGCCCGACCCGGTCGCCCCGCAGACGGCCACCACCTCTCCCGGCTCGACCGCCAGGTCGACGCCGCGCAGCACCTCCTCCTCGCCGCTGTAGGCGAAGTGGACGCCGTCCAGGCGGACCCCCAGCTCCCCCTCCGGCAGCGGCTGTGGACGCTCCGGCTCGGGTAGCAGCGCCACCCCCTCCAGCCAGGCGAACGTGCGGCCGGCCGAGGCGACCGCCCGCTGGGCCAGGTTGAGGATCCAGCCCAGCGCCTCCAGCGGCCACGCCAACTGGAGCAGGATCGTGTTGAAGAGGACGAACTGGCCGATCGTCAGCCGCCCGGCGACGACGTCGCGGCCGCCGAAGAAGACGACCGCGGCGATCGACAGGCTGGGCAGGAAGAACAGTGCCGGCAGGTGCTGCGACTCGACGCCGGCCTGGCGCACCACCATGTCGCGAACGCCCGCCGCCTTGCCGGCGAAACGGTCGCGGACGTCGTCCTCGCGCCCGAACGCCTGCACCATCTCGATCCCGACCACCGCCTCGTCGGCGGCCTCGGTGACGTCTCCCTTGCGCGCCTGGACGAGCCGCGAGATCGGGATCACCAGGTGCGCGAAGCGCCAGGCGACGAACGCGATCAGCGGCGTGGCAACGCTGGTGTAGAGCATCAGCCGCAGGTTCACCGTCGCCAGCACGGCGGCGCCGCCGACGATCATCATCACGCTCTGGACGCCCTGGACGAGCCCCCAGCCGATGAAGTAGCGGACGGGGAACAGGTCGTTGGTCGCCCGGCTCACGACCTGGCCGGTGGGGTGGCGGTCGTAGAAGGCGCGGGGAAAGCGCAGGTACCCCTGGTAGAGCAGCTCGCGCAGGCGCGCCTCGACGCTGACGCCGATCCGCGACGTCGAGTAGCGGCGGGTGAAGTTGACCCCGGCCCGGAGGACGGCGAAGGCCATGATGGCCGCGACGTACACCCGCAGGTTGTCGATCTTGTGCGGCACCACCGCGTTGTCGATCGCCCGCTGGATGAGAATCGGGATGATCAGCGAGAACGTCGTGTAGACGAGCGCGCAGGCCAGCGCCAGGATCGCGTACCCCCGCTCGTCCCACCACAGCGGGAGCAGCCTGCGTACGGTCGGCCAGGGCCGATAGTCCTGTGGATCCACCGGGTTCATCGTCGGTGCAGCCGGGGCGTCCGCCGCTGCCGTTGGCTGCGCGCGATCCCCGACGCACTCGCAGATTAGCGATCGACCGCCCGATCACCGGTACCATCGGGCCCGATGACTGCGACTCCGCGATTCCAGAGCCTGGTCGGCGGCGAGTGGTTGGGCGGCGACGAGGCAGTCGTCGAGAACCCCTCCGACCTCGACTCGCCGGTCGGCGTCGCCCTCCAGGCCGCGCCGGATGTGGTCGATTCGGCCGTCGACGCCGCCCGCACCGGAGGCGAGCGCTGGCGGTCGATGACCGGCGCCGGCCGCGCCGAGGCGCTGGAGCGGGTGGCCGCGGAACTGCTGGCGCGATCGGACGAGCTGGGCCGCCTGCTCGCCTCGGAGGAGGGCAAGACGCTCACCGAGGCCCGCGGCGAGGTGGCCCGGGCGGGCCAGATCTTCCGCTTCTTCGCCGGCGAGGCGGTTCGCCTGGGCGGAGAGGTGCTGGAGTCGGTGCGCCCCGGCGTCGAGGTCGAGCTGCGCCACGAGCCGCTGGGCATCGTGGCCGCGATCACGCCCTGGAACTTCCCGATCGCCATCCCGGCCTGGAAGACCGCGCCGGCACTCGCCTACGGCAACAGCGTCATCCTCAAGCCGGCGGAGCTCGTGCCGGCATCGGCGGCCGCACTGGCCGACATCGTGCAGCGGGCGGACGTCCCGGCCGGCGCCTTCAACCTGGTTGTCGGCAGTGGCCGGCGGATCGGAGACGCCATCGTCAACCACCCCGGCATCGACGCGGTCACCTTCACCGGCTCGGTCGAGGTCGGCGGCCACGTGCGCGAGCTGGCAGCTGCACGGGGTGCCCGCGTCCAGCTCGAGATGGGCGGTAAGAACCCACTGGTGGTCCTCGACGATGCCGACCTCGGGGTCGCCGTCGACTGCGCCGTCCAGGGCGCGTTCGGCTCGACCGGGCAGCGCTGCACCGCCTCCAGCCGGCTGATCGTGAGCGAGGGCATCCACGACGCCTTCGTCGAGGCGCTCGTGGAGGCGATGGGCAGCCTGCGCGTCGGCCACGCCCTGGACGAGGACAGCGACATCGGCCCCGTCGTCGACCAACGGCAACTCGACCAGGACGTCGACTACCTGCGCATCGGAAGCAGCGAGGGCGCCGAGCTGGCGGCCGGCGGCGAGCTGGTCGAGGGCGGCGAGCGCCGCGGCTGGTACCTGCGCCCGGCCGTCTTCATCGGCGCCCGCAACGACATGCGGATCTGTCGCGAGGAGATCTTCGGGCCGGTGGCGGCGGTCATCCGGGCCGACGACTACGAGCATGCGCTGGCGATCGCAAACGACACGCCGTTCGGCCTCTCGGCCGGCATCTGCACCCGCAGCCTGGCCCACGCGGCCGACTTCAAGCGGCGCGCCCAGGCGGGAATGGTGATGGTCAACCTGCCGACCGCCGGCGTCGACTTCCACGTCGGCTTCGGCGGCCGTAAAGGCTCGTCCTACGGTCCCCGCGAGCAGGGTGCCCAGGCCCGCGAGTTCTTCACCCAGCACAAGACGGTCTACACCAGCCCCGGCGCGGTCTGACCGCCCGGAGCGATCGCAGCCCGGCGTCGCCGGTGCAGTAACCAGGGTTTTACAGTTTTCTTTCACCCCCGCCCGGTCGCGCTTAACAGCCGCCTCGCACTCTGGTCCCACGCGCCCAACCGGGAGCCGGCCGCTCAACCAAAGCACCGCGTCTGCCGACTCTGATAGCTGGGAGGTTCACTGACCGAATGAAACGCTTTGCCATGCTCGCAACCACCGCCGCGATCGTCCTCGCTGCGGCCGTCGCGCCGGCCACCGCAAACGCCGCCAACCTCGTCCCCCGCCACGGCGTGCTCTGGGGCGCGTTCCCCAACGAGCCGTCAGGCGTCGCCGGCCTGCAGGCGAGGGTTGGCCGCAAGCTGGCGGTGTACATCAAGTACGAGCCGTGGACGTTCAGCCACTGGAAGAACTTCAGTCGGCCGCTCCACCACCATCGGGTGCCGATCATCTCCTGGTCGGCGGCACCGACGACCAACGCCGCGGCGATCGCAAGCGGTAGCCAGGACCGCATCATCCTCCGCGCAGCGAAGCACCTGAAGGCGCTCCGCAAGCCGCTCTTCCTTCGGCCGTTCTACGAGTTCGACCAGCCGGCGGGGCACCCCCGCAACATCGGCAGCCCGGCCACCGTGATCGCCGCCTGGCGGCGCACCTTCCGGCTCTTCCGGTCGGTGCACGCTGCGAACGTTCGCTTCGTCTGGTCGCCGATGGCGTTCGACTTCGCCAACCGCACTGCTCAGGCCTTCTGGCCCGGCCGGCGGTACCTGAACTGGATCGGCCCGGACGGCTACAACTTCCCGGGCAAGACCTGGAACAGCTGGCCGGAGATCTTCAACACCGCCTACAAGTTCTCGCTCAAGCATCACGTGCCGATGATGATCCCCGAGGTCGCCGCGCCGGTGAACGACCCGCGCACGCCAGGCTGGATCACCAAGGGCGCCAAGTGGATCCGCCACCATACCGGCGTCAAGTCCGTGACCTGGTTCGACTCGATCAGCCCCAAGGGCTACAACTTCCAGGTGATGACCAACAGGGCAACGCTGAAGGCGTTCAGGGCGTGGGGTAAGCGGCGCTTCTTCCACGCCTTCGCGCACTAGGCGGCTAGGAGACGGCGGCCCGCTCCGTGGACGACGCGCGCAGGCGCTCGACCGCGGGGCGGGCGCCCAGCCGGTCGTAGATCGCCTCCGCCTGGGACAGCAGGGCGGCCGCTTCCTCGGGCCGGCGCCGGCCGCGCAGGCTTGCCGCGTGCGACTCCAGCACCTGGGCCCGATGCCAGGGACGGGGAATGGCGTCCAGGAGGGCGGCGGCTTCGCCGAAGCGGGCGTCCGGGTCGTCCCCCGGGTCGAGCAGCGCAGCCAGCCAGGCATCCAGTGCCTGGGCCGAGGCCGGTCGAAGCCCGACCGGAACCCGCACCAGCCAGCCGCGCAGCTCGCCCAGGCCGGCCCGGTCGTCGGCGTCCACCCGCGCGGCCGCCTCGACCAGCGCCAGCGGGTAGGTCCAGGCATGCACCGCGACCGTCCCGGGGGGCACCCGAGATCCGGCCGCCAGCCGGGCCGCCTCGTCGAATCGGCCCTCGGCCGCCCGCAGCGACGCCATCGTCCAGGACCAGGCGAGCAGGCCCTGCGGTTCGCGGTGCCGTTCGTCGATCCCCGAGTCGGCGATCGCCTGCCGCGCCTCGTCCAGCCGGCCACGGCGCAGGAGCACCTGGGCAGCGATCAGGCGGCCGGCCGCGACGAAACTGTCGCCGCTCGACTCCCCGCCGGCCCACATGACGTCTGCCGTGCGCAGCGCTTCGTCCCAGGCACCGGCCAGAAACTCGTACGAGCTCAGGTGCACCTGGAACGACCGCTCCCACTGACGGTCGCCGACACGGCGCGCGAGCGCCATTCCCTGGCGGTCGAGTGCGCTCCCGTCCAGGTCGGCACACTCGCATGCGAAGGACAGGTTGAAGTACGCGCGCATCGCCTGCCGGGGGAGGTCATGCTCGAGCGCGATCCGAAGCGCGCCTTCGAGCAGTGTCCGGGCGTGCTCGGGACGGCGCCCGACCATGAAGGTGCCGCGGGTGTTGAGGGCCTCCGAGAGGACCGCCGGAAGCCGCAGCTGCTCGGCCAGCTCGATCGCCCGCTCCACCGGCTCGGTGTCGGATTCGGCCAGCCCGGCCAAACCCTGCATGCGGCCGAGCTGGGCAGCCAGCTCGGCCAGCTCGACGGTCGGCTCCTGGTCCTTCAGCGCATCGTAGGCCTGCCGCATCAGCGGCACGGCCTCGTCCGGACGGCCTTCCAGGAAGAGCGCGTCGCCGATCCTGGCGAGCACGTGCGCGGCCGCCCGTTCGTCGCCGCGCTCCCGCTGGATGTCAAGCGCCCGCTCCCCGAGCTCGCGGCTCTCGACCGGGTTGCCCATCGTCAGCGCGTCCTCGCCCGCCTGCTCCAGCAGCCGGGCACGGACACCGTCCGAGTCGGCGAGCTCGAGCGCGGTCAGTGTCAGCCGCTTCGCCTCCGCCGGTGCGGCGAGCGAGCGTGCCCGCACCGCCGCCCGCAGCAGCAGGTCGCGCGCTTGCTCGCGAATCCCGGCGGCGTCGTCATCGTCCGGCACTGCCCGGTAGGCGTCCAGCGTGTGCATGGCGACCAGCTCGACCAGCTCGTCCCCCTGGTCGATCGAGGTCAGGTGGGCGGCAGCCGCCAGATGGCGACGCTTGCGGTCGCGCAGACCCATGGTCTCGTAGGCGACGGTGCGGACGAGCGCCTGGACGAAGCCGTACTGCCCGCGCTCCGGCGAACGCGGATCGGCGTCGATCGAGAGCAGTTCCCGGCGCACCAGCAGCTCCAGCCGGGGTGCGATGTCGCCGGCAGCGATGCCGCTGACCGCGGCCAGGCCGTCGGTGGTGAAGGTCTTGCCCAGCACCGCCGCGTCCTGGAGCAGCCCCCGGTCAGCCGCCGGGAGCGCGTCCAGGCGGGCCAGCACCAGCGCGTGCAGCGTCTCCGGGATCTCCGGTGTGCCGACCTCGGCGACCGCCTGGAAGCCGCCGTCGCCGGCGACCAGGGCGCCCCGGTCGATGAGCATGCGAACGGTCTCCACGGCATAGAGCGGGATCCCCTCCGCGCGCTCGGCGATCGGGCCGATGACCTCGGCCGGCAGCCGCATGGCGGCCAGCAGCTCGAGCATCACCGGCCCCGTCAGCGGCTCCAGGACGAGCGACGTGTGGCTGCGCGACGCCGCTCCCCAGCCGGGCCGCAGGCCGGCCAGCTCCGGCCGGGCGAGCGCCAGCACGAACAGCGGCAGGTCGCGCGACCACTCCAGGAGATACTCGAGGAAGTCGAGCAGCGCCTGGTCGGCCCATTGCAGGTCCTCGAACACGAGCATCACCGGCGCCGAATCGGCCATCCGCTCGATGAAGAGGCGCCAGGCCGCGAACAATCTGCCGCGATCGCCTTCCGCGAGCGCCTCCAGACCCAGCAGGTGGAGCAGCGCCGGCCGCACCCAGTCCCGCTCGTCCTCCGCCGGCAGGTGCTCCTCGAGGGCGTGGGCCAGTTTCGCCCGCGCTTCGTCGGCGCCGTCCTCCTCGGAGATCCGGGCACGCATGCGCACCATCTCGGCCAGCGCCCAGAAGGCGACGCCGTCGCCGTAGGAGAGGCAGCGCCCGCGATGCCAGAGGAAGTCGTCCGCCAACCCGTCGACGTACTTCTCCAGCTCCCACGAGAGCCGCGTCTTGCCGATGCCGGCCACCCCGGTCACCGATACCAGCTGCGCCCGCCGCTGCTCGGCGGCGGCGTGCAGCAGGTCCTGGACTTGCCGGAGCTCCCGCGAGCGACCGACGAACGGCGGCTCCAGCCCCCGCGAACGCCGGCGGCCGCCGCGCTCTGCGACCACCTGTGTGGCGCGCCAGAGGGTCACCGGCTCGGACTTTCCCTTCAGCTCGTGGCGGCCGGCCGGCTCGCAGTGGATCGCCGCCTCGGTGGCTCGGCGGGTGGCGTCGTCGATCAGGACGGCGCCGGCGGGCGCCGCCGCCTGCATGCGGGCGGTGGTATTGACGACGTCGCCGGCCACCATCCCCTCACGGCGGGCGCCGACCGTCACCGCTGCCTCGCCGGTCGAGATCGCGGCGCGCATGGCCAGCCCCGGCTCCAGCTCGGGGACCGCCGCGACCAGCTCGAGCGCAGTCCGCACCGCCCGCTCGGCGTCGTCCTCCTGGGCGACCGGGGTGCCCCAGACGGCGACCACGGCGTCGCCGATGAACTTCTCGACCGTGCCGCCGTGGCGCCCGACCACCGTCGCCGCGAGCTCGAAGTACCGCGACAGGAGCTCGCGCACACGCTCCGGGTCGCGCTCCTCGGCGAGCGGCGTGAACCCGACCAGGTCGGCGAAGAGGATCGAGGCCAGCCGCCGCTCGGTGACCGGTGCCGCGACCGTCGGCGCCGCCTGTTCGGCGAGGGCGGCCCCGCAGTCGCCGCAGAACCGCTCGTCGGGCTGGTTCGCCGCGCCGCAAGCAGGACAGGCCATCTCGAGCGGCGCGCCGCACTGACCGCAGAAGCGGCGTCCGGGGCGATTCTCGGCGGTGCAAGCCGGGCAACGCATCGCACAAGGGTACCGCGCCGGCTTCGACCATTGGCTGGCGAATCGGCGCCCCCGCCCGCAGATTCATCGCCGGTCCCGGTCGCCGTCGATGCCCAGGAGGTGGGCTGCGCGGGCGATCTCCGCACGTGCATCGCGCTCCTGTGCCTCCGGCGAGACGGGAGGGCCCGGTTGGGGAAAGAGCACGTTGCGCACGGCGACGATCGCCCGAGGGTCGGCTTCCGACTCGGCGAGGCTGGTCGCGATGCGCGTGGCGAGCAGCTCGTCGGCGACGAGCGCGCGGGCGGCGCCTCTGGTCAGCGTGACCGATCGACCGGCAAGCACGAGCGGGTTGCTGGATCGAGGTCGCCGAGCATCGACGATCGCGTCGCGGAGGATCCGGGCGGTACGCCGGCGCTCCCGCGCGCCACGCAGCTCGCGGATGCGAGCGTCGAGCTGGGCCGACACCTCCGGGTCATCGCCTGCCGGTGTGCCCGTATCGATCAGCTGATCCGCTGCCAGGCGGATCTCCTGGCGTGCCCAGGCGATCACCACCAGCTGGATCACCGCAATCACGATCGCGATCGCGGTCACCAACCCGCCGAACACGCCGAGCGATGTCCAGATCATGAGGACGACGCCAATGATCGCCAGGGCCGCCAGCGCCGCCGCCTGGCGTTCAGCAGTCCGCCTGCGCGCGACCGCGCTGCGGATCACCGATCTTGGTGAGCTAGCCACCCGCGACCACTCGCGCTGGAATAGGTTCCCCCGCGGGCCCCCTCCTTCGCAGGCGAAGGGCATATGGGAGGGAGAGGATTCGAACCTCTGTAGGCAGAGCCAACGGGTTTACAGCCCGTCTCCTTTAACCACTCGGACACCCTCCCGGTGGAGCCGGAGTCTAGATGGTTTCACTACCGTGCATGCCGCCCTCGTGGACGAACGAAACCTGGCAGCCGAGCGGTTCCGCCGCCACGTCACCTACGGGCGGCTCGAGGCGACCAGCATCTTCCACTCGTTCGTCTTCGCCGGCCTCCTGGTGTGCGCATTTCTGATCGGCAAGCCGCAGCCGGCGACGTTCCTCTTCGGGTTCGTGCACGGGGTGCTCTTCGCCGTCATGTGCGTCGTCTGCATCATCGCCGCCCGCTACCGCGTGATCGCACCACAGGTGGCGGTGGCCGTCATCGTCTTCGGCGGCGTCGGACCGTTCATCGGCAGCATCTTCTTCGTACGCTACGCCGACCATCGCGAGCCCGACGCGCCGACGACCGGCGAGGCCTGAGCTACGCCTCGGCGTTGCGAAGGGCCTGCGCCTCGGGCAGCCCCTCCAGCTTCTTCAGCGTGTTGTTCTCGATCTGGCGGATCCGCTCGCGGGTGACGCCGAACGCGCGGCCGACCTCCTCCAGCGTGTAGGGCTGCTCGCCCTTCAGGCCGAAGCGCAGCTCGATCACCTTGCGCTCCCGCTCCGGCAGCGAGTCGAGGGCCCGCTCGATGTCCTCCCGGCGCAGCGACACCGTGGCCGAGTCGAAGGGGCTGGGCGCCTGCTCGTCCTGCACGAAGTCGCCCAGCTCGGACTCCTCCTCCTCGCCGATCGGCTTCTCCAGGCTCACCGGCAGCTGGGCCATGCGCAGGATCTCGCGCACCTCGTCTGCCGACATCGAGAGCTCGAAGGCGATCTCCTCCGGCCGCGGCTCGCGACCGAGCCGCTGCACCAGCTGGCGCTCGATGTGCACGACCCGGTTCAACTTCTCGACCATGTGCACGGGGATCCGGATCGTGCGCGCCTTGTCGGCGATCGCCCGGGTCACCGCCTGGCGGATCCACCAGGTGGCATAGGTGGAGAACTTGTAGCCCTTGCGATAGTCGAACTTCTCGACCGCCCGGATGAGGCCCAGGCTGCCCTCCTGGATCAGGTCGAGGAAGGAGAGGCCGCGACCCAGGTAGCCCTTGGCGATCGACACGACCAGGCGCAGGTTGGCCTCGATCATCTGCTGCTTGGCCGACATGTCGCCGCGCTCGATGCGCTTGGCCAGGCTGACCTCCTGGTCGGCCGTCAGCAGCGACACCTTGCCGATCTCACGCAGGTAGAGGCGGAGCGAGTCCAGGCTGGGCTCGACGGTGAGGTCGAGCTCGGGCGCCTTCTCGCCGTGCAGCTGGGCATCGAGCTGGGCGGTCTGCCGGGACTCGGCATCCAGGAGCTCGATGTTGTGCTCGATCAGGTACGTGTAGAAGTCCTCGAGCTGTTCCTTGGTGAGCTCGATCTCCTCGAGCGCCGCCGCCACCTCGTCGTACGTCAAATAGCCCTTTTCCTGACCCTCCTGAACCAGCCCCTTCAGCTCTTCGATTTCCGGGAGCGAGATCTCGACGGTCAGCATGGGCGTCCTCGCGAAGGTCGTGGATGGGACGGGTGGAACACGGGGAATTCCCAAGCGAAGAACGGCAACCCACTCGCCACCTCCCTCGCCAGGTGGGAATATGTGGAACGCAGACGTGCGGAGTATAGCCCCGTAAACGAGCGGTGAAAGACTCGCGAAAAAGTTTCTTTCCAGTACCGTGACGGACGCGAAAAGCCCGCCGCTGGCTAGCATCGGGGAATGCCCGAGCTTCCCGAGCTTGAAGCCTTCGTCATCGCCCAGCGCGACCGCCTGCGTGCGGAGCCGATCGCCGGCGTGCCAGTCGCCCATTTCGCGACGCTCAAGACGATCGACCCGCCGATCGGCTCGCTGGCCGGACAGCACCTGGTGGACGTTCGGCGACGGGCCAAGCGGCTGCTCTTCGAGGCGGAGGACGGCAACAGCCTGGTGCTCCACCTGATGAGCGCCGGCCGGCTGCTCGTCTCGCCGACGCGGGCCAAGAGCGCGGTGCTGGCGGTCGAGTTCGAGGGCGGGCTGAATCTGGTCATGACCGAGAGCGGCCGAAAGCGGCGGGCGGCCGCCTGGCTGTGGACGCCGGAGGTGCTCGCCGAGGAACTGGCCCACATCGGTCCCGAGCCGCTCGATCCGGCGTTCACCGTCGACGCGCTCGCCCGCTCGCTGCACGATCACCCGCATCAGCTGCACGCGTTCCTGCGCGACCAGCGGGCGATTGCCGGGATTGGCCGGGCGTTCGCCAACGAGATCCTGCACGCCGCCATGCTGTCGCCCTACCAACGAACGGCGACCCTCGACGAAGCATCTGTGGAACGACTTCATGCGGCCATCGTGGAGGTGCTCGGGGACGCCGTCTCGCGCCTGGTGCCGCTTTCGGAGAATGGTCTTACCACCAAGGCCGACCGTGGATACCAGGTGCACGACCGGGGCGGGCAGCCCTGCCCGCGCTGCGGCGACCGCATCCACGAGATCTCCTTCGAGGAGCACACGGTCTACTACTGCCCCACCTGCCAGACCGGCGGCAAGCCGCTCGCCGACCGCCGCCTCTCGCGCCTCCTGCGGGAGTGAGCCGCCTGACAGATTGCCGACGCAACAGTCCATCTAGACTTCGGCGCATGTCTGAATCGACCAGCTTCGCAACCGATCTCCAGGCCACGGCGCCCGAGGTGCCGCTGGCGCTGACCCGAGCCGGTGTGACCGGCGTCCAGAAGGTGATCCGGATCGCCCATGCCGGAACCGAGCTCGTCTACTACGCCGACATCGACTGCTATGTCGACCTCGACCCCGCCCAGAAGGGCGTGCACATGTCCCGCTTCCCCGAGACCGTCGCCGAGGCCATCGACAAGGTGGTGATCGGCGAGGCGCTCCACGTGGAGGACCTGGCCGAGCACATCGCCGCCAGGGTGGTCGAGCGTCAGCAGGCGCTGCGCTCGGAGGTGTCCATCCGGGCCAAGTTCCCGGTCACCCGGATGACGCCTGTCTCGGGCCTGCCGACCCAGGAGATCTACCACCTGATCGGCCACTCGCTGGTCAACGGCGCCGGCCCGCGGCGGATGGTCGGAGTCGAGGTACGCGGCCTCAACGCGTGCCCCTGCGCGCAGGGCCTGATCCGCGAGCGGGCCGCCGAGCGGCTGGCCGAGGCGGGCTATGACGACGGCCAGGTGGAGGAGATCTTCCGGCTGCTGCCGGCCGCGACGCACAACCAACGTGCGGAGGCGACCTTGATGATCGGAACGAGCCGGGAGATCGACGCCCGCGATCTGATCAAGATCGCCGAGGACGGGATGAGCGCGCCCGTGTTCGAGCTGCTCAAGCGCCCCGACGAGCTGTTCGTCGTCGAGCAGGCCCACCTGCATCCCCGCTTCGTCGAGGACTCGGTACGGCTGATGGTGGCGGGCGCGATGGAGCGCTACCCGGACCTCTCCGATGGCTGCTTCCTGCTCGCCCGCCAGGTCAACTTCGAGACCATCCACAACCACGACGTCCTGGCCGAGCGGCATGGCCTCGTGGGCGAGCTTCGAGCCGACCTCGAGGGCTCGTCGGACCGCCCCCGGCATACGACGGCGCGGGCCTGGCTGGAGGGCGGGAAGAGCCCGACCGTCTAGGCGGCGGTCGAACGGCGAGCGGCCCACCAGCCGCGAATGTTCACCCGATGCTCGGAGCGGCTGCGCAGGCGGCCGATGTTCTCGCGATGCCGCCAGAGCACGATGACGGTGGCGGCGACGCAGAACGCCTCCACCTGCCATGGCTCGTCGAACAGAAAGGCCATCAGCGAGATCGCCAGCGCGGTCACGATCGAGCCCACCGACACGTACCCCGTGAGCAGCAACAGGCCGAGCCAGAGGGGGACAGCGATCAGTCCGATCACCGGGACCAGGGCGGCGGTCGCCCCGAGCCCTACGGCCACGCCCTTGCCGCCGCCGAAGCCGAGGAAGACCGGGAACATGTGGCCGGCCATGGCGGCCGTGGCGGCGAGCACCTCCAGGCCGACGCCGCCGTAGTGCTTGGCCACCAGCACGGCCAACGCGCCCTTGGCCACGTCCAGCAGGATCACCGGCACCCCGCGTTTGGGCCCGAGGACGCGGACGGCGTTGGTGCCGCCGGTGTTGCCGGATCCGTGCTGGCGAAGATCGATGCCCGCCGTTCGTCCCGCCAGGTAGCCGAAGGGGATGGAGCCGAGCAGATAGGCAACGGCGAGGACGACGACGGAGCCGGTCACGCGGGCGCTCGCAGCAGGTCGCGGGCATCGATGAAGTAGTCGATCCCCGACCAGATCGTGATCGCGACCGCGCACGCCACCAGCACGCTGGTCGCGGTGTGCGGGGGGTCGTCGAGGATCAGGGCGGCGATCGCCACCACCTGGACCAGGGTCTTCAGCTTGCCCCAGACGGACGCCGCAATGACGGTGTCCTGGGTCGCCGCGACCATGCGCAGCCCACTGACCAGGAACTCGCGGGCGATGATCACCATCGCGACCCAGGCGGCGACCCGTCCCAGCTCGACCAGCGAGATGAGCGCGGCCGAGACGAGCAGCTTGTCGGCTATCGGGTCGAGGAAGACGCCGAGCGTGGTGCGGGCGTCGCGCGACCGCGCCAGATAGCCGTCGACGGTGTCGGTCACCGCCGCCACTGCGAACACGGCAGCTGCCAGGTAGTCGCCGCCCGGCAGCCGGCCCAACAGCAGGACCATGAAGACCGGGATCAGCAGGATGCGGCCGACCGTGATCCAGTTGGGCAGGGACATGCGCGAGAAGGGTACTGCCCCGCCCAGCATGCATAAAGGGGCCTGGGCCGGTTCATTCACGACTCAGATCGGATCGAGCCGCCACAGCTCCGCGGCCAGGAGCTCACAGGCGTGGGTCTCGACCAGCAGGCGCACCAGCGGATCGCCGCCGTCGGCGATCGGCACGTCCAGCACCGACCGGTCGAGCCCGCCGCCGACGGTCACCACCGGCACACCGCGTTCGACCGCCCAGTCCATCACCTCCGCCTCCCAGGCCGACCCGCGCAACATGACCAGGCCGAGGCCCGGGCGCTTCGAGAGATAGACGTCGACGTGCGACCAGTCGCCGGTCTCGCAGGCGTCGGTGCGCACGCGCGGCACCTCGCGCAGCATCAGCGCCGACTGCTCGGCGGATCCGATCCGCTCCGCCGGCGCAAGCACGTGCAGCGCCCGCCCGGCCAGCAGCTCGACCGCCTGTGGGAGCCACCGCTCGCGGTCCTCGAGCACCCGCTCCGAGGCGTCGGCCGCGTCGCGCAAGAGATCGCGGCCGAGCCGCGGCTCGCCGAGCATCCGGCCGGCAATCAGCAGCAGCACCGCAAGCGTGCTCGCGTAGCTCTTGCAGGCCACGCCGCTCACCTCCGAGCCGGAGCCAAGGGCCAGGCAAAGGCCCGCGGCCGCCGCAAACTGGGAGCGGGGGCGGCTGGTCACCGCCACCGTGTGGCTGTGCCCGGCGTGGCGGCGAAGCGCGACCAGCGTCTCGGCCGAGCCGGCATTCGCCGACACCGCCACCGCCAACGTATCCGGAGCCGGTGGCTGCGGGGCACCGGTCGAGGCCAGCTCGGCGTGAGCGTCGACGCCCCGCCCGCGCAGCATCGCCGTCACGTTCAGCGCGGCGTAACGCGAGCTGCCCATACCCAGAAAGAGCATGCGCGAGGGCCGCGGCTCCAGCACGCCGAGGCGGGTCAACGGGCCGCCGCCCGCGTGCAGGTCGGCGGTGGCGCGAAGCGCCCGCGGTGTGTCCAGCACGTCCTCCAGGAAGCGGCCCGGCTGCAGGTCAGCCATCGCCGTGCTCCATCAGCCAGCGCATGCCGCCCTCGGCGACGTATGCCCAGTCGGGAAGGTACGTGGCCGCATAGGTGAACTCGTAGCACTCCTTCTCGACCTCGAACGCCCGCAGCAGCGAGCGGTCGAGCGGGCCGTAGCCGGCCAGGAAGGCGGCGCGGGCGTCGGCGATCCAGGCGTCGACCGCCGCCGGCCCGATCGCCCGCCGGTCGCGGTCGACGTGGCGGGCCAGGTGGTCGAACGAGCGCAGCATCGCCGCCACATCGCGCAGCGGCGACCCGGGCTGCCGGCGCTCGTCCAGGCTGCGGCCAGGCTCGCCCTCGAAGTCGATGATCCAGAGCCTGCGGCCGGCGTTCAGGATCTGCCCTACGTGGTAGTCGCCGTGGACCCGCGAGAGGGCGGCGGGCACGTCCCCGCGGAGGCCGTCCAGCCCCGCCTCGATGCCGGGCCGGTGCTGCTCGAGCACGGCCCGCGCGGAATCGCCGGAGATGGCCAGCGCGCGGTCGAGCTGGGCGCGGGCGGCAGCATGCCAGCGGTCGCGCTCGGCCCGGCCGGCGCTGCCGCCGCCAAGACCGGCCAGCACCCGGTGCATCTCGGCGGTCAGCTCGCCCAGGCGCTGCAGCTCGTCCACCTGACCTGCGATCACCGCCTCGCCCGCCCAGTCCCAGCCGTCCCGGGCGCGGGGCACGTAGGCGTGCACCGACGCCACCGCCGCGTCGCCGTAGTGCACCGAGCCGAAGAGCGCCGGGACGGCCGCGAAGCCGTGCTCGGTGAGCTGGGCGCCCAGCTCGATCTCGGGATGGGGGCCGGCCGCCAGCCGGCGGAAGAGCTTCACCACCAGCCGCTCGCCGACCACGATCGAGGTGTTCGACTGGTCGATCTCGATCGGCCGCTCGCCGCTGCAATCGGGCATCGACGGGGTCGCCGAGGTCCGGGCGACGGTGAAGCCCGGCGCCTCCGGGCGCCCGTCGCGGACGAGGTCGGCCAGCGCCTGGCCGACGTCCCCCTCCAGCCACAGGTAGCGCTCGTCCGGGCCGGGCGGCGCCTGCACGGCGAGCACCGTCAGCAGCCCCCGCCCGTCCAGCGGCAGCGCCGCCAGCGGCTCCACCGCCCGCACCGGGCCGCCGGTGTCGGCGTACCAGCGGCTGGCCGCGACCTGGTCAGGCGTTGGCAGCGACGCGCTCAATCAGGTCGGCCGCGCGTACCGTGCCGGGGTGCTCCTGGAGGCGGCGGGAGATGCCCGCCAGCCGCTCGCGAAGCGCCGCGTCGGCCAGCAGCCGGTCGATCGCGGCCGGCAGCTCGGCGTCCTCGAAGTCGTAGGTGCGCAGGCGGACGCCAAAGCCCGTCTCGTCGACGCGCTGGGCGTTGTCGTACTGATCCCAGAAGAGCGGCAGCACGATGCTCGGCTTGCCGTGGTGGAAGCACTCGGTGGTCGTGTTGTTGCCCCCGTGCATGATCACCAGGTCGACCTGGGGCAGGATCGCCGGCTGCGGCAGGTACTCGCCGCCCCACATGTTGGGTGCCAGCTCGAACTGGTCGTGGCATGGCCCCTTGGAGACGACGTAGCGGTGCGGGGTGCGCGAGAGAACGTCGATCAGACGGGTCATCAGCCCCACGTCGGCCGACCCCAGCGAGCCCAGGGAGAGATAGATCAGCGCGCCGTCGCCGGCCAGCTCGGGCGGTGCCGCCCAGCCGCCGGAGTCGTCGCGGCGGACGCACGACTCGACTCGGTGCCAGTCCTTCCCTAGCGGCCGCCGGCGCGGGTAGTCGGCGTCCTCGGGATACAGGTACAGGTTCAGATAGGGCGAGTGCTGGATGAACTCCAGGTCGGGCAGGCCAGACGCCCCGGCCTCGCGGACGAAGGCGTCGAACTCCGACCACATCGGCCGGTGACTGCGCTCGTACTCGGCCCGGAACTGCGGCCACTGCGAGCGGTCGCCGGCGGGCAGGCCGGAGAAGACCGGCGGCACCTCCGGGTCAGGCAGCTCGGCCGGGTTGCACGACAGGATGCGCACCCACGGACGGCCGCTGGCGGCGAGCGCCGGGAAGGCGACCACATTGTCCTCGCAGATCGCGTCCGGTTGCAGCTCGTCGATGATCTCGGTCAGCCGTGGGTTGACGTAGCGGGCGCCGTCGATCAGCGCCTGCCAGGTGGGCTGGATGAAGCTCGAGAGCTGCTCGGAGGTGGGCTTTCGGAACTCGGGCGCCGTGTCGCGGATGAAGTC
>DASUHT010000087.1:0-17074 GCA_036273335.1 Gaiellales bacterium | reverse complement strand
GGATTCGCCAGCCCCTTCCTCTACTCGCAGATCGGGTCGAACGTCTTCCACGACATCAAGACCGGGTCAAACAACCTGACCGGCGGCACCAAGTACACGGCAGCGCCCGGCTACGACATGGTCACCGGTCTCGGGTCGGTGGACGCCCAGAACCTGGCGACCGCGCTGCACACGCACGGGCCGGTGCCCGTGACCGCGCCTCGCACCACCACCCTGACCGCCCCCGCCCCGGCACCCGGGATCTCGATCAAGTACGGCACGCTCGTCCGGTTCAACGGAACGCTCACCGACACCGGAGGCCCGGTGGGCGACGCGCTGGTCATCATCCAGCTCTCGAACGGGTTCGAGTTCGGAGGCATCTCCGAGGCCAGTACGAAGCCGGGCCATTACGACATCCGGATCAAGAACCAGCTCAACCGCAACCTGACCTGGCGGGCGGTCTATCTCGGCTCCGACACCGAGGCGCCGGCGATCACCGGAAAGCAGCACATCTACGTGACACCGTCCCTGAGCGCCGGCCTTGTCGGCAAGCGCTCGGGCGGCGTGTATCACATCGCCGTCGGCACCCGCCACGAGTTCAAGGGTCACTCACTGCCCAACATGCACGGCGCCCGAATCGCGGCGCAGAGCCGGTCGGGAAGCGGGCCCTGGCACACGCTGGCGTCGGCCACGGTGAATGCGCGGGGGAAGTTCCACACGTTCGTGGAGTTCAAGAGGCAGCGCTCGCTGCACCTGCGCTGGGTGTTCTCAGGCGGCAAGACCAAGCACTGGCTGACGGCCGTCTCGCCGGCCATCGCCGTCGTCGTCCGCTAGATAGGCGGCGCCGCCCCTACTCCCACTCGATGGTTGCCGGGGGCTTGGACGAGATGTCCAGGGCGACCCGGTTGACGCCCGGGATCTCGTTGATGATCCGGCTCGAGATCCGCTCCAGCAGGTCGTAGGGCAGGCGCGCCCAGTCGGCCGTCATCGCATCCTCGGACGACACCGCGCGGATGACGATGGGATAGGCGTAGGTGCGCGAGTCGCCCTGGACGCCCACCGAGCGGATCGCCGGCAGCACCGCGAACGTCTGCCAGAGCTGGTGGTAGAGGCCGGCCCGGCGCACCTCCTCGAGCAGCACGGCGTCGGCATCGCGGAGGATCTCCAGGCGCTCGCGGGTGACCTCGCCGATGATCCGGATGGCCAGGCCGGGCCCCGGGAACGGCTGGCGCCAGACCATCCGCTCGGGCAGCCCGAGCTCCTCGCCGACCCGCCGCACCTCGTCCTTGAAGATCAGGCGCAGAGGCTCGACCAGATGGAAGTCCATGTCCTCGGGAAGGCCGCCCACGTTGTGGTGGCTCTTGATCCTGGCCGCCGTGTGGCTGCCCGACTCGATCACGTCCGAGTAGAGCGTGCCCTGCACCAGGTGGCGGACATCGCCCAGCCGCCGCGCCTCGTCCTCGAAGAGGCGGATGAACTCCTCGCCGATGATATGCCGCTTCGTCTCCGGGTCGGTGACGCCGGCCAGCCGGTCGAGGAAGCGGTCGGCTGCGTCGACGTGCACGAGCGGCACCCGGAAGTGCTCCTCGAACGCCTCCACGACCTGCTCGGCCTCGGACTTGCGAAGGAGGCCGTGGTCGACGAAGACGCAGGTCAGCTGGTCGCCGACGGCGCGGTGGACGAGCAGCGCGGCCACCGCCGAGTCGACGCCGCCGGAGAGCGCACAGATGACCTGGTCGTCCCCCACCTCGGCGCGGATCCGCTCCACCTGCTCCTCGATGAACTGCAGGGCCGTCCAGGTCGGCGGCGCCTGGCAGACGTCGAGCACGAAGCTGCCGAGCATCTCGGTGCCGCGCGGCGTGTGCCCGACCTCGGGATGGAACTGAACGCCGTAGAGAGCGCGCTCGCGATGCTCCATGGCCGCGACGGGCGTCGTCTCGGTGGACGCGGTGACGGCGAAACCGGACGGCGGCCGCAGCACCGAATCGCGGTGGCTCATCCAGGCGGTCTGGTCGGCCGGCAGGTCGCCGAAGATGGCGCTGCCCTCGGCCAGCCGAAGCGGCGTCTTACCGAACTCGCCGATGCCCGTGTTCGAGACCTCGCCGCCGAGTGCGGCCGCCATCGCCTGCATGCCGTAACAGATGCCCAACACCGGCACGCCAAGCTCGAACAGGTCGGGTTCGAGGGCCGGCGCGCCGGGCTCGTAGATCGACGCCGGCCCGCCCGAGAGGATGATCCCGATCGGGTCGCGGGCTGCCAGCTCGGCCGCGGGCGTCTCGTGGGAGACGATCTCCGAGTAGACCCGGCACTCACGCACGCGGCGGGCGATCAACTGCGCGTACTGGGCGCCGAAGTCGACCACCAGCACCGGCCGGTGGGCGCCGCCGGCAGCGAGCACTCCGGCGCCCGAGGGCTGCCCGGAGCGCCGCGGGTCGCTCACCGGCTCATCCCGACGGCCTGCTCGCGCTGGAGCTTCTTGCCCTCCGTCTGAAGCGCCGGCGCGAACATGATCTCCGCTTTCTGGAAGGCCTGGATGCTGTCGTAGCCGGTGGTCGCCATCGACGTCCGAAGCGCACCCATCAGGTTCAGCGTGCCGTCGTTCTCGTTGGCCGGCCCGACCACGATCTGCTCCAGCGTTGCCACCTGGTCGGTCTTGACGCGGGCGCCGCGGGGCAGGCTGGGATGGAAGGTCGCCATCCCCCAGTGCGTCCCCCGGCCCGGCGCTTCGGTCGCCCGGGCGAGCGGCGAGCCGATCATCACCGCGTCCGCCCCGCAGGCGATCGCCTTGGAGATGTCGCCCCCGGTGCGCATGCCGCCGTCGGCGATCACATTCACGTACTGGCCGGTTTCCAGCAGGTGCTGGGTGCGGGCGGCGCCGGCATCGGCGATCGCGGTCGCCTGCGGCACGCCGACGCCGAGGACGCCGCGGGTCGTGCAGGCGGCGCCCGGGCCGACGCCGACAAGGACGCCCGCGGCGCCGGTGCGCATCAGGTGCAGCGCCGCCTGGTAGGAGGCGCAGCCGCCAACGATCACGGGAACCGGCAGCGCGGCGATGAACTCCTTCAGGTTGAGCGGCTCGACGACCGTCGACACATGCTCGGCCGAGACCACGGTGCCCTGGATGACGAGCACGTCCAGCCCGGCGTCCAGCGCCAGGTGCCAGTACTCGCGCACGCGCTGCGGCGTCAGCGAGGCGGCCGCCAGCACGCCCTCGGCCTTGATCTCCTCGACCCGCCGGGCAATCAGCTCCGGCTTCACCGGCTCGGCGTAGATCCGCTGCATCTCCCGCGTCGCCTCGGCCTTGTCGAACTCGGCGATCCGCGCCAGCTCGGCGTCGGCGTCCTCGTAGCGAGTCCAGATGCCCTCCAGGTTGAGCACGCCCAGCCCGCCCAGCTTGCCCAGCGCGACGGCGGTGGCGGGCGAGACGACGCCGTCCATCGCCGATGCCATCAACGGCAGCTCGAGCAGGTGCGGCCCCAGCCGCCAGGCGATGTCGACGTCCTCGGCGTCGCGCGTGCGCCTGCTCGGCACGATCGCGATGTCGTCGAACCCGTAGGCGCGGCGGGCCTTCTTGCCACGGCCGATCTCAATCTCCACGCAAACCCGCCTCCTTCAAGGCCCCGGATGACGTACGGCCCAGGACGGGTGCTCCGGCCTGGGCCGCCACGAAGAACTCTGGGGCTCCACTACGAACTCTCAAGATTGGGCGCAGTCTACCAGCGGCCCCGGCGGGAGCCGGGCGAGTGAATGGCGGGTGCCTGGCACCTGGTATTCGGTCCGGTCAGGAGGCGCTGACGGTGCGCGGGCGGATCTCCTGCACCTCGACCGTCGCCGCGAAGCGGCTGACGTCGCGCGGGTCGAACACGCCGGCGCCGACGGTCTGGGTGTTGGCGGCGCCGCAGGCAAGCGCCGTGCGCAGGCACTCCTCGCTCGCCGTGTCCCGCTCCCAGCCGGAGAGGAAGCCGGCCAGCAGGGCGTCGCCCGACCCCACCGAGGAGACCGCCTCCACCGGCGGCACCCAGGCCCGGTACAGGCGCTCCTGGCCGCGGCCGGCGCGGATCAGCGCATAGCAGCCGGTCTTCAGCGTGATCAGCACGCTGCGGCTGCCCATCGATGAGATCTGCTGCAGTCCCTGCTGGAAGTCCTCGTCGGTCTGGAACTCGTGTCCGACCAGGGCCTCCGCCTCGCGCTGGTTGGGCGACACCAGGTCGGGCTCGGCGGCCAGCGCCAGCCGCAGCGGCTCGCCGTCGGCGTCGACCACCACTCGCACCTTGCGCTTGTGCATCTCGCGGATCAGCTCGGCGTAGAGGCCGGGTGCGACCTTGCGCGGCAGGCTGCCGGCGAGCACCACGGTGGACACGGCGCCCGCCAGGTAGCGCAGCTTCTCGACGAGCACCGCCAGCTCGGCTTCGGTGACCTCGGGGCCGTATTCGTTGATCTCGGTCTGGACGCCGCTTGCCGGGTCGACGAACACGGTCGACGTGCGCGACTCGTCGGCGATCCGGGCGAAGTCGCTGACGATGCCCTCGCTGGACATCCCCTCGACCACCTGCGCCCCCGTGCGGCCGCCGGCCAGGCCGGTGGCAATCACCGGCTCGCCCAGTTGCTTGAGCGCGCGGGCGACGTTGATCCCCTTCCCGCCCGCCATCACCAGACCCTGCTGCGCCCGATGGCGATGCCCCAGCTGGAGATTGGCGACGGTCAGGGTCTTGTCGATCGCAGCGTTTGCGGTGACCGTCAGAATCATCTGCGTGCCCCCCTTCCCGGCCGAAGAGGATTCTATACGGGCGGCCCTTCCACCCGCGGGCGCGCGACCGTACGCTTGAGGCATGTTCGCCACCCGGGGTCGATCGGTGGTCACCGTCGCAGCCATGCTGGAGGTCGGAATCGCGGGCTGGTGGCTGGGCTACGGCGGCCTCTGGCTGGCCAGCATGCTCGCCGCCGTCACCCTCGTCGACTGCGCCTTCGGCGTCGTCCGCCGGCGGGCGCCGGCCGACCTCGCCGGCCTCGAGGTGGGAGCGATCCTGGTGGCGCTGCTCGTCCACGGGGACAGCGGGGCGCTGACCGTGGCGGTCGCCGCAGCGTGTATGTCGTGGCTGATCCGCCCGGGCCGGCAGGACCCGCTGAGCCGGCCACCGCAGCCCTCCTGAGCACCGACTCTCCTGGCATTCTCACGCTCGTCCGGTAGAACCCGGGCATGCCGACGCTGCGAATCCTGCTCCTGATCAGTGCGGCGGGAATGGTCGTCGCATCGACGATCTCCGACCCGATCGTCTCCGACGTCGCCCTCGCCCCGCTGATCCTGGTCACGGTGATCCTCGCCATCGCCAACCTGAGCGCCGACCTCGTCCCGCCCCGGCGCCGGCTCGACGTGTGGTGCTCGGCGCTCACGATCGCCGCGCCGTTTCCGTTCCTGGTGCTCGGCCAGCCCTGGGGCCCGCGGGCGGCCGCGGTGGCGCTGGCCGCCCTCCAGCTGGTGCCGCTGGCCGCCGGCCGCGGCCGCGCTCGGCAGCCGGTCGCCGGCCCGCGGCGGCTGCTGGCGGCGCTCGTCATCTCGACCGCCCTCCTGCTCGTCGCGGTGGTGGCGCTCGTCTGGTACGGCGCCACCTACCTGCTGCCCGCACCGGCCGGTGCCTTCGCCCGCAATCCGTACCTGATCCGGCTGACGACCACCGAGGCGGCGTTCGCCTGGCAGACGACCTCCGGCCAGCCGGTGCGGCTGACCCTGCGCACGCCGGCCGGGGGCTCGCTGGCGGCCGTCCGTGGCCGGTTTGCGAACCTCCGCCCGGCGACCCGCTACGAGTGGACCGCGGAGGTCAACGGCCTCTCCGCCGCCGCCGGCGCCTTCCGCACGGCGCCGACGTCGACAGCCGACCCGATCCGGCTCGTGACCTTCGGCGACTACGGGTCCGGCAACTCCCACGAGTACGCCGTGGGACGGCTGGCCGCGGCCGCCGATCCGTCGATGTTCCTCTCGGGAGGCGACAACGCATACCTGCTCGCCGCACCGCCCTTCCTCGACCGGGCGATCTTCGACCCGCTGCACCAACTGCTCGGCGAGGCGGTGACCGTCGTCGCGCTCGGCGAGCACGACCTGGCCTGGCGCGACGGCGCGGCGGTGATCTCAGCCCTCCACCTCCCTGGCCACCACTACACCGCCCAGTCCGGCCCTGTACAGATCGTGGTGCTGGGACTGCAAGCCGACACGTCGGCGAGCCGCTACGCCGCCGCGACGCTCGGACGCTGCGCGGCCCCGTGCCCGGTGCGGTTCGTCCTCGTGCACCGCCCGGTCGCCGCCGACAACCCGATCATGCCGCTGCTTCGCCGCCGCCACGTGGCCGCGATCCTGGCCGCACACCTGCACCGCTACGAGCGCCACCGGCGGGCGGGGATCCTTCAGTTCACCGTCGGCACCGGCGGCGAGGGGCCGGGCAGCACCGCGTTCACCAGACCGACGGCGGACGCCATCGTGTCGCTCCAGGCATACGGTTTCCTGGAGATCGACGTACACGGATCGACGATCGCCTACCGCTTCGTGGACGACCGCGGCCGCACCCGCGACGCCGTCCGCGAGCGGATCCCGTCCTGAGCGGGGCCCCGCGGCCGGGCGCGGTCAGTCCGCTTCTGGCTCCACGGTCGCTGCCGCCGCGGCACGCTGGCGCTCCGCGTCGGCCAGTGCCCGGCTGACGTGGATGGCCGCCGAGGTCAGCGGCGCGGCCAGGATCATGCCGAGCATGCCGAAGAAGCAGCCGGCGGCAATCGTCACCACGAGCGCAAGCAGCGGGTTGATGTTGAGAGTGGCGCCGAAGGCGATCGGCTGGACGATGTTCTGCAGCCCGCCGTTGGCGAGGATCACGATGACGAGCATCGCCACCGCGGTGCCGGTGCCCTGCGAGCCGAGCGCCAGGACCACGGCGAACGCGCCCGACACGAACGCGCCGATGAAGGGCACGTACGCCGTCACCACGGTGACGACGGCGATCGTGCCGGCCAGCGGCACGCCCAGGAGCAGCGCGCCGACACCGACCACCACCCCGTTGAACACGGCAACGATCGTCAGGCCGAGGAAGTACCGGCGCATCGCCGCGATCACCCCGCCGACGATCACCTGCGCCGCCGGCAGCGGCACCGGGAGGTGACCCTCGACCAGCCGCCGTAGAGCCGGCCCGTCCTTGAGAGTGAAGAAGAGGGCGAAGAACGTGAAGGAGATGAAGAACGCGAGCGAGGTCAGGCCGCGGATGCCCTTGCCGACGCCGTGCACGAGGGTGGAGAGCACCTGTGACGTCGCCCCCTGGGCGCTCGAGCCGGCGGTGGCGGCGCCCGACGACGAGACACCGGCGTCCTGCACCCATCCCTGCACCCTGGAGGACGCCGCCGCCGCCTCGGACGAGATCTGAGCCGACTGCGAGTAGATGCCACCGAGCACCAGCAGGGCGACCGCAATCGCGATCACCAGGAGCAGCAGCAGGATCAGGATCGTGCCGCCCACGCGGGGGATCCCGCGAGCCTGCAGCCGGGCCACCGCCGGCGAGGCGACGGTCGCCATCACCAGCCCCGCCAGCACCGGGTCGGCGATCGTCGAGACGGCGCCGAGCATCCAGACCAGCCCGAACAGGAGCAGGGCAACGCCCGCCAGGAGCCACGATGCGAACCCCAGGTCGCGCATCCAGCGCGGCGCCGAGAAGACCGACGAGAGATCCTCGAGCTGGCTCGGATCGATGTGCAGCTCGACCGTCTGGGCGGCGGTGCCTCCGGAGCCGACGGCCGCCTCGCCGGCGGCAGCGGCGGCGTCGCTCTGGCGATGACGGAAGCGGGGGAATCTCACGCCACCCTCCTGGTCGAGAGCCGGGCTCCCGGGAGTGTCAGACACGGTCGGCAGGACAGGCGCCGCTTGGGGAGTCTAGAAACCGGTCAGGACGGCAGCCGGGCGGCGCGAGGTATCGCCTGCCGGTGCTCGGCGGCGGCCGCGCGCACCGCCTGCTGCCAGTCGCCGCCGCGTTCCCGCCAGGCGTAGATGATCGATCGGCTCACGGCGACCAGTCCGCCGGCCGGGTGGTTCGCGAACGCCGCCGCCAGCTGCCGCGCCTGGCCGCCCTGGACGCCGACTCCCGGCAGGAGCATGGGCGCCCGCGGCATCAGCTCGCGCGCCCGCTCGACCACCTCGGGGTAGGTCGCCCCGACGACGGCGCCCACCGCCGACAGCCCCGAATCCCCGACCAGCTCCGACCCCCAGGCATCGACCAGGGAAGCCGTCCGCTCCCAGAGGAGCCTACCGTCCTCCAGCCGCGCCTCCTGGACGTCGGCGCCTCCCGGATTCGACGTCCGCACGAGCACGAACAGCCCCGCGCCCTCGCGGCAGGCGGCAAGGAACGGGGCCAGCGAGTCGCCGCCCAGGTACGGGTTGACGGTCAGGGCATCGGCCACGGCCGGACGCCCGTCCCGGGGCACCAGCCAGGCCCGCGCGTATGCCTCGGCGGTCGAGTCGATGTCCCCCCGCTTGGCATCGACGACCACCAGCAGGCCGGCATCGCGGGCGTGGTCGCAGACGCGCTCGAGCGCGCTCAGCCCGACGCCGCCCAGCTCCTCGAAGAAGGCAACCTGCGGCTTTACTGCGACCGCCTCGCCGGCGACCGCGTCGACGACCGCCCGGCAGAACCGCTCGTAGGCGCGGGCGCGGCCCGCGGCGCCCGCGTGCAGGCCGGCGATCAGCCGCGGCGGCAAGAACTCGATGCGCGGATCGAGGCCGACGCAGAGTGCGCTGTCGGCCCGCTCCACGGCATCCGCCAGCCGATCGCCGAAGGTCATGTCCGGAAGGGTACCGACTGGCGAAGACGGCTGACCCGCTCCGGCGCCGCCGAGAGCGTGAAGCGGTCGACCGCCACCGAACGCGTCTCCCTCCCCGAGCGACCGAGCACGGCGGCGACCAGTCGCGCCTGCTCCGCCCGCTCGGCGGTGAACGGCTCCGGCGGCGCACGCATCGCACGCTCCAGCGCCGCCACCAGCGACTGCGCCTCGAGTCGCGCGTCGCCTGCCCGGGGGAGGCGACGGCGAGCGACCACTCGTCCGCCGGAACAGGCGAAGGCGTGCACGAACCGGCTGTCGATGTCCGGCGCCAGCACCACCCCGGTGCGCCCGGCCGCGGTGCGGTGGCGGGCGAGCGTCGCGGCGACCCGGCGCAGCGCCGACAGCCGGTCGCGCGCGGCGGCGGCCTCCTCGAAACGGCGAACGGCGGCCAGCGCTCGCATCCGGTGCTCGAGACCCGGCAGCGGATCGGCCAGGCGGTCGCCCTCCAGCCAGCGCCGCAGGGCATCGACAGCGGCGGCATGGGCGTCGAACTCCGGACCTCCCCGGCAGGGCGCCAGGCAGCGACCGGTCGCGCCGGCCAGGCAGGAGCGGTCGTCGTCGGTCGGGCGGGCCGGCCGGCAGACGCGCAGCCCGAACGCCTCGCGAAGCGCCGCCGCCGCCTCGCGGGCGCGCGCCCGGGAGCCGATCGGCCCGGCCGACAGCCCGCCCGGCCGGGGGGCCGCGGTGACCTGCAGCCGCGGCACCGGCTCGTCCAGGGTGAGCGTCAGATAGCAGGCCCGCTCCGGGTGCTTGGAGCGGCGGTTGGCGGGCGGGCGGAGGCGCAGGATCAGCTCCAGCTCGAGCAGGCCGGCCTCGAACTCGGATCCCAGCGGGCGAGTCTCGATGCGGGCGGTCGCCCGCAGCGCATCCTCGACCGGCCGCCGCTCCGCCCCGCCGGAGAAGTAGGACCGAACACGCGCGCGCAGGTCGCTCGCCTTGCCGACGTAGAGCACCTGGCCGTCGGCGCCGTGGAACAGGTACACGCCCGGCCCGGTGGGGGCTCCCGCGGCCAGCCCGCGGCGGCCGCGGGCGGACCGCGGGGTGGGCGCGCAGAGCCCGATCAGGTCGCCGACCGTCTCGGCCCCGCGCTCCTGGGCGAGCCCCAGAAGGTGGGCCAGCACCTCGGCCGTCGCCCGGGCGTCGGGAAGCGCCCGGTGACAGGGGCGGACGGCGGTATCGAACCGTTCGGCCAGGCTCGCCAGGTTCATCCGCGGCAGGCGGCCGGCGAGCAGGCGGCGGGCGAGCGCCACCGTGTCGATGACGGGCGCCGCCAGCCGTTCGCCCCGGCGCCGCGACAGAGCTGCGTCGACGAAGCCGACATCGAAGCGGGCGTTGTGGGCCACCAGCACCGCGTCCGCGGCGAACTGCAGGAACTCGTCCAGGCAGCGGTCGATGCGCGGTCGGCCGCGCACATCGCGGTCGGCGATGCCGGTGATCGCTGTGATCTGGGCCGGAATCGGCCGGCCCGGATCGACGAGCCGCTCGAACGTCGCCTGCGGCTGGAAGCCGCGCATCCGCACCGCCCCGAACTCGACGATCCGCGCGGTGGCGGCCGCCGTGCCGGTCGTCTCGAGGTCGAACACCACATACTCGACCTCCTCCAGCGGCTGGTCGAGCAGCGAGCCAACGACGTCCCACTCGGCCAGGGCGAGCTCACCCCCGGAGCGCCAGACGAAGCGGGCGTCCGACCGCACCACCTCATCGACGAGCTGGCGGACCAGCGCCGACGGCGGTGCGCCGCGCAAGGCGAACAGGCAGCCGGCGGCCTCGCCGACTCCGATCGGCGCCCGGCGGACGCCCAGCATGTCGTGCAACCGATCGGCGCCGTCGAGGGTCAGTTGAGCCGCGCTTCCCATCGAACATATGTTCGCACAGGCGGCGGATGGCCTGCCCGGCCGGAGGGCGTGGGATCATGCACGCCATGAGCACGCAGCCGCTTTCTCCGGATCAGGCGCCGCGGCGGACGCCGCCGGCCAGCATCCTCGTCCAGGTCGGGCTGACCGTCGTGCTGCTGATCGTCATCTTCGGCGTCGTCATCCCGCAGTTCGCGAGCTACAGCCAGATCTGGGACTCGATGCAGTCGATCGGCCGGACCGACGTCGTCGTCCTGACCGTGCTCTTCTTCGTGACCGAGTCGATGCGCGCATTCGAGCCGGATCTGACCGTGCCCGGGCTGGGCTGGCGGCGCGCGTTCGTGTCCAACGAGACCGCAACCGCCACCTCATACGTGGTCCCCGGCCCGTCGGGCACCGCAATCCGCTGGCACATCTTCCGCACCTGGGCGTTCACCAGTGAGGCGTTCGTGCGCGGGACGATGGTCACCAGCCTCTGGAACGACGCCGTCATCCTGACCATGCCGGTCGTCGCGGTGGGCCTGCTGGCCACCCAGGACAGCGTACCCACGAACGCGATCGTGATCTCGGTGGCGGCGCTGGTGGTGGCGCTGGTCGGCCTGGCGATCGTGGTCGCGGCGGTGCGCAGCGAAACCTTCACGCGGCGCCTTGGCACGGTGGTGGGTCGGATCATGGCCTGGGGCCGCGGCGTCATCAAGCGGCCGCCGGTGGAGCGTGACTTCGGGGAGGTGGCGACCACCTTCCGGCTCTCCATAGTGGACACCGTGCGCCGGGTCTGGTTCTGGCTGACCCTGGAGATGATCGGCCGCCAGGCGATCCTCTGCGCGATGCTGCTGATCTCGCTCCGCGCCGTCGGCGTCCCCGACTCGGCGATCACGCCGGCCGAGGCCCTGGCGGTCTATGCCGGTGTCCGCATCATCACCTTCCTCGGCCTCACCCCGGGCGGCATCGGGATCAGCGAGGCGCTCTACATCAGCGGCCTCAGCCTGATGACGAACGGCGCCTACGAGACTCAGATCACGGCCGGCGTCTTCGTCTTCCGGATCTTCACGTACCTGCTGCCGCTGCCGACGGGGGCCGTCACGTACCTGATCTGGCGACGCAAGCGGTCGTGGTGGTCGGACACGATTCCGGTTGACGACTCACGGCACGCCGCCGTGGTCGCGGTGGCGGTCGACCGCCAGACCATGACCGACTGAGGCCGGCGCCCGCAAAAAGGCCGCCGCCCACCGGGCGGACTGCGCGCGGCGGGCGGCGGCGGAAACTCTGGTTGGAGCCTGAGTTACTGCTTGACAGCGGCCTTGAGCTGGCTCCCTGCCGAGAACTTCGGAACCTTGCTCGCGGGGATGGTGACCTTCTGGCTGGGATTGCGGGGGTTCACCCCGGTGCGCGCCTTGCGGGCCTGCACACTGAACTTCCCGAACCCCGTAAACGTCACCTCGTCGCCCTTCTTGAGGGCGTCCTTCACCGAGTCGAGCACGGCATCGAGGGCGGCGCCAGCGTCCTTCTTGGACAGGCCCGACCTGGCCGCGACGGCATCGATGAAATCGCTCTTGGTCACGTGGTCCTCCTGGTAGTGGTGGCGGAACGTGTGAAGCGCTGACACCCTACCACCGCCATCGGACGGCGACAAACGGCTCTACAAGCGGGATTCAGGCGGTGCGCCCGGCGCTGCCGATGCCAAGGTCGGCAACGGAGTAGAGCGCTTCGAAGGGGACGCCCGCGGCGGCAATGGCGTCGCCGCCGCCCTCCTGGCGGTCAACCACGCAAATTGCAGCGCAAACGTCCAGTCCGGCGCCGCGCAATGCTTCGACCGCACTCAGCAGAGCGCCGCCTGAGGTGACAACATCCTCGACCACACAGACGGCTGCGCCGGGCTCGTAGACACCCTCGATGCGATTGCCGGTGCCGTATTCCTTGGCCTCCTTGCGGACGATCACGTAGGGCAGTCCGGAGTGCACCGAGGTCAGCGCCACCAGTGGCACCGCGCCCAGCTCCGGTCCCGCCAAGAGTCCGGCGCCGGGGGCGAGGCTCGCCACCCGCTCCGCCAGCATCCTGCCGAGGCCGTCGAGCAGCACCGGGTCGGTCTCGAACCGATACTTGTCCAGGTAGTAGCGGCTGCGCCGGCCCGAGCGGAGGACGAAGTCACCCTCCAGGTAGGCCCGCTCGACCAGCCGCCGGCCGAGCCCGGCGCGCTCGTCGGCGCTCACGCAGTCGCGGCGTGCAGGAGCGCCTCTGTGGCCAGCGGCAGCACCCGGTCGGCGTCCGGCGACCCGGCCGCCAGCGAGACCATCGACCCGTCCTCGAAATAGAGGTCGACCCGGGTCCGGCTGCGCTCGGTGCGGCGGCGGTAGATCAGCGTCCCGGCGAACGAGGCCGCGCCGACCAGCGCCGTCACTGCCAGGCGGCGCTTACGCATCGCCGTCCTCCGGCGACTCGTCGGCGGCGACCCTGGCGGCCTCGTCGGCGGCCGGTGGCGGGTCGACGCCGCGGTCGATCTGGCGAAGCAGCGTCTTCAGGTCGTAGAACACGAGACCCACGGTCGGATCGGGACCGGTCGTGGCGACGGCCATGCGGTCGCCGTCGAGGACGGCGAAGACACTGCCGTCCGGGGTCGCGGCCTGCAGCTGGGCCAGCGCCTCGCGCCCCATGTCGGCGCGCACCTGCTCGGCCTGGGTGACGATGTCCGCCGCCAGGCGGGCCAGCTTCACGCCCGTCTGTCCGGTCGCCGTGGACGCGTCCAGCTCGCCGGCCCGCGAGCTGACGAGCACCACGTCGATCTGTGTCGAGAGCTCCTTGAGTTCTGCCAGCGCGGCGCCGACATCCATATGCGCCACGCTAGCACACGCAGCGCGCGCCGCCATTCACCGTATGCTCACCGATCAGATGGATGTCAAGGCCGGACAGATCCGGCACCCACTGCGGGCGATCGCCGCCCACACGCACCCGGTCCTGGCCAAGTTCCTGCGCGACCGCGGCCCGCATCTGGCGGCGATGGTCGCCTATTACGCGCTGCTCTCGCTGGTCCCGTTCGTGTTCCTCGCCGTCTCTCTGCTGGGCTTCATCGACGTCTCCGCGAGCTCGGAGCTGGTACGCGAGCTGCACCACCTGCTGCCGGGACAGTCGGTGTCGGACATCCTGAGCACCGTGCACTCGATCCAGAACAACGCCGGCACGCTCGGCATCATCGGGCTGATCGGCCTGGTCTGGACGTCGCTCGGCTTCTACTCGGCGCTCGAGTCGGCGATGAACATCGTCTTCTCGGTCCAGAACCGCGCCTTCTTCCATCAGAAGGGGGTGACGTTCGTGCTCCTCCTGGCGTCGCTGGTGACGCTCTTTGCCTCGATCGTCCTCAGCACGGCGGCGACCGCCTGGGTCGACCGCCACGTCCACCACCTGATCAACTTCCAGGCCGGCGACTTCGTGGTCTCGCTGGTGCTGACGAGCCTCGGCGCCTTCCTCTTCCTGGGTGCCGTCTACCGCTACCTGACGAACGTCGAGCTGCACCGCGGCGACGTCTGGCCGGGCGCCCTGGTCGGCACGGTGCTCTTCCAGATCTCCATCCAGGCGCTGCCGCTGTACCTGCGCTTCTCCGGCCAGGTGCTGGCGCTGCGGGCGTTCGGCGGCCTGGTGATCCTGCTCGTCTGGCTGTACCTGATGGCGAACATCATCATCCTGGGCGCCGAGATCAACTGGTGGCGCTGGGTTCGCCGGCAGCCGGAGACGCCGGACGACCTGGCCGGCCTGGCCTAGTCATCCCGCCGGCAGCAGCTCGCGCAGCGCCTCGGCGGCCCGGCCGCGATGGCTGATCCGGTCCTTCTCGGCCGCCGGCATCTCGGCCACCGTTCGCGTCTCGCCCTCCGGGACGAACGCCGGGTCGTAGCCAAACCCGCCGTCGCCACGCGGCTCCGCGGCGAGCGTGCCGCGAAGCTCCCCGCGGGCCCGCAGCTCACGCCCGTCGGGCGAGATCGCGACCAGCTCGGCGACGTAGGACACGCGGCGGTCGGCGACGCCGTCCATGGCCGCCAGCAGCCGGGCCAGGTTCTCGGCGTCGCCGGCGTGCTCGCCGGCGTACCGGGCCGAGTGCACGCCGGGCGCGCCGCCCAGCGCCGCCGCAGCGATTCCCGAGTCGTCGGCGAGCACCCACTCGCTGCCGGCCAGCGCCCGGTGCACGTGCTCTGCCTTCAGGCGGGCATTCTCCAGGAAGCTGCTGCCGGTCTCCGCGGGCAGCTCGCCCGGGTACGCCTGCACCTCGTGGCCGGGGAGCAGGCGGGTCAGCTCCTCGGCCTTGTGCCGATTGTGCGAGGCGAGAACGATGCGCAAGCTCAGCTGCCCGCCGCGAGCACCCCGGTCTGCAGCCCGGAGAGCTGCTCGATGCCACCGGCGGCCAGCTCGAGCAGGTGATCCAGGGACGCGCGGGCGAACGGCGTGCGCTCGGCGGTCGCCTGCACCTCGATCAGCTCGCCCCGGCCGGACATGACGACGTTCATGTCCACGTCGGCGCGGCTGTCCTCGACGTACGCCAGGTCGAGCAGCGGCTCGCCGTCGACGATCCCGACCGACACCGCCGCCACCGAGTCGGTCAGCGGCAGCTCGGCCAGCGCCCCGGCGTCGACCAGCCGGGAGAGGGCCAGGTGGAGCGCGACGTAGCCCCCGCAGATGGCTGCACAGCGGGTGCCGCCGTCGGCCTGGATGACGTCGCAGTCGATCCACAGCGTGCGCTCGCCCAGTCCCTTCATGTCGATCACCGAGCGCAGCGAGCGGCCGATCAGGCGCTGGATCTCGACGGTGCGGCCGTCCGGACGGCCGCGGCCGGAGTCGCGTTGCTTGCGGTCGCCGGTCGAGCCCGGGAGCATGCCGTACTCGGAGGTGACCCAGCCGCTGCCGCGGCCGCGCATCCACAGCGGCACCGACTCCTCGACCATGGCCGTGCAGATGACCCGGGTCGAGCCGGCGCCGATCAGCACCGAGCCGCTGGCCGAGGGGATGAAATCGGTTGCCAGCTCGACCCGGCGAAGCTCGTCCGGCCGGCGCCCGTCGGCGCGGGTCACGCGGCCGCCTCGAGCAGGGCAGGGTCGACACGTTCGACTCGCGTCAGCGGGAGCTGGAGGAAGCGGCCGGCCACCTCGCGGAATGCCTCCGGGTCGCCGGTGCAAAGGAAGCGGTACGAGCCCTCGCGGTCGGTCGCGTTCTCGGCCCGCCGGCGCTCGAGCGTGCCGGCGACCTCGCGGGCGACCTCCTCGGCCGAGGTGATGAGCGTGACCGCCCGGCCGAACGCCCGCTGCAGGGCCGGCCGGATCAGCGGGTAGTGCGTGCAGCCGAGGACGACGGTGTCGCAGCCGGCCCCCTTGATCGGCGCCGCGTGGCGCCGGATCGCCTCCTGCAGCGGCTCGCCGTGGACGTCGCCCGCCTGGATCAGCGGCACCAGCTCGGGACAGGCCTCCTGGGTCACCTGCAGCCCGGCGTCGAGAGCCAGCATGGCGGCCGGATAGCGGCCGCTGGCGACGGTCGCCTCGGTGGCCATGACGCCGATCCGGCGGTTCCGCGTCGCCTGCACCGCGGCGTGCGCCTCGGGCGTGATGACGCCGATCAGCGGCACGTCGAATTCGCGCTGCAGGTCGGGCAGCGCGGCGGCGGTCGCCGAGTTGCAGGCGACGACGATCAGCTTGGTGTCGAGGCCGGCCAGATGATGCGCGATCTCGCGGGCGAAGCGACGGATCGTCAGGGCCGGCTTGGGCCCATAGGGAAAGCGGCCGGGCGCCGAATCGCCGAAATACAGGAAGTCCTCGTGGGGCAGGCTGACCAGGCACTCGTGGAGCACGGTCAGCCCCCCGACGCCGCTGTCGAAGACGCCGATCGGCCGGGAGTCCATCCGCAGAGTCTACGACCGGCGGTGGATGCACGGTCGCTGGTACCCTCCGCTGGATGGCGACCGCCACCAGTCTGATCCCGCGCGAGGTGCTCTTCGGCAACCCGGAGCGGACGTCGCCGAAGATCTCGCCGGACGGACGCCGGATCGCCTATCTGGCACCGGTCGCGGGCGTGCTCAACGTGTGGGTGGGACCGGCCGACGACCTCGCCCTGGCGGGTCCGGTGACCGACGACTCCGAGCGCGGCATCCGGTCCCATTTCTGGGCCGAGGACAACCGCCACCTGGTGTATCTGCAGGACACCGGCGGCGACGAGAACTGGCACGTGCACCTGGTCGACCCGGCCGCCGGGGAGTCGCGCGACGTCACGCCGTTCGACGGCGTCCAGGCACAGCTGCTCGCCAGCTCCCGGCGGCACCCCGGCTCGGTGGTGGTCGGCCTCAACCGGCGCGACCCGCAGATCCACGACGCCTACCGGCTCGACCTGGACACCGGCGAGCTGGAGCTGCTGGCCGAGAACCCCGGCTT
>DASUHT010000086.1:0-5648 GCA_036273335.1 Gaiellales bacterium | reverse complement strand
GGATGCTGCGGGCGCTGTCGGAGTTCGTGGTGGAGGGCGTGCACTCGCTGATCCCGATCCACCGGGCGATCCTGGAGCATCCCGAGTTCGCGGCCGGCGGCACGATGTACGACTTCGTCGAGGGTGGCGGGTACGCCCGTTCGCTGAAGCAGGAGCCGTCGGCTGATGGAGCCGCCGCCACGCCCGAGCCGACCCGGAACGAGGCGCGTACGCTGGTCACGGAGGTGGACGGCGAGCGGTTCGAGGTGACGGTGCTGGCGCCGGAGCATCCGGGCCGCAGGCGGCTGCGCCGGCGGCGGGCGCAGCTCGCGCAGCGCTCTGCGGGCGGGGCCGGGGCCGCCGACGTGATCCGCAGCCCGATGCAGGGGACGGTGCTGAAGGTGCCGACGCAGGCCGGGGCCGAGGTGCAGGCGGGCGAGGTGCTGGTCGTGGTGGAGGCGATGAAGATGGAGAACGAGATCGTGGCGCCGCATGCCGGCACCGTGGACGCGGTGGCGGTGGGTGAGGGCGATCAGGTGACCAACGGCCAGGAGCTGGTCAGGCTGGTGTGACCCGGGAGCGGGTCAGCTGCCGTGGCAGCGTTTGTACTTCTTGCCGGAGCCGCACGGGCAGGGATCGTTGCGGCCGACCTTGCCGCCCCCGAAGCGGGCGTCGAGCGAGGGCAGTCCCGCCGGCGTATCGGCTATCGCACCCAGGTCGCGGCTGGAGCGGATCCGTTCCAGCTCGCGCACGTCCTCGTTGTCGAGCGTCAGCACCAGCTCGACCGGCTCCGGCTCGGTATCCAGCAGCCCCAGCTGTTCGAGCAGCGTCTCGGCGTCCGCGGTGGTCAGCCCCCGGGCATCCGCGGGCAGGTCGATGCGGGAGGGGCAGACCAGGCGAAACCGCTCCCAGCGCTCCTCGTCGGCCTCGCTGGGCCCGCGCTCGAGCCGCTCGCGAAAGGCCCGGCGATCGGCCGAGCGGCCGGAGCGGGCCTCGAGCGCCTCGATCAGCTCGAACGGCAGCCAGGCGGCCCAGCCGCTGTCGATCAGGTTGCTCATCCGGCCATGGAGTGTACGCGGCACCCGCGTACCAGTCACGAGGCCAGGTTGCTCATGCGCGCCGCCCACACCTCCAGCGACAGCTCGACGCGGGTCTGCGGCAGGTCGAAGTCGAGCCCGTGGCGGGCCGAGAGCACGGCCAGGCGGTCGTACAGGCGCTGGCGCGCGATGCCCAGCCGCTTGGCGGCAGACGCCTTCGACCAGCCGGTCGCAACCAGCGCCTCGACCACGGCCAGGCCCGGCTCGTCGAACCGCGACTGCATGCGCCCGCCCGCCAGCACCTCCCGTGCCACCGGGGCGAGCGCCCCCAGATCCGACCCGAACCTGACCTGGGGGCCGGCCGCCGCCGCCACCAGGCAGGCACGCTCCGCCGTCGCCAGCGCCTCCGTGATGTGCCACGGCTCCGTCCCGCAGGCCTCCAGCCCGACCGCCGTCACCTCACCCCGGCGGATCAGGTCGCGCGCCACGGCGCGTGGGTCGGCTCCGGGCGCGATCGCGATCAATCCGCGCGGGCCGTCCACCAGCGCGTCCATCCCCAGCCGCTCCAGCCGTGCCAGCGATCCGCGGGCGTGGATCGCCCACAGCCTGCCGCGCGACAGGTCGACGCCGACAGATCGCGCCCGCCGCATGATCTCCTGGCGGCTGCCCGCCCGGCCCTCGGCCAGCCGTTGCAGCAATCGCGCCCGCTCGGCCGACGGCACCTCCTCGGCCGGCGGCTGCGCGGCCAGCGCCACCGACAGCAGGAACGCCGCCTCGTCCACCGCCAGCAGGTCGAGCTCGTCACCGCGCCGTGACAGCACGTGCAGCCGTGCTCCCGGCTGTACCGGCCGCGAGTGCAGGGCGGTCGGCAGGCGCTGGCGGTAGCGGTCGAGCGCCTCCAGGAAGGTGACGTCCAGCCCGGCCTCCGGGGCGCTCGCGATCGGCGTGCGGTCGGCGCGCTCGAGCAGCACCTGCGCCTCCAGCACCTCGCCCAGCGCCGCCACCAGGCCGGCCGGTCCCAGCCCCTCGCGCGCCGCCTCCCGCAGCTGCGCCTGCAGCGACACCGCCCGCCGCAGCGTGGCCAGCTCCCCCGATACCAGGCGCTCGTTCAAGACGTGCGTGATGTCGACGAACCGCACCGGTCTGCCGAACACGAGCAGCGGCAGGTCGTGCGACCGGCAGGCGGCGGTCAGCGCGTCCGGCGAGACGTGGCTGGGCTCGAGCCCGATCCCGGCCGCGCCGGCCCGGGCCACCGCCGCGACCAGGGCATCGACCTCGGCCGGCGCCATCGCCGCCAGCGCGATGCCGGTCGTGAGCAGGAACTCCCCGCCGCGCAGCATCCCGGTCACCGCCGGCGTCTCGAACACGTGCACCCATTCCACCCGGTTCCCCAGCCGGTGGCCCGCGGCCGCCACGCTCACGTCCGCGTTGCGGAGCAGCTCGAGCGCGAGCACATCCGCGACGGTCAGGACAGAGTGTCCGGATTCTTCGGCCATTTGAGACACAGTGTACGCTGGTGTGGCGACGGCCGGGCTGCCAGCATTGGGAGGCGAACCGATCCACGGAAGGAATCCCATGTCCCAGGCCGCCATCCAGACGCGACTGCTCGGCAACTACATCAACGGCGACTGGCGCCCCGCTGCGGCCGGTGACCAGCTCGACGTGACCAACCCGGCCACCGGCGAGGTGCTGGCGCGGGTGCCGCTGTCGGGTGCCGAGGACGTCGACGCCGCGGTCGCGGCGGCTCGCGCCGCCTTCCCGGCCTGGCGCAGCCGCTCCACGATCGAGCGCGCGCGCTGGCTGTTCGGCTTCCGCCAGGTGCTGGAGGCCCACCAGGACGAGATCGCCCGGGCGGTGACACGCGAGATGGGCAAGACCTTCCCGGACGCGCGGGCCGAGGTGGGCCGCGCCATCGAGATGGTGGAGGCCGCCACGGCGATCCCCCAGACCATGCAGGGCCGGGTGCTCGAGAACGTGGCCACGGCCGTCGACACCGAGACCTTCCGGCAGCCGGTCGGCGTCTGCGCCGCGATCGCCCCGTTCAACTTCCCGGCGATGGTGCCGTTCTGGTTCCTGCCCTTCGCGATCGCATGCGGCAACACGTTCATCCTCAAGCCCTCGGAGCAGGTGCCGCTGACGCAGGAGCTGATCTTCAACCTGCTGCACGAGCACGGCGGGCTGCCGGACGGTGTCGTCAATCTCGTCAACGGCTCGGTCGACGTCGTCAACGGCATCCTCGACCATCCCGGCATCGACGCCGTGTCATTCGTCGGCTCGGCCACCGTCGCCCGCTACGTCTACGAGCGGGCGGCCGCCAACGGCAAGCGGGTGCAGGCGCTGGGCGGAGCCAAGAACTTCATGGTCGTGATGCCCGATGCCGTGATGCCCAAGACCGTCGGCAACATCATCGGCAGCGCGTTCGGCGCCGCCGGCCAGCGCTGCATGGCCGGCTCGGTCGTGATCGCGGTGGGCGACGCCAAGGTGCCGCTGATGGAGGAGCTGGTGCCCCGCACCCGGGAGCTGGCGGTCGGCGACGGCCTCGACGACGCCACCGACGTCGGCCCGGTCGTCTCGTGCGCGTCGCGCGATCGCATCCTGGAGTGGATCGAGCGCGGCATCGGCGACGGCGCCACGCTGGCCGTCGACGGCCGCAGCCCGTCCGCGAACAGCGAGGGCGCGTTCGTCGGCCCCACTATCCTCGACGCGGTGACGCCGGACATGGACGTGGCCCAGGAGGAGATCTTCGGGCCGGTGCTGTCGGTGATCCACGCGGAGTCGCTGGACGAGGCGATCGAGATCGTGAACGCCAGCCGCTACGGCAACGGCACGTCGATCTTCACCGAGTCGGGCGCGGCCGTCCGCCGCTATCGCCACGACGTCGAGGTGGGGATGGTCGGCGTCAACGTCGGCGTCGCCGCGCCGGTCGCGTTCTTCCCGTTCTCCGGCTGGAAGGGCAGCTTCTTCGGCGACCTGCACGCCCACGGGCCCGACGCGGTCGAGTTCTATACCCGCAAGAAGACGGTCACGTCGCGCTTCTTCTCGGGAGGCGAGACGGGCCGCTTCTTCACCGAGCAGGGAGATCGCTAGGTGGTGGAGGAGCCGGTCATCCGGTCACGCGCTGCCGCGGTAGCTCTCCTTGAGCACGGACAGGTACCCGAACGACTCGCTGTCCTGCACCCCCGGCACCTTCGGCAGCTGGCGGTGCATGAAGTCGAGCAGGTGCTTGTTGTTGCGGCAGGTGATCTCGGCCAGGTAGTCGAAGCGGCCGGTGGTGGCGATCAGGTAGGTGACCTCGTCCAGCCCGGTCAGCGCGTCGGCGGCGGCCTGCAGCTGGGCCTTGTCGACGCGCAGCCCCAGCATGCACACCGCGTCGTAGCCGATCAGCAGGGGGTTGGTGACTGCGGTGATCTGCATGACGCCGTCGGCGGTCAGGCGGGCGACGCGCTGGCGCACGGTCGCCTCGGAGACGTCCAGCTCCTCCGCGATCTTGACGAACGACTTGCGGCCGTCCTCGACGAGCGAGTCGACGATGCGGTGGTCGAGATCGTCAGTCATGTCACGAACTACGATATTCGTAGAAACCAGCGCAGTCAATACGAATTGCGTAGACTTGCGGCGGTGCCCGCAGAGACCTCCCAGACCGGGCCAAAGGCCGCATGAGCTCTACCATCTCGCCCCTGCTACGGACCGACCTGGACGGAGTCTTCCGGCCGCGGTCGGTTGCGATTTACGGCATCTCGGAGCGCACGTCGCAGCGAATCGCCGAGAACATGACGGTGCCCGGCGTGCCCTTCTACGGGATCAATCCGACCAAGGCCGAGGCCTGCGGAGTGGTCTGCTACCCGACGATGGCGGACTGCCCCGAGGTGCCCGAGATGGTCGTGATGGGCGTCGGGCACGGCCGCATCGAGGCGGCCATCGACGACGTCCTCTCGGTGCCCGGCGTGCGCGCGATCATCACGCCCGGGCTGGGCAACGAGGCCGGCCCGGTCGAGGGGCCGCGCATGAGCGCCATCGTCAGCGACCGGGTGCGCGAGGCCGGCATCGCGATGATCGGCCCCAACTGCATGGGCGTGGCCACGCCGGGGTACCCGTCGCCATGGATCGGCAGCCTGCATCCCACGTTCGTGGCGGGGCCGGTCGCGACCATCGCCCACTCGGGGTCGATCGGCGAGATCCTGGTGTCGCTGGGCCCGCGCATCGGCTTCCGCACCGTCGTCTCGGCAGGCAACGAGACCGTCACCGACGTGGCCGACATGGTGGCCTTCTTCGCCGACGACCCGGACACGCGCGTGATCGGCCTGTTCCTCGAGGCGGTGCGGCGCCCGGCCGCGTTCGAGCAGGCGCTGCAGCGGGTGGCCGAGGCCGGCAAGGTCGCGATCGTGCTGAAGGTGGGCACGTCGGAGATGGGCGCCAGGGCCGCGCTCACGCACACCGGGGCGATGGTCGGCAGCGACGAGGTGTTCTCCGGGATGCTGCGGTACTACAACGCGATCCGGGTCGACGACTTCGGCAACTGGCTGGAGCACCTGGAGGTGTTCTCACGGGCCACCCCGCCGCGCGGCCGCAGGATCGGCGCGGTCACGAACTCCGGCGGCGAGGGCGAGTACTTCGCCGACAAGGCCGAGCAGG
>DASUHT010000085.1:0-28188 GCA_036273335.1 Gaiellales bacterium | reverse complement strand
CGGTGCGGGAGGGCGGGTTCGACGTGGTTCACGCCCACGAGCCGCTGCTCCCCGGCATCGCCGCGGCGGCGCTCAAGCACTCCCCCGGCCTGACCGCAGCCACCTTCCACTCCCGGATCGAGCACGCCCTGCCGTATCCGATGCGAAGCGCCACCCGCGAGCGCCGGGCGGCCAACATCGACTCGCTGTCGGCCACCTCCGAGCAGGCGGCGGCGGTCGCCGGCGAGATCTACCCCGGCGACTACCTGATGATCCCACCTGGGATCGCCGACGTCTTCGCGGCGCGGCCGGGCGCCACGGGCATCGTCGCCGAATGGACCACCGAGGGGCGGGCCGTCACCAGGGCCCTGGTCAAGCTGGTGGCCGCGACCTCCGGCCTCGACCTGACCCTGCTCTGGCGCCGCCGCGGCGTGCGGCCGATCCGCCCCTACCTGCCGCCGGCAGCCCGCGGTCGCGTCCACGCACTGCGCCCCGGGGATGCCGCCGCCCGGGCGGACGCGCTCGCCGCTGCGGCCGTGTTCGTGGCGGCGCCGGAAGGCGACCCCGATCTGGCCTGGGAGGCGCGGGCGGCCGGCTGCGTGGTGATCGCTCCGGGGACGCCGGAGGAGCCCGCGCTGGGCTACGGCCCGGACCAGCCGGCGCTCGCTGCGGCGGCCGCCGCGCGGGTGCTGGAAGACGCGGAGCTGCGGCGGGAGCTGGTCGAGCAGGCCCGCCCCGGGATCGCCGAGCGGCGCTTCGGGGCGGTCGCCGGGCGGCTCGAGGACGAGTACCGGCGGATCGCCGGCCGCCGCCGCCCGGTCCGCCGCGTGCCCCCGGCACGAACCGAGATCCTGGCCGACCTGCACATGCACACGAACCACTCGCACGACTGCGCGACCGACGTCGAGGCGCTGCTCGACCACTGCATCGCCGAGGGCCTGGGCGCGATCGCCATCACCGACCACAACGAGGTCTCGGGCGGGCTGGCCGCCGCGGCCATGGACAGGCCGATCACCGTCATCGTCGGCGAGGAGGTGAAGACCTCCCAGGGCGAGGTGATAGGCCTCTTCCTGCGCGAGCGAATCGAACGCGGCATGTCGATGGCCGAGACGATCGCCGCCATCCACGACCAGGGCGGACTCGTCTACATGCCCCATCCCTTCGACCGCATGCACACGATCCCCGATCCGGCGACGCTGCTGCGGTCACTGGACGAGCTCGACGTCTTCGAGGTGTACAACGCCCGGCTCCTCTTCGACTCGTTCAACGCCGACGCGCTGCGCTTCGCCACCAAGTACAACCTCGTCCAGGCGGCGGGCTCGGACGCCCACGTGTTGCCGGGCATCGGCACCGCGCTCAACCGCATCCCGGCGTTCGACGGCCCCGAGGAGTTCATGGTGGCGATGCGTCACAATGTGATCGAGCGCCGGCCGAAGAGCCTGCTCTACCTGCAGAGCCTGAAATGGATGCAGCAGGTGAGCCGGTAGACCCCGCCGAATACGGGATGGGTGACCGTGGCCGACGATCAGATCTACGAGAAGTATCAGGCGAAGGCGATCGCGGAGATCAATCAGCTGGGCCACGAGATCGCCGAGGCGCTCGCCGAGCGGCACGACGGCTGCGCGCCGGTGATCGGCACCGGCCATCCGCTGGCCGACATCGTGATGCTCAAGTACGCCCCCCAACCGGCGGAGGTGCAGGAGGGCGTGGCCTTCTTCGGGCGGGCCGGCCAGGCGGTCATCAGGAGCCTGCAGCGGCTCCGCGTCGACGCCCTCAACGTGTATGGCACCGACTGCCTGAAGGCGGCGATCATGCCGGACGACGAGGATCTGACCCAGGCACGGGAATGGCTGACACGCGAGATCCACATCACCCAGCCGCGAATCCTCGTGGTGATGGGCGAGGACGCCCGCGAGTTCCTCAACTCGGTGCGCTTTCCGCTGTCGGCGCCGTCCGACGCCGAGCCCGGCGTGATTCAGCGGTGGACGCCGACCATCGAGGTGCTGACGGTCCCCGACATCGACGAGTCGCTGAACGACTCGGCATCCAAGCAGTCGTTCTGGGACGCCTTCCGGGTACTCGGCGGCTGGTACGAAAACCTGCCGCCCTACTGACGGCGGCCGCAGCGCCCTCCCCGCCTCTCGCGTGAGCGCGACCTCACAGCCGATCAACCTCCCCTTCCTCGGGGCGGCGCTCGTGCTCTTCACCGCCGGCGACCTGGTGGCGCCGCACCTCCCCGATCCCGGGCACACCGGCCAGCTCGTCTACCTCGTCTGCGTCACCATCCCGCTGATGACGCTCGTCGTCCAGGCCTGCGGCCCGGCGCACACCGTCGGCCCGCGGCTGCTCGTCGTCGGCGTGGCCGCCTTCCTGGCCGCACTCCTCCTGATCCACCTCGGCCACCCGGCCACCCCGGCCACCCTCGCCAAGCTGATCGCCGCCACCTGCGTCGGCCTGGTGCTCGCCGGAATGCTCCGAAACGCCACCGAGGCGATCACCATCGCGCTCGTGATCGCCGCCGTGGACATCTACTCGGTTGCCGCCGGCCCGACGCACGAGATCGTCCACAATCACCCCGGCGTGCTGGACGACCTGGCGCTGAACCTGCGGGTGCTCGGCACCTACGCGGTCGTCCAGATCGGTGTCAGCGACCTCATCTTCTTCGCCCTCTTCACGGCCGCCGCGCTGCGCCTGGGACTGCGCAGGTGGACGACCTGGGCGGCGATGACCGCCTCCTTCGGTCTGACGGTGGTGCTGGCCGACCGCCTGGACACGGCGCTGCCGGCGCTGCCCCTGCTCTCCGCGGCCTTCCTGGCCGCGAACGCCGACCTCTTCCGCGCCCGCGGCCGGCCACCGGCGATTCCCCCAAACGGGAGGGGGGTCTGACCATTCCGGTTGTCGATATTGCAATTGATGGGTTCCCCGCGAGTGCTCCGCCTGTTGCCGGTGCTGCTGCTCACGTGCGTGACGGCGGTCTCGACGACGCCTGCCGCGGCGGCGCCGCAGACCCTCCAGCCGGCGGCCCGGATGCGCGTCCAGGACGTGCCGACCTGGGCGACTCCGGCCAACGAGGTCGGCAACGCGTCGCCTTCTGGGACGACGGTGTTCTCGGTCTGGCTGGGCTGGCGTGACCAGCCGCTGCTCGACCGGACGCTGGGCGACCTCTTCGACCCGGCCAGCCCGAGCTACCACCGCTGGCTGACGCCGGGCGAATTCCACCAGAGCTTCTCGCCCACCCGCGCCGACGTCTCCACCGTCGAGTCGTGGCTGACCGGACACGGGTTCGACATCGTCGACGTCCCGCGCAACCGCGCGTTCGTCACCGCCGTCGGGACGACCACCCAGGTGGAGCAGGCGTTCCAGGTCGACGAGCGGATGTACTCGGTGGACGGCAGCACCCTGCGCGCACCCGACCGGGCGCCGACGGTCCCGGCCGACCTGGCGCCCGAGGTGACGGCGGTCACCGGACTCGACAGCGCCCTCGACCTGGCGCGCCCCGACCACTACTCGGCGCCCCCGCCGCCCCCCTCGGGCACCTCCGTGGGCCCCTGCTCGCCGTACTGGAGCGCCCGCACCTCGACCGCGTTCACCAACCCGTTCCAGGCCGGAGCTGCGCTCCCCTGGATCATCTGCGGCTACCAGCCGGCCCAGATCAACGCCGCCTACGGCATCAGCGACCTGCAGCGGGACGGCCTGGATGGTCGCGGCCAGAAGGTGGCCATCGTCGGCACGTTCTTCTCGCCGACCATCCGCACGGACGCGAATCACTTCAGCAACGAGTTCCACCTGCCGCGCCTGAACGGCCACAACTATCGCCAGCTGGTGGCGCCGGGCACGCTGCGCTACGGGCGCGATCCGTCGGATGCCCAGAGCTGGTACATCGAGCAGGCGCTGGACGTCGAGTGGACACACGCGGTGGCACCGCGGGCGGACATCGTCTACGTCGGCGCGGCGAACGACTCCCGTGGGCTCGACCAGGCGATCAACTACGCCGTCGACCAGCACGTCGCAAACATCATCTCGAACTCCTGGGGGCTGCCCGAGGCGTGGACCTCGCGAGGTGAGATCCGAGCGCTGAACGGGGTGTTCCAGCAGGCCGCGGCGGAGGGCATCGGGATCTACTTCGCCTCCGGCGACGACGGCGACAACAGCGACGTGGTCGGCTCGAAGTCGGTTGGGTTCCCGGACTCCGACCCCTGGGTCACATCGGTCGGCGGCACCAGCCTGGCCGTCGGGCCGGACGGTCAGTACGAGGGCGAGACCGGCTGGGGGACGACGTCCACGGACTGGAATGGGAGCCGCTGGGCGCCGAAGGCGCCGGGGCAATTCCTGTACGGGTCGGGCGGCGGCGTCAGCCACGTCTTCGCCGAGCCGGACTGGCAGAAGGCCGTCGTCCCCGCCGCGGACGCCCGCTGGAAGGGCAGCCCGCACCGCGCCGAGCCCGACATCTCGATGGTGGCCGACCCCCAGACCGGCGTCGTCTTCAGCCAGACCTACGTCGACCCGGACGGGCGCCAGAGGATCATCGACTCCTGGATCGGCGGCACCAGCCTGGGAGCGCCGCTGACCGCCGGGCTGATGGCGCTCGCCGACCAGCGCAGCGGCCAGCCGCACGGATTCATCAGCCCGTCCCTCTACGCGCTGGCCGGGACGCCGGCGTTCCACGACGTCCAGTCGCCGCCCAACCCGCTGGCGGTGCTCCGAAACCAGCTCCTGCCGTCGGGCGAGATCCAGACCCACCTGCGCACGCTGGATCGCGACAGCTCGTTGGCCACCGCACCGGGATGGGACCCGGTCACGGGCATCGGCTCGCCCAACGCACCCCAGCTCCTGCATTTGCTGGGTTGACCGCGGCCTCTACGGTTCTCGCCTCGACGCTGGACGGCACTCGACGGTGGCGGCTGGGGGGAGCCAGGCCTGTGACACCGGTTGCCGAATGTACTCCGCCGTGGCAGCTCCTTACAGACCTGGCACCCGGGACCGGCGGCCTGCTGGGGCCCTTGCGTATTCACGCCGCTTCGCGGCGTGGCATACGCCTCGACGATAATCCTCACGTGCCCCAGCGCATTTGCTCACTCCTTCCCAGCGCGACGGAGATCATCTGCCAGCTCGGGTGCGGCGATCGCCTGGTCGGCCGCTCGGCCGAGTGCCAGTTCCCAGAGTGGGTGACCGCGCTTCCGGTCGTCACGGCGGCCCGCATCGACACCTCGCGGATGGCCGGTGCCGCGATCGACCGTGCCGTTCGCGAGGCGGTGCTGGACGGGCAGTCGCTCTACTCTCTGGACGAGGAACTGATCGGCCGGCTTCGGCCCGATCTCGTCGTCACGCAGGATCTGTGCCGGGTGTGCGCGGTGTCCAGCGACGAGGTCAGCCGAATCCAGGCGCTCGACGTGGAGGTGCTCGCCCTCGACCCGCATGACATCGCCGGCGTCGCCGAGAGCGTGCGCATCCTGGCCGCCCGGCTCGGCGTCGCCGAGCGCGGCGCCACGCTCGCCGAGGACATGCTCGAGCAGGTCGCCGCCGTTCGCCGGGCGGTGGCCGGTCGGCGGCGGCCGCGCGTCTTCGTCGCCGAGTGGCTCGACCCGCCGTTCGCGGCCGGCCACTGGGTGCCGGAGATGGTGGAGGCGGCGGGCGGGACCGAGGTGCTCGGCAGCGCGGGCAGGCCGTCCGTGCCGGTGACCTGGCAGGACGTTGCCGCCGCCGCGCCCGAGCTCGTCGTTGCCGCCCCCTGCGGCTACTCGGCGGAGCGCGCCGCGCGAGAGGCCGCCGGTGTGCCCGACCCCCGCTGCCCGGTCGTCGCGGTGCACGCGGACGCGTTCTACTCTCGGCCGGCGCCCCGGATCGCCGAGGGAGTGGCCCAGCTCGGCCACCTGCTGCACCCCGACGCCGTCCCGGATCCCGGCCTCCCGGCGATCACGGTCGACGCGGTCAGGCCGCCGCTTCGGGCTCGCGCCTGAGCAGCGCGACGCACTCGATGTGCGGAGTGTGCGGGAACATGTCGACCGGCTGCACCCGCTCGAGGCGGTACCCCGACTCGGCGAGCTGAGCGCAGTTGGGTGCGAGGGTGGTTGGGTTGCAGGACACGTAGACCAGCCGGCGCGGAGCGAGCTCCACGACCCGGCGCACCGCCCGCGGAGTCAACCCCGCCCGCGGGGGGTCGACCAGGGCGACCGTCGGCGCCGGTGCCCGCTCCAGCAGCGGCCGCACGGCTCGGGCGACGTCGCCGGCCACGAATTCGACCGAGAGCCCGTTTAGGCGGGCGTTCTCGCGGGCCCGCTCGACCGATTCGGGGTGGATCTCGATCCCGTAGACGCCGCCGGCTCCGGCCCGGGCTGCCAGCAGCCCGAGCGCCCCGGCGCCGCAGTAGAGATCCCAGACGACGTCGTCGGCCGCGAGCTCGGCGAACTCGATCGCGATCTCGTAGAGCCGCTCGCTCATCACCGTGTTCGTCTGCATGAACGCGCCTGCGCTGACGTTCAGTCGCAGGCCGCCGATCCGCTCCTCGTACCAGTCGCGCCCATAGACGAGGCTCGCCGGCAGGCCCTGGGTGACCTCCGCGACCCCGTCGTTCACCGCATGAACGACCCCGACGACCGATTCCGGGAGGGCGGCGGCCAGGCCCTCGGCATCCGGCAGAGCGCCTTCGGCGGTCACCAGCACGGCCAGCAGCTCGCCGCTTCGCACTCCCTCACGGACGACCAGATGGCGCAGGAAGCCGGTGCCCGAACGCTGGTCGTAGGCCTCCAGCCCGCCGTCGGCGGCCCACCGCTCGAAGCCACGGCGCACCTCGTTCGAGCGGTCGGATGCGATGTGGCAGTGGTCGACGGCGAGCAGCTGGTCCCAGCGCCCCGCCCGGTGGAACCCGAGCGCCGGCCTCCCGTCCCGCGTCGTCCAGGAGTATTCGAGCTTGTTGCGATATCCGTAGCGCTCGGCGGCGGGCACGATGGGGAGCACCGAGAACCCGTCCAGGCGGCCCAGCCGGCGCAGCGCATCCTCGACCTGCTCCTGCTTGTAGCGAAGCTGCTCGGCATAGTCCAGGTCCTGCCAGGCGCAGCCGCCGCAGACGCCGAAGTGCGAGCACACCGGCTGGACGCGGCCGGGCCCCGGCTCGAGCAGCTCGACCACGCGGGCCTCGGCGTAGCGCTTCTTGTACCGGGTGACCCGGGCCCGGACACGGTCGCCGGGCAAGCCGCGGCTGACGAACACCACCAGCTCGCCGTGGCGCGCGACTCCCCGGCCGCCGTGGGCCAGCGAGTCGATGCGCAGCTCCAGCTCCTGATCGCGGGTCACCGTTGCCATCCAACTAGTGTAGGGGCGTGGCGCTCGACGTCCCGACCTACCGCCGCCGCCTGGAGGACATGACGGCGGAGACGATGGAGGAGTTCTACCGCCAGTCCGCAGGCCTCAAGCCGACCCTCGAGATCGCCCCCATCTACGAGCGCTACCAGGACCTCTCGACCCTCGAGCAGCTGCGGGCGCTCGGCGAGTCGCGGGCGCCCGGCGAGCTTCGCCGCTTCGCCTGCGAGGCGCTGATCGGGAACGGGTGTAAGCAGCTCACGGAGCAGGCGGCGAACACGCAGGCCGCCCTCACGATCGACTTCGACGGCGAGCCGATCGCCTACCGGTCGGTGCGGCCGCGCCTGATGAACGAGGCCGACGCCGGCCGCCGGCGCGATCTGTATGCCCGCCGCTGCGCCGCCACGGACGAGCACCTGAACCCGATCCTGGCCGAGGCGACGCTGCGCGAGCGGCAGCTGACCAGGGAGTGCGGGGCCGACAGCGTCCTCGAGCTCTACGAGGGCTTTGGCTTCGACCCGGTGGGGCTGCGCGAGGACACCCGGCGGTTCCTCGCCGACACCGACGAGCTCTATCGCTCGCGGATGGACGAGGCGCTACATGCCCGCCTGGGGATCGGTCTCGACGATGCGACGCCGGCCGACACCGCCCGGCTCTGGCGAGCACCCGAGTTCGACATCTCGTTCCCCCGGGAGCGGTCGCTGCCCGCACTTCGCCAGACGCTCGCCGGCCTGGGGATCGACCTCGACCGCCAGGCCAACGTGCAGCTGGACATCGAGGAGCGGCCGAACAAGCACCCGCGGGCGTTCTGCGCGCCGATTCGTGTGCCCGGCCGGGTGGTGCTGGTGACCCTGCCCCAGGGCGGCCAGGACGACTATCGGGCGCTCTTCCACGAAGCCGGCCACACCGAGCACTACGCACACACCGAGGCCAACCTGCCGGCGGAGGCGCGGGTGCTCGGCGACAACGCGGTGACCGAGGGTTTCGCGTTCCTGCTCGAGCACCTGATCGGCGACCGCCACTGGCTGAGCGCGCGCCTCGACCTGACCGACGCCGACGACTACCTGCGCTTTGGGGCGCTGGCCAAGCTCTATCTGGTACGCCGGTACGCGGCCAAGCTGGAATACGAGGTCGCGCTGCATTCGGGGACGCCTCTGGAGCAGCTGCCGGGGCGCTACACGGATGCCCTTGACGAGGCACTCGGCATCCGCCACTCGCCGACGGACTACCTGGAGGACGTGGACGGCGGCTTCTACTGCACCAGGTACCTGCGCGCGTGGGCCCTCGAGGCGCAGATCACCGACCACCTGCGCAGCCGCTTCGGCAATCGCTGGTTTGCCGAGCCGGCCGCCGGCGGGCTCCTCCGCCAGCTCTGGCGCCTCGGCCAGGCCCTGCCCGCGGGCGAGCTGTGCGAGCAGGTCACCGGCCACGGGATCGAGTTCGGCGTGCTGGCGGCCGAGGCGAAGGCCGCGTTAGCCCGGGGTCGGACCCCGCTGTAACGCTCAAGGGCAGTCGCCGGCGTGCTCGAGGGCACGGGCCGTCCGGTAGGTGCCGGCGACCCGGCGGAAGTCCGGCACGTCGCGCTGGGCGTGGGCGGCAGCCCTCATCAGCTTGTATCCCTTGCCGAGCGCGCGCTGGGTGGTCGGGATGTCGACGCGAACGGACGCGATGACGAACGATCCGAAGACGTCCACCGACGCCCCGGCCGCCCGCAGCGCGCCGGCCAGCTCGTTCGGCTCGTCGGCGCGGCCCAGGAACCACACCCGCTGCGGGCTTCGCCGCGAGCGCACCTGATCGACCAGGGTGCACCCGCGCGGCCGGTCGGTCCGCGGCCACGCGGCGAGCGGGGACGAGTCGGGGGCGGCGAGCATCGCGTACGCCTCGTAGAGCCGGGGGTCCTCACCGCGGCTGGCGGCGCCGGAAGTGGTCAGCAGGACGTCGTGGGGGCCAAACCGCGAGGCCAGCTCGAGGCTCGCCTCGCGCAGGCTGGAGTCGAAGTCGCGCAGGTCGTTGACTCCCGCAGCCGCGCCGGGGACGATCAGGAGGGTGCAGGCGATGACGCCGGCGACCGCCCAGCGGCCGGGCAGTCGGCGCCCGACCTCCAGGACGAGCCCGGCCAGGGCGACCGCGTAGCCCGGGAGCATGAAGCTCAGGTGCCGCTCGGGTGCGAAGTCGGCCGAGTTCGCGGTGAGCAGCGAGAGCGCCGCCAGCGGCAGCGCCAGCCAGATCCCGGCCACGATCGCCGCCCGCCGGTTGACCCGGGCGAGCACGACCAGGCCGGCGAGGACGGCCACCCCCAACGTCGCCTGGACGGCGGTGAAGCTGGTGCCGGCCACGTGGCCGCCCAGCCGCTCCCAGAATCCACTCGAGGCGAGGTCGATCACCGCGCCGCCGTGGCCGACACCGTACTTGTGCTGGAGCGGCGCGTAGACGTGGCGGAGGACGAAGAAGGCGACCAGGCCGAGCAGCATCGCCACGCCGAACAGGATCAGCGGCCGCCGCTGGCGGCGCCATCCGCGCAGCCGCGGGCCCAGCCCGAGCACCACCAGGATGACCAGCTCCGAGGCCAGCGCGAAGAGGCCGAAGGGGTGCGCCGCCACGAGCAGGAAGGCAGTGATCACCCAGGCCGGAACGAGCCACAGCCGGCCCGTGCGGAGGAGCACCAGCAGGATCCACAGGCTGGCGAAGGCGGCCGCGATCATCGCCGTGTATCCCCGGGCGAACTGGCCCAGGTGGATGACGATCGGCGACGTGGCCACGATCACGGACACCGCGGCCCCGCCCGCCCGCCCCAGGAGCTCCCGGCCCGCCGGGTAGCTGAGGGCGACGGCCAGGATCCCGAGCAGCGCCGACGGCAGTCGCAGGCCGAGCATGTCGTCGCGCCAGAGCAGCGAGAAGTGCACCAGCAGATAGTGCAACGGCGGTCCGTGGCGGACGTCGACCGCCTCTCGAAGGACGTCCGTCGCCGACGGCTCGGTGGCCACCCCCAGCGTCACTCCCTCGTCGGACTGGAGGGGCCGGTAGTCCAGCCCGAAGCCGAGGATGGCGACCCCGTAGGCGAGCACCGAGACCGTGGCCACCAGCGGCGGCCAGCGCCGCACGAGGAACGCGCGCAGACGGGCGGTTGACACGGGCGGCATTATCCGCGACCGGCCCGCCGGGCATACGGGTAACCTTGTCACGATGGCGACAGAACCGGCGGTGGCACCGGCGGCCCGCGAAGCGGACGTCGTCGACGTCTCGATAGTGATCCCCCTGCTGAACGAGCAGGCTACGGTGGAGCGGCTGTACCACGGGATCGTCGCCGCCGTCGACACCGCCGGCCTCGCCGCCGAGGTGATCTTCGTCGACGACGGCTCCACCGACGGCACGTTCGCCGCGCTCGAGCGCCTGCACGCCGGCGACCGGCGGGTGCGGGTGGTCAGCTTCAAGCGCAACTTCGGCCAGCATCCGGCCATGCACGCCGGCATCTCGCGGGCCCGCGGCTCGATCGTGGTGACAATGGACGGCGACCTCCAGAACGACCCCGCCGACATCCCCAAGCTGGTCGCGGCCGTGCGCGGCGGCGCCGACGTGGCCAGCGGCCGGCGGGTGGAGCGAAAAGACGGCTTCTTCCTGCGCCGGCTGCCGTCGCACGTGATCAACCGGCTGCTGGCCCGGCTCACCGGTGCCCGCATCTCCGACTTCGGCTGCGCCTTCAACGCCTACCGCTGGGACGCCATCGCGCCGGTCCTCGATCGCATCGGCCGCCAGAAGTTCACCAAGGCGCTGGTCTGCACGACCGGTGCCCGGGTCGTCGAGGTCGACCTCGCCCACAGCGCCCGCGCCGACCGCAGCCGTTATGGCCTCTTCAAGCTGGCCACCCTGACGCTGCATGTGCTGACCGGATTCTGGGCTCAGCTGGTGCAGTGGGTGGGGGCCGTTCTGGGGATTCTCGGTATCCTTACCGCCACCGGAGTGGCGATCTGGGGCCTGGTGTACTGGATCCGCCACGGCAACTTCCCGGGACCGCTGCTGCTGGGCGGGCTTGTGCTGTTCGTGCTCGGCCTGCAAGGCCTGCTGATGGCGGTGCTGGGCGAGTACTTGCAGCGGATCCAGCGCGGCGTCGAGCACCGGCCCATGTATTACGTCGATCGAGAACTGGGGTAGTCCGTGAAGCGCATTCTGGTCACCGGCGGCGCCGGCTTCATCTCCTCGAACATGATCCGGCACCTGCTCCGTAACACGGAGCACGAGGTGGTCACGATGGATGCGCTGACCTACGCCGGGAACCTGGCCAACCTGGCCGACGTCATGGAGCACGAGCGCCTGCGCTTCATCCGCGGAGACATCCGCAACATCGTCGACGTGAGCCAGGCCCTGGACGGCGTCGACGTCATCGTCAACGCCGCCGCCGAGTCGCATGTCTCGAAGTCGATCGAGGAGGGCGCGGCCGAGTTCGTCACCACCAACGTCGAGGGCACCCAGGTGCTGCTGGATGCAATGCGCGAGCACCCGGTGGAGCGCTTCGTGCTGATCTCCTCGTCCGAGGTCTACGGCACGGCCGAGTCCGAGCCCATGCACGAGGAGCACCCGCTCAACCCGCGCTCCCCGTACGCCGCAACCAAGGCCGGCGGTGACCGCCTCGCCTACGCCTACTGGTGCACCTACGAGCTGCCGGTCACGATCATCCGCCCCTTCAACAACTACGGCCCCTACCAGCATCCCGAGAAGGTCATCCCGCGCTTCATCATCCAGGCCCTCACCGACCAGCCGCTGACCATCCACGGGGACGGGATCGCGTCCCGGGACTGGCTGCACGTGTGGGACACGGCAGAGGCGATCACCGCCGCCTGCGAGGCGCCGCTGGAACGGATCGTCGGCCAGGTGATCAACGTCGCCACGGGGATCGACGAGGGCGTCGAGTACATCGCCGACGCGGTGCTCGAGATCCTCGGCAAGCCAGAGTCGCTGAAGCAGCACGTGGCCGACCGTCCGGGCCAGGTCGACCGTCACATCGGCTCCACCGACCGCGCCGCCGAACTGCTCGGCTGGAGGTCGCGGATCCCGTTCCAGGAGGGCCTGGAGCGGACGGTCGCCTGGTATCGCGACTCGCCCGACTGGTGGCAGGACGTGCTCGCGCGGGAGCGCCAACCTCAGGCCGTGTGACCGGGGCGCGGCCGACCCTGGTCGTCCTCGGCGGCGGCCCGGCGCAGCAGCACGCGATCGACGCAGCCCACGCGCTGGGCGTGCGCACGGTGGTCTGCGACTCGGAGCCCGGGCTCGGCGACGCCACGGTCTCCAGTGAGGACGCTGCCGGGGTGCTCCGGGTGGCGGCCGCGGCCGGCGCCGACGGACTGATCGCGCCCGGCACCGACTGGCCGGTGCGGGTGGCCGCCGAGGTGGCGGCGAAGCTCGGCCTGCCGCATCCGCTGACCCCCGCCGTCGCCCGTGCGGCGACCGACAAGATCGCCCAGCGCCGGGCGTTCAGCGCAGCCGGGGTGCCGCAGCCGGACTGGTCGACCGAACAGCCTCCCGGCTACCCCTGCGTGGTCAAGGCGGCCGACCGGCAGGGGCAGCGGGCGATGACGGTGGTCGACTCGCCGGACGGCCTGGCGGCCGCCGTCGGGCGGGCGCGGGCAGGCTCGCGCAGCGGCCGGGCGATCCTGGAGCGGTTCGCCGCGGGCCGCGAGGTGACGGTGAACGGGTTCTGCCTGGGGGGCACCCACCACATCGCCGGCATCACCGACCGCGAGCACTTCCCGTCCGCCTACGGCGTGGCCCGTCGCCACATCTATCCGGCGGCCGACCCGGACGGCGCCGCGGTGGCCGCCACCGCCGCCGTGGCGGCGCTGGGGATCCCGGCGGGGCCCACGTACGTGCAAGTGGTCGTCACCAGACACGGCCCGCAAGTGATGGAGGTGGCAGCCCGCCTGGGCGGCGGGCACGATTCGGAGCTGATCCGCCTCACGACCGGCGTCGATCTGGCCCGAAGCGCGGTTGAGGCGGCGCTCGGGCGGCCGGTCGCCGAGGCAGCACTGCAGCCGCACCCAAGGTCTGCCGGAGCCGTCGAATTCCTGCAGGCGCCGGTCGGCACGCTGGCGCTGACCGACGGGCCGCCCGGCGTCCGCTTCTATCATGCCCCCGGACACGTGTACGGCGAGCTCGCGATCGCGACCGACCGCGCGGGATACGTGCTGTGCGCCGCGCCCACCCGGGAGGAAGCCTTGCAGTCGGTGAGAAGACTGGTCGCGAAGGTGCGAATCGATACGAGATGAGCAGCCTGCCCACCCACACGCTGGCGATCGACGGCGCCCCGCCCGTCCGCGACGCCATGCTCGACTTCTCGCCGCCGGTGATCGGTGAGGAGGAGATCGACTCGGTCGTCGCCACCCTGCGCTCCGGCTGGCTGACCGTCGGACCTCGGGTGGCCGAACTGGAGCAGCGGTTCGCCGAATACGTCGGGGCGCCCCATGCGATCGCCACCGCCTCATGCACCGACGCCCTGCACCTGGCGCTGCTGGCCGCCGGCGTCGGCCCCGGCGACGAGGTGATCACGAGCTCGTTCACATGGCCCGCCACGGCCAACGCGATCCTGCACACCGGCGCCCGGCCGGTCTTCGCCGACGTCGACCCGGGCACCCTGAACCTCGACCCGGACGCGTTCGCGGCGGCGATCGGCGAGCGCACCCGGGCCGTCGTCCCCGTGCACCTGGCGGGCGCCGCCTGCGACATGGACGCGATCGAGCGCATCGCCCGCCGGCACGAGCTGGCCATCGTGGAGGACGCGGCCCATGCCGTGGAGACGGTGGCCGGCGACCGCAAGGTGGGCGCGATCGGCGATTTCACCTGCTTCTCCCTGTACGCCACCAAGAGCCTGGCCGGAGGCGAGGGCGGCCTGATCACAACCGCGTTGGGTGACGCCGAGCGGCGGCTGCGTCTGCTCCGCAGCCAGGGCATCACCCGCGAGCCGTGGCTCCGCCGCGAGCTGCGGACGCTCGGCCACTACGACGTCGAGGAACCCGGCTACAAGGCCAGCCTGAACGACCTGCACGCGGCGGCCGCGCTGCCCAAGCTCGACCGGCTGGAGGAGCAGTGGGAGCGTCGTGCCGAGCTCACCGCGCGCTACGACGCCGCGCTGGCGCCACTTCGCGGGATCGACCCGATCGCCCGCCCGGCAGGCGGCCGTCACTCCCACCACCTCTACATCGTCCGCGTCGACGAGTCGCTGGCCGGCGCCGGCCGCGACCGCTACGCCGAGGCACTGCTGGCCGAGAACATCTCCACCGGTCTGCACTTCCTGCCGGTGCACGGGCTGACCTGGTTTCGCGAGAACCTCCCCGCCACGTCGCTGCCGGTGACCGAGCTGGCCGGCCGGCAGGTGCTGTCGCTGCCCCTGGCGGCGGCCCACTCGACGGCGGACGTCGACGACGTGATCGCCGCGTTGCTCAAGGTGCACGGCGTCTTTGCCGGCTCGTGAGCCCGCGCCTGCGGGTCGCGCTGGAGACGGCGTTCTCGATCGCGCTCCTGGCGCTGCTCCTGCGCGCCGCCGGCCTCGACCAGGTGATCCACGTGCTGGCCGACATCAGCGTCGCCTGGCTGGTCGGCGCGATCGCGGTAAGCATCGGGACAGTCGTGCTGATGGCCTGGCGATGGCGGCTGCTGCTCCTGGCCAAGCACCTCGACGCCCCGCTCGCCTGGCTCACCCGCACCTACTTCGTGGCGCTCCTGGCGAGCCAGTTCCTGCCCACCGCCATCGGGGGCGATGCCATCCGTGCGGTCGAGCTGGGCCGGCGCAGCGGCGACGGGCCGGAGGCGGTCGCGTCCGTCCTCATCGACCGCCTGCTGGGCGTCGTCTCACTCGTCGCCCTGGCCGTCGTGGCGCTCGCCGCCGGGGGCCAGGCGGCGCACCGTCCGGAGGTGCTGGTCGCCGAGGCGACCTTCGGGATCGCCGCCGCCGCTGTCCTCGCGCTCCTCTTCTCGAGCCGCCTTCGCGGGGTCGTCGCCCGACGCCTGGAGCCGCGCGTGGACGGCCGCCGGCTGGCGGCCGGGCAGCGGTTCTACGACGCCCTCCACTCCTACCGCGAGCACCGGCTGACGCTGGTGGTCGTGTTTGCACTGGCCATGGCGGTGCAGCTGGTGCGGATCGGGATCATCTGGATGCTGGTGCGGGCGCTGGGGATGGACATCAGCCCGTCGCTGATCCTGGTCACCGCGCCGGTCGTCTTCGCCGCCCTGGCGCTGCCGGTGTCGCTGAACGGGATCGGCGTCCGCGAGGCGGTCTTCGTCTACTTCCTGCGCGACGACGTGCCCGTGTCGCAGGCGGTGGCGCTCGGCCTCGCGTTCCTGGCAGTAGGCACTGCGACCGCGCTCGTGGGGGCGGCAATCCTGGCGGTGCGGTTCCTCCGCCACGGGATGCGGGCCGTCCGCCCGCGCACCCGCATCGAGTAGGTCGATGATCTAGGTGTGGCAGGCAGTGTTCGCCGCGCCCGCCCTCGCCGGCGCCCAGGCGGTCGCGTTGCCCGCCTCGTCGACCGCCTACGGTCAGCTTGACCGTCGGCGTCAGGGGACACACACGGGAGGAACGGCTGGCCGAATGCCGACGCGGCCCCCCGAGCAGGCAGGCCGCGACCACGAGATGAGTATTTCATGTTCGACCGCTCCCGGGGGTCGCCGGCCGGGCCGCGGAGGCCCGGCCGGCAGCCTTGCTCAGGAGTGACAGGCCGTGTTGGCCGGGCCGGCGGTGGCCGGCGCCCAGGCGGTGGTATTCCCGGCCGCGTCGTATGCCTGGAACTGCACGATCCAGGTGCCCTTGGTGCGGAACCTCACGCTCGAGCCGTTGGCCGGCGTCGACCACGTCGTGCCGCCGTTGGTGGACGTGCGGTAGTGGTAGCCGGCGACGCCCGAGACCGCGTCCGTGGAGCTGGCCTTGATCACGATCTGCTTCGACGTGCACTTCGTCGATCCGCCGGTCACGGTCGGCAGGGTCGGGGGCGTGCGGTCAAGCCGGCCGGTGGCCGAGCTGCCGGCGATCGTCCAGACAGAGACGTTGCCGGCGTTGTCGACGCTGCGGAACTGCACCCTGGTGGTGCCCTCGGCCGAGATGACAACCGAGTTGCCGTTCCGCGGAGCCGACCAGGCCCCGTTGTTGAACGAGGTCTCGTACTGATAGCCGGCCAGGCCCGACTGGGCGTCGATTGAGCCGGAGGCGGTGATCGTCTTCGACGCCGCCGTCGACCACGTGGTCGAGCCGCCGGTGACGGTGGTCGGCATTGTCGGCGCGACAGCATCGAGCTTGACGGTCGCGCCGGCGGTGCCGACTGCCGGCTGCCAGCCACTGAGGTTGCCGGCCTGATCGGCCACCTGGAACTGGACGAGCGTGGTGCCGGCGGTCGAGACCGTGACCGCGCCCCCAGCCGCCGGGGCCGACCAGGTGCTGCCGTTGTTGATCGAGGTGCGGTACTGGTAGGTCGTTCCGTCGATGCCGGAGGCGGCGTCGCTGGCGGAGACGGAGATCGTCACCGACGCGGCCGAAACCCAGCTGGAGGAACCGCCGCTGGCGTCCACCGTGGGAGCTGTGCGATCCAGCTTGACGGTGCTGCCGGCGACGATGGCCGACCACGCCGACACGTTCCCGGCGGCGTCGACCGCGCGGAACTGCACCAGCGTCTGGCCCTCGTCGCTGACCATCAGCGAGCTGCCGGAGAGCGGCCCCGACCAGGTGACGCCACCGTCGGTGGAGGTCTGGTACTGGTAGCCGGCGAGGCCGGACAGGGCATCGGCGGAGCCGGCGGCGCTGAGTGTCTCCGAGGCCGCCGTCGACCACGAGCTCGAGCCGCCGCCGACCGACGGCACCGACGGCGCCGTGTGGTCGAGCATGACGGTGCTCTGGTCGTCGACGGGCGACCAGTCCGACGTGTTGCCGGCGGCATCGACGGCGCGGAACTGCACCTCGGTCGTGCCCTCGGCGCTGATCGGCGCCGAGGCGCCGTTCGCCGGCTGCGACCAGGTGGCGCCGCCGTCGGTGGAGGTCTCGTACTGATAGTCGGTGACGCCGCTGACGCCGTCCGTGGAGCCGGACGCCGAGACGTTCACTGAGGCGCCGCTCTGCCAGGCGTTGGAGCCGCCGGTCACGGCCGGCACACTGGGGGCGGTGCGGTCGATCGCGACCTGGGCCTGTGAGACGGGGCTGACGTTGCCGACCCCGTCGACGGCCTCGAACTGCACCAGCGTCTGGCCCTCGTCGGTGACCGCCACGTCGGTCCCGGGAGCCCACGACGACCAGGTGGTGCCGGCGTCGGTGGACGTTCGGAACTGGTAGAAGGCGACGCCCGACTGGGCATCGCCGGAGCCGGCGGCCGAGACGTCCTCCTGGGCGACCGACTGCCAGCCGGCGCCGGCGCCGCTGAGGGCGGGCGCGCTGGGAGCGGAGTTGTCGACCAGCGCCGCGGCAGGAGCAGACCAGGGCGACACGTTGCCGGCCCGGTCGCGGGCACGGAACTCGACCTGGTAGGACCCGGAGGCGGCGATCGTGGTGCTGGCGCCGGCGGCCGGAGCCGTCCACAAGGCGCCGTTCTTGGACACCCGGTGCTGGTAGCCGGCGAGGCCGCTACCGACGTCGGTCGAGCCGGACGCAGAGAGGCCGACGCTGCCGGTCACCCATGAGCTCGAGCCGCCGTTGACGGTGGGGACGGTCGGCCGGGTCAGGTCGATCGTCCAGCGGGCGATGGCGACGCGGATCTTGCCGTGTCGCTTGACCCGGACGCGGAAGGTGTGGAGGCCGGCGCGCAGGTTACGGTAGGTGTGCCCGGACTTGCAGGGCGCGTAGGGGTGCCCGTTCAGGCGGCAGGCGACGCTTGTGGCCGAGACGGCCTTCCAGGCGAAGTGCGCCGACGAGGAATGGCTGTAGGCGGGCGGCCGGCTGGTGATCTTGACTGACAACGGGAGGGTGGCACTCGGGAACAGCGGCCGCGCCATGGCGGGGGCCGCGCCGATCGCGCAGGCCAGGACGGCCGCGCACAGCGGAAGAAGGAGGCGGGGCAAACGGGGGAAAGCGCGATCGCGCGAGGCAGGGGTCATCACAGCGAGGCTCCTTGCGGGGGGTAGTGGCGCAGAGGCGGAATCTGGGGGTTGCGCCGCATCTCACAATTGGGCATCTGCGGTCAGACCGCTATGGCGCAAATTGGGGATATGGCGTACCCGGCGGGTCGGCGCCAGGCCACCGATAGAGTGGCCGGATGGAGACGACATCCCCTCTTCGCGGCCGTGACTACCTGCAGGTCGACGACCTGACGGCGGACGAACTCGGCCGCCTGCTGGATCTGGCCGATCGGCTGAAGGCGATGCAGCACGAGCGGCGGCCACACCGCCTCCTGCCCGAACGGTCGCTGGCGATGATCTTCGAACGCGCGTCGACGCGCACTCGGGTCTCGTTCGAGGTGGGAATGCACCAGCTGGGCGGCTCGGCGGTGCCGCTGACGGCAGCCCAGACGCAGCTCGGGCGAGGGGAGTCGCTGGCCGACACGGGCCGCGTCCTCTCGCGGTATGTCGATGCCATCGTCTTTCGCACGGGCCCGCACGAGCGCGTGGTCGAGCTGGCCGAGGCGGCCGACATCCCGGTCGTGAACGCGCTTACCGAACGTCACCATCCCTGCCAGGCGCTGGCCGACCTGCAGACGCTGCGCGAGCGCCTGGGACCGCTCGCGGGCAAGCGGCTGGCCTGGTTCGGCGACGGCGACAACAACGTCTGCCGGTCACTGACGACCGCCGCCACGATGCTCGGCATGACCGTGGTGATCGCATCCCCGGACGGATACCGGCCGTCGGCCGAGGAGCTGGCGGCGATCGGCGGCGATATCGCCGTGGCGGACGACCCGGCCGAGGCGGCCGCCGGTGCGCACGCCCTGGTCACCGACGTCTGGGCGAGCATGGGCCAGGAGGAGGAGCGGGAGCGGCGCCTGCGCGATCTGGAGCGGTTCCGGGTCGACGCGAAGCTGGCCGCTGCCGCGGACCCGGACCACGTCGTCCTCCACTGCCTGCCCGCCCATCCCGGGGAGGAAATCGCCGAGGACGTCCTCTATGGGGCGCACTCGGCCGTCTGGGACGAGGCCGAGAACCGGCTGCACTCCCAGAAGGCGCTGCTGGCGCTGCTCGTCGCCTGACCCCGGGCACGATCGCGACTTCGTATACTCGGCGCTCGTGCACCTCTTCGGCGAGCACGAGCAGGTGGTGGTGTGTCACGAACCCGAGGCGGGCCTGCGGGCGATCATCGCCGTTCACGACACCACACTGGGGCCTGCCCTGGGCGGGATCCGGATGTGGACCTACGCGTCAGACGAGGCGGCGCTGACCGATGTGCTGCGCCTGTCGCGGGGGATGACCTACAAGAACTCGGTCGCCGGGCTGCCGCTGGGCGGCGGCAAGACCGTCGTCCTGGGCGACCCGCGGACCGAGAAGAGCGAGCTCATGTTCCGCGCCCTGGGCCGCTTCATCGACTCACTGGGCGGCCGCTATGTCGCCGCCGAGGATGTCGGCACCTCGATCGCCGACGCCGAGATCGTGGCCCGCGAGACGCGCTACATGAGCGGGCTGCCGGTTGCTGCCGGCGGCTCCGGCGACCCGTCGCCGATGACCGCGTGGGGAGTTTTCTGCGGCATGCGCAGCTGCCTGCGCGAGGCGGGGCTGGACGGCTTCGACGCGATCCGGGTGGCGGTCCAGGGCGCCGGCCACGTGGGCGCCGCCGTGGTCGGTCATCTGCTCGAGGCAGGCGCCGCGGTGACGGTCGCCGACATCTACGCCGACCGCACCGACCCCCTGCGGGCGCTGGGCGCCGAGATCGGCCAGGCGGAGACGATCCACACCACCGACTGCGACGTCTTCGCGCCGTGCGCGCTGGGGGCGGCCATCAACCCGGGCACGGTCGGCGAGCTGCGCTGCCGGATCGTGGCCGGCGCGGCGAACAACCAGCTCCTGGACGACGCCATGGGCGACGAGTTGCAGCGGCGGGGGATCGTCTACGCGCCGGACTACGTGATCAACGCCGGCGGGGTGATCAACATCGGCGAGGAACTGGATGGGTCGTACGACGCCGAGCAGGCCCAGCGCAGCGTGGAACGGATCGAGAGCAACCTGGACGCGGTCTTCGATCGGGCGCGGGCCGACGGCGTGGCGCCGCACCGGGCCGCCGACCTGATCGCCGAGGAGCGGATCGCGACCGCCCGCGCCGTCCGCGCCGACGCGGTCGACGCCCTGTACCGGCCGCGATCAACCACCTAGGCGGAGGCGGCGCCCACCCCGTAGGCCTGCATCGTCAGCACCACGCGGTCCGAACGCAGGACGGCGTTGGGCTGCAGCCGCGTGCCCGGCAGGTCGCGGGGATCGTCGCCACGGCGCGATTCCTCGACGACAACCGAGCGCTCCAGCAGATCGACTCGTACCACGTACTCGTACCAGGAGATGTCCCAGGCGACCGTGACCAGCACCGGGCGCGGCAGGTCGATCCCGCCCAGCGAGACGTGCACGACCGGCTCGCCGAGGCTGCGGCTGATGGCGACGATCCGGTCGATGTGCTCCGAGCGGTTGAACGCCTCCAGCGCCAGCAGGCGCACATGGCGAGCGTCGGACTCGCGCCGGCGCGCCTCGAAGAGCTCGCCGTAGCGCTCGCGCTCGGCCGCCAGCTCCTGCTCGAGCTGGGAGATCCTGGCCGAGAGGCGGCCGGTCTGAGCAGCCTGCTCGTCGAGCTGGGCAGCCACCGCGTGGTGACGCGCGATCTCGGCATTGTGCGCCGCCTCGGCCTGAACGGCGCGCTCGTCGCTGCGCCGCTTCTCGGTTGCCAGCGCCTTCAGCTCCCGCTCGCGGCGGCGAAGCTCGGAGGTGATCTCCTTCAGCTCCCGCTTGACAGCGCGCAGCTCACTTGCCTGATGCTCGCCCTTGGCCAGTGCGCTTCGCACCTGGTCGAGGTCGAGCTCGACCGACTGCAGCTGTCCGCGCAGGCGGTCGATCAGCGACTCGCGCTCACGCAGGAGGTGATCGGACGGGGGATTGGCGTGAACGGCGACGATGGGGCGCCCGTCTGCGCGCCAGCCACGGCGATCGGCCCGCTCGTAGCAGAGCGGGCACACCTTGTAGAAGCGCTTCGACCCCGGGTCCTGGTACAGGCGCGCCGGCTCGCCCACGAGCAGATGCCGCCGGCACAGCGCACAACTGGCCGTATGTTCCACGGTGCTCGACATTCCGTCCCTTGCCAAACGCGGACCTGGGAGTCTACCGGCTCGCCGCAGGACCTGCCGAGCGGCCGCCGAAGAGGGAGCGTTACCCGAACGGCGAGACCGCCAGCCGCACCGTCCCCGGGCGGGTCACCGTGACCTCGGTCATGTCGTGAGCGGCGCGGGCGACTGCCGCGCCAGACCAGTAGCGCGAGTAGCGAACCCGCAGCAGGTAGCGGCCGGCGGCCGGTGCGCTGAACGCTACCCGCCCGCCGGCCAGGCTGAGCAGGCGGGGGCGGCCGGGCCCGGTGACGATCGGGGCTGCCCGCGGCAACTCGTAGAAGCGCAGGTGGCCCGTTCCGCCCAGCGGCCGCAGGCCGGAACGGCCGGAGCGGATGAGTGCCGCCTCGGCCTTGGCGCTGTAGTCGAGCGGCGCGTCCGGGAGGACGACATAGCGCACCCCGACCGAGCGCAGCCAGGCGTCGTACTCGGCGGCGGTCAGCGGGCTCTGGTAGAGCACCGCGTTCTGCGGGAAGTCGTCTTGCCGGAACCAGCCGCGGGCGATCGGGATCCCCGCCCGGGGCAGGTAGTCGGCCTCCCAGTGGCCCCAGGAGGCGACCACCTCAACCCGGTGCTGGCGGTCGCCGCGGGCGTGCAGGAAGGAGATCGCCGGCGCCCAGTAGGCGGCGCCGGCGGCCGGGTTCGACCACGACCCCGCGAGATCGCGGGCGTGCGGGAAGGCCTGGGCGGCGAAACACGCCACCAGCACTGCGGCCACCGCCCGCGAGCGACGGCGGGCGGCGACTGCGGCCAGCCAGAGCAGCGCGGTGCCGGCGTCGACGAACAGCCTGCCGGCATTCGAGCCGAGTGCGCCGGACAGCAGGAAGGCGGCGACGTTGAGGACGAGCAGGGCGGCGAATATCCCGCGCAGCGGTCGCGACTCGGGGCGCGACCCGCAGACCCAGATCCCGGCCGCCGAAAACGCGACCTGCTCCGCCAGGTCGCGCCCGCTGTAGGGATACTGGGCGCCGGTCGAGAAGGCGAGCTGGACGGCCGCTCCGACCAGGAGCACGAGCGCCAGCGCGACCGCCTCGAAGCGCCGGGCGCGCAGGCAGCGGCGGACGCCGATACCGGCGGCGGCGCCCGCCAGCACGGTCGCCAGCAGGGCGAGCGCGAGCGGGCTCATGCCCAGGCAGACGACGATCGAGACGGCGAATGCGAGCCGCCAGCCGCGGAGCACGCAGAGCAGGGCGACCGTCATCGCCGCCGCGCCGCAGAGGACCGGGTAGGCGCCGCTGATGGTGATGCCCAGCGGCGCCGTCAGCGCCAGCAGCAGGGCCGGCCCGCGGGCTCGGCGGCCGTACGCGTCGCACAGGAACGCGGTGGCCGCCGCGCCCAGGACCGCCGACGAGGCCACCGCCGTCACACCGATCCCGAGGATGGCAGCCAGCGGGTAGTAGAGCGCGCTGTAGGTGACGAACTGGTAACGCCCGGAGTACCACAGGTTGTCCCACCAGGCGAAGCCGTCCTGCTGATACGACCAGAGCTGGTAGACGTGCGCCGGCTGGTCGACTCCCGGCGGTCCCAGCCAGTACACCGCCGCGCAGACGGCCGCCGCCAGCATCGCCGCGGCGGCGACCAGGGCCGGCGCGCGATCGACGTCTCGGCGGCTGCCGAACATGCGGCGCAAGGATACCGGCCGCCCCGACCGCCGCCTGCGCGCTTCGGCAGCGACCGGAAAAACCTGCAGACCTGGCGTCCCACCAAGGTCACCGATCCTCAGTCCGAGTCAGGCCAGACGCTGCCCCTGATCGTGCTCTTCATGGTGGTGCTGCTCCTGTTCTGTGGACTGGTCATCGACATCGGCAACGCTTACCGAGTGCAGAACGCGCTTCAGGCGTCGGCCGACGCCAGCGCCACCGCCGGCGCCGGCCAGCTCACGCTCACCTTCCCGCCGCTGCCCGCGAACGCCCTCGCCGAGGCACGCGCCTTCGGGTCGGAGCCGTCTGGAAAGAACCCGATCACCGGCGTTCCGCCGTCCTCCGTGACCGAGAACGTGGCCGCCAGCTGCGTCACCCAGACGCAGTTCAAGTGCTCCTATGCGAACACGATCAAGGTCGACGAGACCGCCCACGTGCCGACGTACTTCCTGGGCCTGATCGGCATCCACACGATCGGCATCACCGTCCACTCGACGGCCTGCTCGCCCTGCGGTGGCGTCCCGCTGGACATCATGCTCGTGGTCGACCGCACCGGCTCGATGGCCGAGATGGGCGGCTCGACGGATGGCCAGAACAAGATGGAGAACCTCAAGCAGGGCCTCCTGCAGGGATTCCTGACCACCCTCGACCCGACCCTGGACAACGTCGGGATGACGCTTCTGCCGCCGGACGTCGCCGGCACCACCGACGTCTGCCGGGCCGCCCAGAACTCGAATTACCAGGCGGCGAACCCGACCTACACCGTCTTCCCCCGGTCCAACAACTACATGGACATGCAGGGCAACCTGATCATCGGCTCGCCGCTCGTCAGCGACGTCAACTGCCTCCAGCCCGGCGGCACGACCGACTACTCGAACGCCCTCGAGGCCGCCTACGCGGAGCTCCAGAAGGACGGCCGGCCGAACGTCCAGCCGGTGATCGTCCTGCTCTCGGACGGCGCCGCCAACACCGGGCAGAACTGCTCCAAGGGCACTGCCGACCCGCACTGCACACAGCCCTGCCACACGGCGGTGAACGACGCCACGTCCTACAAGAGCCAGGGCGTCCTCGTCTACACGATCCTCTACGGCGATCAGAGCGGCGGCCCCAACTGCCTGGCCTGGAACAATGTCAACGAGTCGCCGCTGATGACGCCGCAGACGGCGATGCAGAACATCGCATCGCCCGGCAACTACTACCCCGACCCGAACCCGGCGAACCTGCTGAACATCTTCCAGCAGATCTCCGCCGACCTGAGCGCCGGCAGCTCCCGACTCGTCGGCTAGCAGCCCACGCGATCAGTCCCGCGGCACCGGCGCCGCCACCTTCCCCCGGGTGGCGGCGTCGCCGCGCGTCAGCGCCTGCCCGCCAGAGGCATCTGGTCCGCCATCCCCGAGATCAGCTCGGCAACCGTCAGCGGCTCGGCCCCGGTGAGCACCTGGTAGCCATCGCCGACGACGTCGAACTCCCCCTCGCGCAGCGCGGCGTAGGAGGTCAGGCCGGCCTCGATCGCCCAGTCCGGCCGGCCGCGGGATCGCCAGCGGTCGAGCCAGTGCACCTCGTCGTACGGCTGGTAGCGGTAGACGTCGCCCGTGACCGCGGTCGCGATCCGCGCCAGCTCCCACATGCTGACCGATTGCGGCGTCGTCACGTCGTACACGCGGCCCTCGCGGCCCGGCGTCGTCAGCGCGACGGCGATCGCCCGGGCCAGCTCGGGCCGGTACGAGAAGCTCATGCGGCCCTCCCCACCCGGCACCCGGATCACCCCCTCCGGGTCGAACCAGCCGGGAATCTCGTCGGCGTACATGGAGTTGCGGATCGCCGTGAAGGGGACGCCGGCGGCGGCCAGCATCCTCTCGGTCTCGCCGTCCGACCGGCCGTCCAGGAAGGTGGCCTCGAGCCCCGCATTCACGAACGACATGTACACGACCTGCGCCACCCGCCGCTCGGCGGCCGCCTCGACCAGGCCGCGGTGGAGCGGCAGCCGGCGCTCGGGGCCGTCGTGGATGGAGACCATGAACACGCGGTCGCCCGGGTGCAGTGCGCGGGCCAGCGACTCCGGGTCGCCGTAGTCGGCGGCCACCACCTCCGCCCCCGGCACGTCGGGCGCGCGGGCGGGATCGCGCACGACGAGGCGCAGATCCCCGGCCCGGCCGGCCAGCTCGGTCGCGACCAGGCGCCCGACCTGCCCGGATGCTCCCGTGACAACGATCATCGGGTGCCAGCGTAGACGACGCCGCGGTTGCCGGCGGTCGGCCGCGGGGAGTATTCTCCCCACCGTGGCACGGTGGGGATCCAGACGTGCCCGACGGCTTCTCGTTGTCTGCCCGGTTGTGACCCCGACGGACGAGAAGCGGCGCGCGGAGAGCCGACCCGGCGAGCCCCCCTTGACCGGGCCGGCTCTCCCCCGCGCCACCGGCTACTCGACGGCCACCATCACATCCGAGGCCTTGATGACCGCGGTGGCACTGGTCCCCTCGCGCAGTCCCAACTCGTCCACCGCCTCCACGGTGATCGACGCCACGATGCGCTGGCCGCCCACATCCAGAGCGACGTTGGCGATCGCCTCACCGCGGTTGATCGAGACAACGGTTCCGGACAGGCGGTTTCGGGCGCTGAGCTTCATCGGGGTACCTCCTCGAGCGTTTGCGTATGCCCGCCGTTCGGGCAGTGGAGCGGACCGGGGTCGAACCGGCGACCTCCTGCGTGCAAGACACGTATACCACTTCACCGCGGATCACCGCATAACGGCGAATAACCCCGTTTTGCAGGCGTTTCCTAGTGGCTGGTTCACCTTGTGGCACCGCTCGATATCGCGGGTCGGCGCGTGGCTGGGTCGCAATAGGGTTGCAATGCGAAGGCCGGTCAGGACGGGATCATGTTCCCGATCGTGCCAAAGACAGCACCAACCGCGATGAACACCATCCCCAGCGCCCGTCGCCCCTGACCCCGGTCGACAGCGGCCTCAGCCGCCTCGACGGCGTGCCGTTCCAGGTGGGTACGCAGCTCGGCGTTCTCCCGCTCACGCGTGGCCGCTTCGTCAGCTCCGGTTTGCTCGAGCGCGTTGAGGCGGATCTGGGCTTCACGGTCATGGCCGACCAGCGCGCCCCGACCTGCTCAGCGAGAGTCCCATCGGGGACACCGCGAATGACCCCAGGCCGAACCGCAACCGCGGTCGCCTGCGCTACGCCGACGTTGATGGTGACATCACGCCCGCGGCGCCGGAACAGACGCCGAAAATGCGACTCCGCCGAGCGCCACGCCCGTAGGATGGGGCGCCGGGCGTCGGCCGCATATTGGCCGGCCTCGCGGAACCCACCAAGCCAAGGCCAGTGAGCGGCGAAGTGTCCCGCGGCGGTCGGACATGGGGCGCCGCGCGTGAGATCGCCAGGCGGGTCGGCCGGCCGCGAAGAGGACACCGTCCGCGGCGAGCTCTTTGCGCAGCCCCTACGGGCGAAGTCGCTTGAAGGTTGCGCGCTCCTCGCTGATAGCGACCAGTTCCCAGCCCTCCGCGCCTTCACCGTTCAGGATCGACTCCATCCTCTGGCTGCCAAGCCAGCCCTTCTGCTTATCCTCACCGATGCGTTTCACTTGCTACTCCCATTTCGGGAGTCCCGCCGCGTGCGTCATGCTCCGTGCGAAGGCTTCCGCACGAGCAACGGCTTCGGCTTCCTGCGCCTCGGAGCGTTCTTGGGCCCGCATGGCTCTTGTCTCGCCGGCCTTCTGCACGCTCGCTTGAACCTTGTCCTCCAATCCCACGAGCCACCTCCGGTCTCAGGGCCACTCTACTCCCCGCCGTCGTAGCGGGCCGCCCGCCGGGAAGGGCTAGGCACACCCCGCGGGCGGCCACGAGGATGGATGCCTGTTGGTGGCGCCACGCCGCTCGCTTGCCCTCCTCGAAATCGACGCGAGGCTCCGCCAGCCTGGCAACCAACGGCGCCTCGTGCGGCTCCCACGACGTCGATTCTGGCCGGCAACTGCGCGAAGATCATCCGCCAGCGCGAGGGCCTGCTGGGGGACAGCCAAACCTTTTCAGGTCTCCCTTACCGCGATGGCGTCCTCCTTGCAGGCACGAGCGGATTGTGACAAACTCCCGCCACGGGCATCAGGGCTTGGGCCGAGTGTTTTCGGCCTCTCAGCGCGCTCACACTCTTCGACGGGGGGAGGTGGCTAGTCGAATCAGGGCGCTGAACACCGGGTTGCGCGAGGCATATGTCCATGCCTGCATCGTCAATCGAGGGGAGGAGAGCCCCATGAGACGAGTGAGATTGATGCTGGCGCTTGCTTCGGCGCTGGCGGTCGGAGTGATCGGTGCAGCGTCAGCTCAGGCCGCGGTGCCGGGGAATTACTCGGTCAGCGTGGCACAGGGGAAGCCGTTCCTGCTCCAGTCGAGCGGGCTTATTATCGACAAGTCGTCGGTCACCGATGACTCGGTCATCAGCATCTGCACCACGTGCCTGCACAACAAGCGGATGCCGTTTGCGGTCACCTTCTACGGGCATTCGTACTCGCAGATCCAGGTAAGCGCGAACGGCAACCTCCAGTTCGGTCCGCCGGGGTCGGGGACGGGGGCGTTCACCAACCAGTCGCTTCCGACGACGACGTTCACCGATCCGACGCTGGCGGTCTTCTGGGATGACCTGTTCTTCAACCCGCCGGACACCAGTCACCCGTTCCGTGAGGGGGTCTACACGCACAGGTCGGGGACTGCTCCGCACAAGAAGTTCATCATCTCCTGGCAGGGACACGCATTCAGCACCGAGTCCTACCTGGTGCTGGCGCAGGTCGTGTTCAACCAGGGGTCCCAGACCATCGTGATGCACTACGGCCAGCCGGATAACCAGTCCTGCTGCGCGCCGAGTGAGACGATCGGCTCACAGTTCAACGGCTTCGGGACGCACTTCTCGCAGTACACGTTCAACCCGCCGCCGCCGGGCATGGTCCGCAATGGGACGCAGATCACGCTGACGCACCACTAGCGCGAGCGCGACTCAAGACAGGCAGTCGCACCCCCGCTCACGAAGCGGGGG
>DASUHT010000084.1:0-9707 GCA_036273335.1 Gaiellales bacterium | reverse complement strand
GGTGCACGGCGAGGCTGCCTGGAACGGCGTCGCGATCCTCTCCCGGGTCGGCCTGGACAACGTTGTGACCGGACTAGCCGACGCGCCGGGTTTCCCGCATCCGGAGGCCCGTGCGGTTGCGGCCACCTGCGACGGCGTTCGCGTCCACTCGGTGTACGTGCCAAACGGGCGTGAGCCGGACTCCGACCACTACCGATACAAGCTCGCGTGGCTGGGCGCGCTCCGCGACGTGGTCGCTGCCGGGCCCGACGCGACCGTCGTCTGCGGCGACATGAACATCGCCCCGACGGACGCGGACGTGTTCGACCCGGACGCCTACATCGGCCAGACCCACGTCACGCCGCCGGAACGCGAGGCGCTGGCGGCACTGCAGGCGGTGGGGCTCCACGACGTCGTGCGGGAGCACTGGCCGAGCGAACGAGTGTTCACCTACTGGGACTACCGGGCGGGCATGTTCCACCAGGATCTGGGCATGCGCATCGACCTGATCCTGGCCGGCGAGCCCGTCGCCGAGCGCGTGCAGGCGGCGTGGGTGGATCGTCAGGCGCGGAAGGGCAAGGGGCCGAGCGATCACGCCCCGGTGATCGTCGACCTCGACGAGGCGCCGGACGGCGACATCGGCCCAGTCGTCCCGCCCCCGTCGAACCCCGTCACGAAGCGTGGCGCGAAGAAGCTCCCGCAGAGTTAGGCGCGGGCTATTCTCGCGGCGTGAATCGCGTGCTGCCCGTCGACCTTGGCGAGCCGGTTCCGACACTGGTGCTCGGGGATGTCGGCGTGATGGTGGGGACACTCTGGGCGCCGTGTGTGGTGTGTCGCCGGCTGACCTGCGTCGACGAGAACAACGTCGGCGACGAGGAGTGGCAACGGCTGACCGGCTGGCCGCCGTGGCGGCACCGCTGGTGGCCGGTCGATCGCGAGGAGGCGGCGGCCATGATCGCGGCTGAGCAGGTGCTCTGCATCCGTTGCATCGAGGAGTTCCGCGAGCAGGCGCGCGACGATGCCGCCGCCGGCCGGGACTACCGCCCGTCTGCCGGGTTCGAGCGCGCACGACGAGCCGCCGACCTCGGTTCGTAGGTGTTCGCCGTGTCACAGCACCAGTGACTGCTGGCGCGGATGCTCGTCGCGAAACGCGGCGAGCACCCGCGCCGCATGCACGTTGCACGCCACCTCGCTCACCGGCAGCTGCCGCCGGTACTGCTCGACGTGCGCGGCTTCGTGGGCGGCGAGCGCGACGAGCGCCTCCTGCCAGGTTGCGATCTCGAGCTCCGGGCTCCGCTTGGTCGGCCGGTGCGGCGGCAGCGGAAAGACGCTCGGCGGGCCCAGGTGCAGCGTGACCAGATAGGCGGCAGCGGCAGGCGCTGACGAGAGCTGGGGCACGCCGCGATAGGCGCGCCCGCGGTACGGCCCGCGCCGGCGCGTGTCGCGGATGTTGCGCAGGCGCACGAAGACGTCTCGCATGTCGACGTCCCGCACGGCGAACTCGACCAGCCGCCGCACCTCGGCGTCGGGATAGTCGCTCTCGTTCTTCAGCCACACGGCGCCGGATGCTATCCGGCCTCTTGTACCCTTTCCCGGGCTGTGGAAGTGCGAAAGAGGCTGTCGCGGCACCTGAGGACGCGGGCGCTCGTCCTCCGCGGGCTCTGGTTCCAGGTGCTTCAGATGGCGATCGCCGCCAGCATCTCCTGGCTGATCGCCTATGACCTGCTCGGCCACACCACGACGTTCTTCGCGCCGGTGGCCTCGACCATCGTGCTCAGCATCGTCCCCGGCGAGCGGAGCCGGCGGGCGGTGGAGATGGTGGTGGGAATCGCGGTCGGGATCGGCGTCGCCGACCTGATCATCCAGGCGATCGGCTCCGGCGCGGTACAGATCGGGATCGTCGTTCTGCTCGCGGTGAGCGCCGCGATCCTGCTCGGAGCCGGCCGTGTGCTGGCCTCGCAGGCGGCGGCCACGGCGGTGCTCGTCGCGGCGCTGCCCGCGTCCAACCAGGCGTTCACCCGCTTCACCGACGCGCTGATCGGCGGTCTGGTCGGCCTGGTCGTCCTCATCGTGGCGCCGCGGAATCCCGTGATCCCGATCCGGGACGAGGTCGAGTCCCTGCTGCGCGAGGTCGCTGGCGCTCTCGAGGACGTCGCCCGGGCGCTCGACCAGCACGACCCAGACGTCGCTACGGCCGCGATCGTCCGCGCCAACGGCGCCGGCAGCTTGGGCACCCAGTTCGAGAAGATGCTCAGGCAGGGCCGCGAGACGACCCTGCTCGCGCCGGCCCACTGGTCGTCGCGGATCTCGGTCGATCGCTACGAGGCGGCCTCCCGCCACATCGACAACGCCACCCGGGATGTGGGGGTACTGGCACGCGGCGCCAGGAGCCTGGTGGAGGCGGGCGAGGCGCCACCGGCCGGCCTGGCCGGCGCCGTCCGCGAGCTGGCAGCCGCCGTCGAGGCCATGGCCGGCCATGAGCCCCGGGACACCGACAGCGAGGTCATCGAGCGGGCGCTCGGCGCCGCCCGCCTGGCCAATGCTTCCCTCGGTCAGTCGCAGACACTGGCCGTGGGGCTGATCGTCGCCCAGGTGCGCGCGATCGCGATCGACCTGCTGCGCGCCCTCGGCGCGGAGCGGCTGGATGCCTCCGCGCACGTGCGCGCGGCGGCTCCGGCCGGTCCCGACCCGACCTAGCTGGTCGCGGTCGTCGTCTCGGTTTCCGTCTCGGTGCTGGTGACGGTGGTCGGCGGCGACGTCACGGTGCTCGTGACCGACAGGGTCTCGGTGTGGTTGTTTCCCTTGGAGATGACCGTTGTGCCGCCGTTGCTCGACCCGCCGCCGGTCATGTTGCCGATCAGCAGCCCGACCAGCAGCGCCACCAAGATGGCGGCACCGAGCAGCGCCAGCCGGGCGGTCGTCCAGCCGTCGCCGCTTCCCTGCTGCTGCGGCGGGGGCTGCTGGGGCGGAGGCTGGCCCATGCGCCTCGTCTCGTCCATCGGCGGAGTCTACTGCCTCCGGGGAGGCGAACCTCCCCGGAGGCAGTCGAGTGCCGCTAGTGGTGCGAAGCCCGGACCAGCTCGGGCACGAACCTCGCAGCGTTGATGGTGCCGACGCCGCTTGCCAGGTCGTAGCCGGTGCCGGCGTTGAAGCCCGGGACGGTGTGCGTGCTGCCGCCCTGCGGGAAGGTCACCGTGTTGTTTCCGGCGGTGACGTCGACGATGCCGGGCCTGCCGGCCGCCGCCATCCGGTAGAGCGCCGGGTTCAGGAGACCCAGGCCGTGGCCGGCCCACTGGTCGGCGATGGCGACGATGCCCGCGAACTCCGGCGAGGACTCGCTGGTGCCGCCGATCAGGTAGAAGCCGGCGGGCCCCTGCGCGGCGCCCTTGTCGAGGAACACGAGCGCCGCGCCGTCGACGGCCGCGCTCATCGAGATGTCCGGGATGCCCCGGCGCTGATGCACGGTGCCGGCCACGCTGCCCTGGTAGAAGGGCCGCGGGAAGACGGTGGACAGGCCACCGCCGGTGGCAGCCGGCGAACCGAAGAGCGCCGTGTCGTTCCAGACGTTGTCCGGCGCGGTGCGGTTGCCGTTGGCATCCAGGTGCAGCTGCGTTCCGCCGACCGCGGTCACCAGCGGATCGGTGGGCGGCCAGCTGGGTGCCCGGTGCAGGAAGAACGTGAGCGCGAACCCGCTGGGATCGAGCGTCTTGGCGCCGCTGGCGCCGGCGTCACCCGATCCGGCCAGCACGCTGACGCCGTGCCGTGCCGCGTTCTTGTACGCGCTTCGCAGTCCCAGGATCGAGCCCGCGCTCGGGAATCCCGCCTCCGGCGCGCCGAAGCTCTGGGAGATCACGTTTCCCAGGTGGTGGTTGACGACGAAGTTCTCCGCCCGCACGATCTGCGGGAAGCCCTCGACGCCCAGCGTCTCGGCTACCGGAGTCTCGACCAGCAGGATGTTGGCACCCGGCGCGATCGCGTGCGAGTACTCGACGTCCAGCGAGGTCTCCTGCGCCCAGCCGACCATTTGTGGCCGCTTCGTCGGATTGAAGGGCGGGATCGGGCCCACCGGATGGATTATCCGGAAGCTGGGCGGTGCGGGCAGGTGGAACGACCGGTCGAACACCCGCAGCTCGTGCCGGATGTTCGCGTAGCCGAACGAGTCGACGATGACGATCGTCTGACCCTTGCCGGTGAGGCCCTTCTTGTACAGCGGGTGCAGGTTGTACGCCCGCTGGAACTGGGCCGGCGAGTAGCAGGCGATCCCGATCTGCTGCTCGCAGTCCGCCGTCGTCGGCGGCGTCACGAATGCCCGGTGCGACATCATCCGAAGCAGCGGGACCGGTGCCACCGTGGCGCCCGCCACCGCCGCTCCCCCGGCGGCGATCGTCGCACTCGACCCGAGCAGCGCGGCAAGGCCGGCCACCAGGCCGAAGGTCCATCGTTTCATGTATCCCCCTCCACAAGACGACAGGTTATGCCCGCCCTGTACCCCGAGCGGCCAATCCGCGACCCTACATCAATCACGCACGACCTGCAGCAAGATCGGTCGCTTGATCTGGACGCATGTCCGGTGCCAGGCGAGCGAACACGACCAGGTTGTCTGCATAGTGACCGGTGGCGGCGTCGAACCGCCCGGTGCACGTGATCAGCCGCAGCACCGGGGCGGCCTGCGGGCCATAGACGAGCTGGGTGGGGAACGCGGTCTTCGGGTAGATCGCCGTCCGGGTGATCAGAAAGCGGTCGGTCGTCCCACTGGGGTGGCTGACCAGGATCGCTGCCCCCCGCCGCAGCTTTCCGAGGCTCGCAAACACGCCCGAACGGCCGTTCCAGTTCACGTGGCCGACGATCACCGCTGGGCCGCGCCGGCCCGGCGCTGCGCCGCCGCTCCACCAGCCGGCGTCGGCCGCGTCGGTGGGCACCTGGAGGGTGCCGTCGGAGTTGAGGCCGAGGCTGAGAACCGTCGCATCGACGCCGATCGACGGCACCCGGATGCGCATTCCCGAGGTGGCCAAGGGAACGGCGTTTGGCCACGCCGGCTGCGCCGCCTCTGGCGCCGCCGTCGCCGTCCGCAGAGCGGGTTCGGACGCGATCGAGGCGACCGTGGCTGTGCAGGCCGCCACGCCCACCGCCGCGAGCGTCAGCATGTGCCAACGCAGTCTGCGTCGCCATAGCCAGGCCGGCAGGGAGCCGAGCACGACGAGCGTCAGGCCGACGGCCAGCAGCAGCCCGCGCCGGCGGCGACCGGCCAGGAGCGCCAGGAGGGCTCCCGCCATCGCCACGACGGCCGCCGCGGGAGGGCCGGCGTCAGTGGCCGGTGGGAGGCCGCGCCCGGTCTGGACGCCGCCGACCGGAAACGGTCCCGGCGGCGGAGTGACCGGGCCGGGCGGCGCCGGCGGCGGCGTGTTGGCGATCGGGTGAGAGGTGCACAGAGGATCGCCATGGGTGCAGCGGGAGGGCGGGGTGGTGCCCGCCGGGTCGAGGAAGTTCAGGAGGTGGCTGTCACCGCGCTGATTCAGCGGCAGAACCCGGACGCGATAGGTCACCGTCGCCGTCCCGCCGGCGGTGAGGGCGCCGCTGATCACAAAGCTCCTCCCGGGTGCCAGCCGGCCGACCGCCCAGCTTGGGTCTGAGGCGGACGGTTGCGAGACGACCTCGGCGTCATCGAGGACGCCGGCGGCGTGGTCGACGTAGTCCACCCGGCCCGGGCCGAGGCCGAGGTTCCGGAAGGCCAGCGTGTAGGTGATCGTGCCGCCGGCAGTGACCGTCGCACCCGAGCCGGGCGCCGCCCGCTTGGTGGCGACGATGTCCGGGGCGTGGGCGGTCGGGTGCGTCGTGCACAGGTGGTCCGCGGGCAGGCACTCGACCGGTGGTGCCTGCCCGGTCGGCGTCAGGTAGTTGACCAGCAACCCATTCGCCCGCGACGCCGGCGGCAGCACCTGGACGGTGTAGCTCACCGTGACCGTGGTCAGCGCCGGCAGATCGCCTCGCATCCGGAAGGCCGTGCCCGGGGTGAGCGTGCCGACAACCCAGGACGGGTCGCTGGCAGATGGTTGCGCGGTGACGGTCGCGTCGTCCAGGACGTTGCCGCCGTCGTCGGTGTAGTCGATCGCGGCCCGGCCAAGGCCGGTGTTCTGGAACGTCAGGGTGTAGGTGATGGCGTCGCCGGCGGCGACCTCGGTGCCCGATGCCGGCGCCGCCGACTTGCGCACGGTGACCTCGGCCAGGAGGGGGAACTCGGTTTCGGCGCAGGGCAGGCCGGTGTCCGTGCCCCGACCGTTCGGCCTGCACCGGGTGGGCGGCACCGGGTTGGCCGGGTCGCCCGGCTCGTAGGCGATGTTCCGGACCAGGTCGTTCCCGCCGCCGGTCAGGGTGACCTGATAGGTGATGTCGACGGCGGCCCCGGGGGGCAGAGATCCCGCCCAGTGCACGAGTGGCGCACCGGGCCCGGTCGTGTCGAACACGCAGGCGGTGGTCGTCGCGCCGCCGTGACCCGTGCAGGTGGTTGAGCCGCTGACGAAGGCGGCGTCATCGAGGACGTCGCTCAGGTCGTCGTCGACGACCGCCGCGCTCAGCGGGCCGCGGCCGGAGTTGGTGGCCGTCACCGTGTAGGTGACCGGGTTGCTCGCCGGGTCGGTGTGCGTCTTGGTCAGCACCAGCCCCGGCCTGCACATCGGGCCGGCGGTGCTCGTGTTGTCGGCCGGGTCGGTGTCGAGCTGGGAGTCGGGCTCGACGCTGACGGAGTTCGTGACGCAGTCGACGGACGGTGACCCGGCGGTCGCGGACAGCGACATCGTGGTCGTGCCGCCGACGGCCAGCGTGCCGACGAGGCAGGTGACGGTGGTCGTGCCGGAGCAGTTCGCGTCGACGCCGCCGATCGTCGCGGCGCGGAACGTCATGCCGGCGGGCAGGCTGTCGGTCATCGTCCAGTTGCTGGCCGGGGAGGGCCCGTGGTTCGTGACCTCGATCGTCCATGTGGCCACACCGTTCACCTGACCGAACGAGTCGGGGGTCTTGGTGACCGCCAGATCGACGGGGCTGCCGAGGATCGAGGCGCCGTCGTTTGACTGGTTGGCCGGGCCGCTCCGCAGGATCACGTTGCTGACTGATCCGCCGGCGGAGGCGGTGAGCTGGATCAGCCGCCCCGAATCGTTGTTGGAGAACACCAGATCGCCGTCGGCGAGCGTCCAGGCCGCCCCGAACTGCTCGCCGTCGTTTGCGTTCAGGGTGACGCCGGGAACGGGGAAGGTGGCGACCGGACAGGTGCCGCCGCTGGGCGTGGGCGTGACGCGCACCAGCCGGGCGGTGTTGCCAGAGCGGGCCATCCCCCACAGGAAGCCGTCCTGGTAGGTGAAGTCCTGGGCGTTCGAGCGGGTCTGCAGCGGGCAGACCGAGGTGGAGGCGCCGGTGCTGGTGTCGACCGCGAAGAGGTTTGTGAACCGCGGGCTCGGGCCGCCCAGGTTGTCCCGCCAGACCAGGTAGCGGTGCGCCGCCGGGTCGTAGGCGCCCGCGTTGGCGCCGGCCGCGGTGTTCAGGTCGGGATTCCCGGTGACGTGGGCGACCCGGGCAATCACTGCTCCCCGGCCGATCCGGATCAGGTCGCCGGCGGCGAGGCCGGCCGGGCTCGTCGGCGTCGTGATCACCTCCTTGACGATGGCGTAGAGAAAGTCGTCGTCGGTATCGAATGCGAGCGCGTTGTAGCGGATGCCCGACGAGGTGTCGCCGACGTTCACGAACTGGCCGCCGCCCTGGTTGTCGTAGGTGATCGACTCGAGCTGGGTCGGCCGGGCGGGTGTCAGGTGCGCCTGGGAGATGAACGCCATCGAGAGGTCCGGGTTGAACGGCGCCGGCGCCGCCCCGGCGGCCGGCGAGCCGCCCGCCGCCAGGCAGGCCACGAGGCCGGCGATCAGCGTGGTCGCTACGCGGCCCGCGCGGGCGCCGCCTCCGTGCCCTTGACGGATGCGGCCTCGTGCCGCTGACCCTGAAGCCGGCCCCTGCCCGGGGATGCCTCGACTCCGCACAACGAGCCCCCTTCCCGTCGCCACCTGCGGGCTCGGCGCGCCGATGATATCGCCGCGGCCCGGCGCGGTTCAAGGATCTCGGGGGGAACGGCCGAGCTGAGCCGGGTCTGGCGGACTCACGGCCGTCGGCCGCGTCCGCCAGACCCGTGCACGTTCAGCCCTCGCTGCCGACCGTGAGGCCGTAGATCACGAGGCCGTTCACGACGACGGCGAGCAGTGCGCCGACCGGCGCGACGAAGAGCAGGAAGAACCAGATGAACATGGAGAACGTGGCGACCGAGACGCCGATCACGTTCCCGCTGGGATTGCGGCTGAACACCATGAATCCCGCCACCACCTGCAGGATCCCGACGATCAGGATCACCCACCCCCAGAAGTTGGCGTGGGAGAACAGCAACAACTGGCTGGCGAACTGGTTCGAACGGTGGATCGCGGTCAACCCGTCGACGACGTTGAAGAGGCCGGCGATCAGCAGCCAGACGGCTGCAAACGTCGACCATCCGGTCAACCGGTCCGGCCGGTCATAGGTTGTCGTGGACAAGAGACACCTCCTTTCGTCGCACGCAACAGCCCGGCCAACGTTTCGCCGCCGGCGCCGCCTATCCTGCCGGCGCTGGGCGCACGGTGGCCGGCAGGCCCCCATGCGGTCGCAGCGTGAAACGGGGGTCGATGCGGGGTGCCGGATCGTGTGGCACCAGCCGCCAGCGGCGGGCGAGCGCCGCCAGGACGAGCGTTCCCTCGAGCATTGCGAACCGCTCCCCGATGCAGATGCGCGACCCGGCGCCGAACGGGAAGTAGGTGCCGGGTGCCGGCTGAAAGCCGTCCAGCCAGCGCTCCGGGCGGAACGCCTGTGGCCGGTCGAAGCTCGCCGGATCGCGGTGGACGACCCACTGGCTCATGACCACCGTCCGTCCCTGCGCCAGGATCAGCCCGTCCAGATCGACCGGCCGCGTGGCGATCCGGGCGAGCGCCCAGACCGGCGGGTAGATGCGCAGCGATTCGCGGAAGACGGCGGTCGTGTAGGGAAGGCGGGGGACGTCGGCGACCTCGGGCCGACGATCCCCGAGCACGGACTCGAGCTCGTCCGCCAGCCGTACCGATGCGGCGGGGTTCGTCGCCAGCAGGTGCCACGTCCAGGTGAGCGCCTGGGCGGTCGTCTCGTGCCCGGCCAGTAGCAGGGTCACCGCCTCATCGCGGATCTCGGCGTCGGTCAGCGCACGCGTGCCGTCCTCCGTATGCAGTGCCAGCAGGTGGTCGATCAAATCCGGTTCGGGCCGCGGCTCGCGGCGATCGCGGATGAGCTCGAAGACGGCGTCGTCGAAGGCCGTGCGGGCGGCGAAGAACCGCCGCGTCGCCGGCAGCGGCAGCCGCCACATGAGCTCGCCGCCGGGAAGCAGGAAGCGGTGAAACACGCGCATGCCCGCCTGCAGCACCCGGCCGATCTCCGGCGCGTCCGCTTCGACGTCGGCGTCGAAGATGGTGCGGCCGACGATCTCCAGCGCCAGCCGGGTCATCTCGGAGTTTGCGTCCACGACCGCGCCGGCCTCCAGACGGCCGGACGACCGTTCAGCGGCGTCGACCATCGCCGAGCCATAGCGCTCGATCAGGGCGGAGTGGAAGACGGGCTGGATCAGTCGCCGCCGGCGTCGGTGCTCGGCGCCTTCGCTGGTCAGCAGGCCGTCGCCGAGCAGGCGCCGGGCAGCCTGCAGC
>DASUHT010000083.1:0-7664 GCA_036273335.1 Gaiellales bacterium | reverse complement strand
CGTATTATTGTCCTATGTCCATAGATCAATCGACTATCTTGTTCCGGATCGAGGGGCATTCAGGGGTGCCGCCGTATCAGCAGCTGGTGCAGCAGGTGCGGCAGGCGCTGCGGTTGGGTTGGCTGGAGGTCGGTGATCAGTTGCCGACGGTGCGGGACGCGGTCGGGCAGTTGGCGATCAACCCGAACACCGTGCTCAAGGCGTACCGGGAGTTGGAGTATGAGGGGCTGGTCGCTGGTCGGCCGGGGCAGGGGACGTTCGTCACCAAGACGCTGGCCGACGAATCGCTGAAAAGCCACGCCGCGCTTCGCCGCAGCCTGGAGCGGTGGTTTTCGGCGGCGGTCGCGGCCGGCCTCGACGAGGAGAGCATCGTCGCGCTTTTTGAAACCACCCGTCGCTCCTTTCGATCGGAGGAGGTCGCATGAGCCTCGCCCTTGAAACCACCGAACTCGGCAAGCGCTACGGCTCGACGTGGGCGCTCCGGGACTGCTCGCTTGCGATCCCCCAGGGGCAGGTGGCGGCGCTGGTCGGGCCGAACGGCGCCGGCAAAACGACGCTCCTGCACCTGGCGACCGGAATCCTGGGTCCGACGCGCGGGCGGGTGGAGGTGTTCGGCTGGTCACCGCATGAGCAGCCGCTGATGGTGTTGGCACGGGTCGGCTTCGTCGCCCAGGACCACCCGCTTTATCGGGGCTTTACTGTCGCCGAGATGTTGCGAGTCGGGCGCAAGCTGAACCCGCGCTGGGACGAGCAGATCGCGCGTGGTCGACTCGATCGACTGGGAATCGGGTTAGAGCAGCGAGTGGGCAAGCTCTCCGGCGGACAGCAGGCCCAGGTCGCGCTTGTCCTTGCCCTTGCGAAGCGGCCGGAGCTGTTGGTGTTGGATGAGCCGGTTGCCTCGCTGGATCCCCTGGCTCGGCGGGAGTTTTTGCAGGCGCTGATGGATGCCGTCGCCGAGGACGGACTCAGCGTCCTGCTCTCCTCCCACATCCTGGCCGACCTGGAACGAGTGTGTGACTACCTCGTGATCCTGTCTGCTTCTCGCGTCCAGCTCGCCGGCGACATCGACGGGATCGTCACAAATCACCGCTTGCTGACCGGGCCACGGGAAAGCGCTGATCGTGTCGCGGCCGGGCAGACCATCGTCCAGCAGCGCGACTCCGATCGGCAATCGACGCTCCTGGTCGCAGGCGCCGAACCTGTTTCTGACCCGGCCTGGCTGGTCGAGAACACCTCGCTGGAGGAGATCGTCCTTGGCTACCTCGGCCGCCCGGCGTCCGACCCCGGACCCGCGAAACGGCGATTGGAGGTCGCGTCATGATCTGGCTCAGTTGGCGACAGCAACGCCTGGAGGCGCTCCTCGGCGCCGGCGTCCTCGCCGCCCTGGCGGCGCTGCTCATCCTCACCGGCAGGCATATCGACGCCTTCTACAACCATGCACATCTGGCCGCCTGTGGCCTCGGCCGGCCGCAGCCGAGCTCCTGCGGCGACAGCGTCACCCACTTCACGATCCACTACGCCAGCCTCGTCAACCTGACCAGCTGGTTCAACATGGTCCCGCTCTTGATCGGCATCCTGGTCGCCGCGCCCATCGTCCTCGACTTCGAGCAGGGCACGCACCGGCTGGCCTGGACGCAGACAATCACCAGCCGCCGCTGGCTCACCACTCGCCTCACCCTCGCCGGCACCCTCGCGGTCCTCGCGGCAGTCGCATTCACCCTCGTCATGACCTGGTGGCGCGGCCCCTTCGACGCCCTCAGCGGCCGCTTCGACACCAGCGCCTTCGACTTCGAGGGCATCGTCCCCATCGCCTACACCCTCTTCGCCGCCAGCGTCGTCCTTGCCGTCGGCACGATCCTTCGCCGAACGCTGCCCGCGGTCGCGATCGCCATCGTCAGCTTCCTCGCGCTGCGCCTGGGAATCGAGGGCTGGGTTCGCTACCAACACTACCTCCACCCACTCACAAGAACCTGGCCCGTCGGCACCACCGCACCGCCCGGCGAAGCCAACGGCTACACCACTAGCAGCGGCCTCTCCTTCGGCGGCCCACCCGGGGCCGGCCGACAAGTCATCCACGCCTGCAACGTCACCCAAACCGACCCCCGAAGACTCCAGGCCATCAGCAGTTGCCTGCACCACCACCACGTTCTTCAATACGCCATCTACCAGCCAGCAAGCCGCTTCTGGACGTTCCAAGGCATCGAAGCAAGCATCTTCCTCGCACTCACCCTCGCACTCGTCGCCATCAGCGTCTGGTGGGCCAGCCACCGACTGGCATGACGCCAGCAGGCGATCATCGGGTCCGAGCAGTGCACACCTCCTCGCGCTCGGACGGACGACTCGGCACCAGACGCCGAAGAACGCCGCTGCAGCCCGACCACCGCTCGACAGGTAGCTCGCATGGGATGAGCTGGACAGTCGGCCAGTGTCGGCCCAACGCCGATCATGCGGCCCAGCAGAAGTGGCGAGGGCCGGGATCGAACCAGCGACACCGCGATTTTCAGTCGCGTGCTCTACCAACTGAGCTACCTCGCCGAGCCGGCGCATTCTACCGCCAACAGTTGAGCGGCCTCCGGGACGGTGCTACCGCTCCGCGAAGGCCGCTCTCGTATCTCGAATCACATCACGAATCGAGCCACGGGTCAAGGACTTCGCGGTCGATCGCGGGGGCAAATTCGATGTGCACGCGGTCCCCCACCTCGAGCGCCGTCAGCTCGGCGGCGTTGCCTCGGTTGATGGCGACCGCGAGCAATCCGGAGGCGTCCTCGTAGAGGACGAAGGCGCCCGAGCCGACGTCGGCGAAGGTCTCGGCGCAGCGCACGTAGTAACGGTCGTCGTCGGTCGCCAGCTCGGCCATCGACGGCGGCTGGAAGAGCCCGTCCAGCTCGCCCGGCGACACCGCAAGCTGCAGGTTGCCGTAGCGGTCGACGTACTGGACGACCGCGGTCAGGCGCGTCCCCTCGACCGAGTGCTCGGGCTCGCCGTGGCGGACGAGCTCGGCCGGGTCGAGGGCGCCGCCGAGCGCCGCCAGCTCGGTGCCGGAGGCCAGGTAGGCGGCCGCCGGAGAGAAGACGTCGCGGCCGTGGAAGGTCGCCGAGATCGGCTCCAGCATGTACTCGCTGCTCTCCAGGCGCACCGCTGCGGCAACCCCGCCGCTGGCCTCGGCCGCCGGGATCAGAAGCCCATTGTCCGGCCCCACGAAGTAGCGGCCGTCGCCGCTTCGCAGGGCGATCGCCCGCCGCTCCGAGCCGACGCCGGGATCGACAACCGCCAGGTGCACGCCGACCGGCAGGTAGCGGATCGCGCCGGCCAGGACGCGCGCGCCCTGGCCCACCGCCTGCGGCCGGATGCCGTGGGTCACGTCGATCACCTGCGCCTCCGGGCAGATCCGGCCGATGACGCCGTGGCAGACGCCGACGAAGTCGTCGGCCAGCCCAAAGTCGGAGAGGAACGTGACGAACGGCCGGCTCACGAGCGCATGCTATTCCTCGCTCCCGGCCACGTGGAGCACGGCCGCGACCAGCCCGTCGACGTCGTGCGGCGACGCCTCGATGCACGGCTCGACGCCGCACTCGCGAAGCGCCGCCGTGGTGACCGGGCCGATCGAGACCGCGCGAACCTCGCGCCGCACCGCCGGCGGCAGGCCGACCAGGACGCTGACCACGGTCGACGAGGAGGCGAAGGTGACCAGGTCGCAGCCGAGCACCGCCTCGACGTCCACCGACTCCGACTCCGTGCGGTAGAGGTAAAGCACGGTCACCTCGCCGCCCCGCTCCCGCAGTCCCCGCTCCAGGACGTCCCGCGCCCCCTCCGCGGTGGCCACCAGCACCCGCGCCCCTGTGACCTCGCCGAGCGCCTCCAGCAGCCCCTCCTGGGTGGCGGCGGCGGGAATGACGTCGGGCTCGATCCCGCGCCCGCGAAGCGCATCCGCGGTCGCCCGGCCGACTGCCGCGACGCGCACCCCGGCCAGGGCCCGGACATCCCCCGCCAGCAACCGCTCGACACCGTTGGCGCTGGTCAGGCAGACGATCTGGAAGGCCGCGAGGTCGGGCGGTTCGAACGGCAGGTCGGCGATCCGGATCGCCGGCGCCTCGACCACCGCCGCCCCCAGCTCCTCCAGCCGCCGGGCCAGGCCGCTTGCCTGCGGCCGCGCCCGGGTGACGGCGATCCGCCGGCCGAAGAGCGGCCGCGTCTCGAACCAGGAGAGCTCGCGGTGCAGGGCGGCCACCTCCCCGACCAGGGTGATCGCCGGCGCGGGCAGTCCCGCCGCCGCCTCGGCGATCGAATCGAGCGGAGCGGTGACGGTGCGCTGCGAAGGCCGCGTCCCGTTGGAGATGACCGCCGCCGGCGTTTGCGGGTCGCGGCCGTGCTCGATCAGCCGGCGGGCGTTCTCGGCCAGCGAGCGGACGCCCATCAGGAAGACCACCGTCCCGGGAGTGGCGGCCAGCTGCGCCCAGTCGAGCGCCGACTCCTCGCGTGACGCGTCCTCATGACCGGTGACGACGGTGAACTGGGCCGCCAGGCCGCGCTGGGTGATCGGGATGCCGGCGTAGGCGGGCACCGCGAGCGCCGACGAGATGCCCGGCACCACCTCGAACGGCACCCCGGCGGCGTGCAGCGCGAGGCCCTCCTCGCCGCCGCGGCCGAACACGAAGGGGTCGCCGCCCTTGAGGCGGACGACGCACTCGTGGCGGCCGGCGAGCTCGACCAGGAGCTCGTTGATCTCGGTCTGCGTCATCGCGTGCGCGCCCGCCCGCTTGCCGGCGTCGTAGAGGTCGGCGGAACCTGCCATCGCGACCACCCGCTCGTCGGCGAGCGCGTCGAAGACGACCGCCTGGCAGCGCTCCAGGAGCTGCCGGCCGCGGAGGGTCAGCAGTCCGGGGTCGCCGGGGCCGGCGCCGACCAGGTAGACGGTCACAGGGCCGCCCAGGAGCGCATGCGAAGCGCCCCGTCCTCGTGCCAGGCGTGCGCGGCCACGGGCACCGTGCAGCCGCCGCCGAGCTCGGCCACCCGCGCCCGCTCGGCCTCGACGGCACGCCGGCTGGGCTCGTGGTCGATCGCCGCCACCCGCTCCTCCTCGCCGGCCCGCACCTGCACGGCCAGCGCGCCCTGGCCGGCCTCGGGCACGAACACCGCCGGGTCGAGGCAGAAGGCGATCCGCGACTCCAGGCCGAGCCGCTGCAGGCCGGCGGCGGCCAGAACGATCGCGTCCGCCTCGCCCTCGTCGAGCTTACGCAGGCGGGTGTCGACGTTGCCCCGCAGGGGGACGACCTGGACGTCGGGGCGAAGCTCGCCGAGCAGGCCGGCTCGGCGCGCCGAGGAGGTGCCGACGCGGCAGCCGGCCGGCAGCTCCTCCAGCGACCGGAACGGTCCGCAGCAGGCGTCGCGGGGATCGCCACGCTCCGGGATGGCGGCGATCACGAGGCCCTCCGGGCTCTCCCCCGTCAGGTCCTTTGCGCTGTGCACGGCGGCGTCGATCCGCCGCTCGAGCAGCGCCCGCTCGATCTCCCGCGTGAACACGCCCCGGCCGTCCCCGATCTGATCGAAGCGGCGGGCCCGGTCACGGTCGCCGGCGGTCTCGATCACCACCACCTCGCCGCCGCCCAGAGCGTCGGTGACCAGGCGGGCCTGCGCGAGCGCCAGCGCGCTCCCCCGCGTCCCGATCCTCACAACCCGAAGAGCTCGGTCACCGCGTGCGTGTACGGCTCCGACTCGCGCTCGGCCGCGAGCTCCTTCAGGCGCACCGTCGGCCGGTGCAGGAGCTTGGCCATCATGCTGCGGGTGATCGCGTCCAGCCGCTCCCGGTCGGCGTCGGTGAGCGCCTCCCAGCGGCCTTCCGCGCGCTCCAGCTCGGCGATCCGGATCTGCTCGGCCAGCGTCCGCAGCGAGGTGATCGCAGGCACCACCTCGAGCGCCGCCACCCAGCCCCGGAACTCGTGCGACTGCTCACGGACGATCGCCATCGCCCGGCCGGCCTCGCCCTCCCGGCGCAGGATGGTGCGCCGCACCGTGTCCTCGAGGTCGTCGACGTGGAAGAGCGCGACGCCGTCCAGCTCACCGGCCGCCGGCTCGATGTCGCGCGGCACCGCGAGGTCGATCAGCACCCGCGGGCCGGGCGGCACGTCGGCGGCGGCGATCAGATGCTCGGCCGCGCCGGTCGAGCTGACCACGACGTCGGCCAGGGCCAGGGCGGAGGCGAGCTCGCTCAGCGGCAGCGCCTGCCCTCCCACCTGGGCGGCGACCTGCTCGGCCCGGTCAGGGCTGCGGTTGACCACCAGGATCGACCGGGCGCCGCGCGCGCGCAGGTTGACCGCGGCCAGCTCGGCGATCTTGCCGGCACCGATCACCAGCACCGTCACCTCGTCGAGGCCGCCCAGCCGCTCCCGCGCCAGCTCCGCGGCGACCGAGGCCACCGAGGCGCCGCCGCGGCCGATCGCCGTCTCGTGGCGGATCCGCTTGCCGGCCTCGACGGCCGCGTCGAAGAGGCGGTGGGAGACCGGGCCGGCGGCGCCCGACTGGGCCGCCGCCGCGTGGGCGTCGCGGATCTGGGCGAGGATCTGGGCCTCGCCGGGAACCAGCGAGTCGAGCCCGCCGGCGACCGCGAACAGGTGCTCGGCCGCCGCGTCGTCCTGGTGCACGTAGAGCAGTGGATCGAGATCGCCGGCGCCCTGGTGGGAGTAGGCGGCGAGCCGGGCGACGGCGGCCGAGCGCATCGCCTCGACGTCGGAGCCCACCATGTAGAGCTCGCAGCGGTTACAGGTGGAGAGGCCCACCGCCTCGGCGACGGCCGCGTGCCGCATCAGGTCGTCCAGCAGCACCTGGCCGTGGTGGTGGGCGGCCAGCCGCTCGCGGACACCGATCGGTGCGTGCCGGTGGTTGGTGCCGACCACCACCAGCCGCACGGGCACCCCCTCAGCCATGGCTCCGCCTCGCCTCGAGCAGGCCGACCACCTCGTCCAGCTGCCGCTCCAGCCGGCCCAGCTTGGAGTTGAGGATGACCACGTAGCCGAGCACGACCACCCAGGCGACGCCGTATGCCGCCGCCACGTAGTGGACGGCGGTCTCGTCGATCGATCCGGCGAGGATCACCCGGCGGGCTCCCGGGCCAGCCGCCGCAGCCGCGCGATCCGGTCGTCCAGGCGCTTGCCGCGCAGCTCCACCTCGTACATCGAATAGGCGAGCACGAGCATTGCCGCCAGCGACACCAGGAAGGTCAGGAGCATCGAGTTGTCCATGTTCGCCCCGTGCCGTGTGAAGGTGATTGGGTGGATGATGTCCTGGCCCAGGTGCACCGCCAGCACCGACACCGGGATCAGGCCGACGCCGAGCAGTGCGTAGACGGCGGAGTAGCGGGCGCGCCGCTCGCCCGGCTCGACCGAGAAGCGGAGCATGAAGTAGGCGCAGTAGAAGAGGAAGATGATCAGGAAGCTGTTCAGCTCGGTGGAGCTCCAGTCCCACCACGTGCCCCAGGAGATCTGCGCCCACAGCGAGCCGGTGATCAACGTCAGGGTGCCGAAGACGGTGCCCAGGTGCATCGGCACATAGCTTCGCAGATCGAGGCTCTCGTCCCCTGTCCACAGGTAGCGGGCCGCGTTCAGCGCCCCCCAGATGAAGAGGACGTAGGTGGTCATCGCGATCGGCACGTGCAGGTAGAAGATGCGCTG
>DASUHT010000082.1:0-38088 GCA_036273335.1 Gaiellales bacterium | reverse complement strand
GCCGAGATCGCCCAGGACAAGCGGCGAGCCGTCCGCATGGCGCCGGTCGGGGACGCTTATCCGGGCCATCTGGGCGGGCGTGAAGACCGGTAGCACATGGTGGATCCCGAGCCGCTGGTTGGGGGTGTCGACGAACCCGCCGACGCGGTTCTTGGCGGCGTCGGTGTACTTCAGGAGCCCGAAGTCGAGCGCGTCTGAGGCCACCGACTGGGCCTCGTCGATGGTGACGCCGTGCGCCCGCAGCCGTTCCGGGTCGAAGCGCAGCTGCAGCTGCTTCCAGCGGTCGCCCCAGATGTTCACGTTGGCCACTCCGGGGACGGCCATCAGCCGCCAGCGGATCGTCCAGTAGGCGATCATCGAGAGGTCGGTGAGGCTGTACCGGCTCGAGGTCATACCGATCTTGAGCGCCCGGCTGGTGGCCGAGAGCGGCTGCAGGACCCAGGGAATGCCGGCGGACGACGGCAGGCTGGGGATCGCGATCGCGACCCGCTCGTTGACCAGCTGACGGGCCTCCAGGCTGTCGGTGCCGGGGCGGAAGATGAGTGTCACCGCCGAAAGGCCGGGGACCGTCTTGGAGCGCATCACCTCCAGCCCGGGAGTGCTGTTCAGGGCCTGCTCCATGGGGATGGTGATCAGCTGCTCGACCTCCTCCGTGGACATGCCGAGCCCCTCCGTCTGCACCTCGACGAAGGGCGGCGCGAACTCCGGAAAGACGTCAACCGGCATGCTCCGCACGCGGCTGGAGCCGAACACCACCATGCCCAGCGCCAGCGCCACCACGATGAACCGGAACTGCAGGCTGGAGCGGACTATCCAGCGCATCGCGGACGCTCCGCGGCTCTCGCTGGCGACCGGCGCCGGCTCACTCGCCCTCGATCTCGAACTCGCTGCCGAGAAGCTCCTGCGCTCCGACCCTGACGACTCGCGTCCCGGCTGGCGGTCCGCGCTCGAGGACTGCGACGTTCCCGTCAACGTCGGCGATCGCTACCCGGCTGCGGGTATACGTGAGCCGCCCGATCTGGGTGTACACCCATGTGCCGCCGTCGATCCAGTAGATCACGGCGGAATAGGGCACGGTCTTCCGCTGGCCGCCGTCCCGCAGCGCCAGCTCGACCCGCACCGCCTGACCCGCCTGGACGGTGCCGGCGGCCCCGTCCAGGCGGTAGGACAGAGTCCCCGCAGCGGCTCCGGGCGCCGGCTTCAGAGGCGGCGCAACCAGCCGCCGGCCCTCGTCCAGGACGGCCGCGCTCTGGTTCGCGTCGACCCGTGCCAGCACGCGTGCGGGGAGCTTGACAGTGATCGTGGTGCTGCGCCGGGAGGTGGTGCCGCTCGCGCTCGCCCGTCCCCGCACGACGACGCTGCCGCCGACCTCAGCGAGCCTCACCGGCGCCGTTGCCAGCCCGATCCGACGGGCAGCGCTCTCCTTCAGAATCACCTGTGCGTGGTCGGAATCGTCGCGCTCGACCTTCGCCGGACCGTCTCCCGCCTCCTCGGCGGGGGTTGCGTACCCACAGGATGCGAGCGCGAGCGCGCTCGCGAGGATCGGGATGGTGGCTGTGATGCGCCGCTGCAAGGTCGTGCCTCCCCTACCTCTCGGTGTCGCCGGGATGAATGTCGCCGCCTGTATTGCCCAGCGAGGCGTAGGCCGCCGGCAGCAGGAAGACCGCCACCAGGGTCGCGGTGATCAGGCCGCCGAGAATGACCACCGCGGCCGGCTGGGCGATCTCCTGGCCGGCGATCGTGCCCGTCAGGATGAGCGGGACAAGCGCGACCGCCGTGGCCACGGCGGTGGTCAGGACTCCCGCGAACCACTCCTCCGCAGCCCGGGCCGCCGCCGCCGCCGGCTGCCGGCCCTCCCGCCCCAGCGCCTGTGCCCGGGTGACTGTCGAGATTCCGTTGCGGCCGGCGATTGCAAGCACCGCCAGCAGGCCGGCGAACGCGCCCAGCGAGAGCTCGGAGCGGGCCAGCAGCGCCGCCAGGATCCCTCCCGAAAGCGCGACCGGCAACGTCGCGAACACCAGCGACGCCAGCCGCCAGCTCTGGAAGACCGCCTGCAGGATCAGGAAGATCCCGATCGCGGCGGCCACGCCGGATGCGAGCAGGCGCCGGTTCTGGTCCTCGCCCGCGCGGTACGAGCCGACCACCTCCGCGTGGTACTCGAGCGGGAAGCGGGACGCCGCCAGGCGGTGGTCGATGTCCGCGGCGACGGCGCCGGGGTCGCGGCCGCGGACGTCGACGCCGATGTCGATCCGCCTCGAGACCTCGTCGCGCTCGATCACCGTCGGCGTGGGGCTGATGCGAACGTCCGCCACGTCCTCCAGGCGGACATGGCCGCCGGACGGCGTGTCGATCAGCAGGTTGCGGACGCCGGTCAGGCTGCTGCGGCTCTCGGGCGTGCTCCAGACGACGACCTGGAAGACCTTCTGCTGCTCGAACAGGCTGCCCACCTCGAGACCGGCCAGCATCGTCGCAGCGGCCCGGCGCACGTCGCCAGGCTTGAGTCCGTACCGCTTTGCCCGGGCAAGGTCGACCTCGACCTCGACGTTCGGCTGCGTGGGCGGCTGCTCCATCCGCACGGCTCCCACGCCGGGTGTGTTGCTGAGCATGTTGCGCACGTGCAGCGCGGTCGCCCGCAGTGTGCCGAAGGCGGGGCCGAACACGCGCACCGTGATGTCCGTGCCCGCGCCCTGGTCGAAGTGCTGAACGCGGTCGTCGAGGTACGGGTGGACGCTCTCGGAAACGCCCGGGTAGCCGGCGACGGCCTGCTCGATCGCTCCCACGGTCGACCCGTAGTCGGCGGCGCCGTCCACGTTGACCCAGAGCTCCGCCGAGTTGACGTCCACGATCTGATCGCCGAGCACCGCCCGGCCGAGGTGGGCGCCGACGTGCCTGACTCCGGGAATCGCACCCAGCTCCCGGCTGACCCGCGCCGTCAGCCGGGCCATCTCCGGCTCCGACGTGCCGGGCGCCGCCTGCCAGCGCACGACCACATCGGGGTCGCGGAAGGTCGGCAGCAGCGACCGGCTGAGGAACGGCGCCGCCGCAAGCGCGAGGAGCAGCGCAGCGGCGAAGGCGACGAACAGCGGCCGCGGCCGGCGCAGGACACGCGCCAGCAGTCGTCGGTAGGGATCGCGCAGGCGCTCCACCAAGGCCGGGCCGGCGGCGGCGGCCGGGCGGGGGGAGAGGAGCAGGGCCGCAAGCACCGGGGTGACGGTCATCGAGACGGCGACGGACGCCAGCAGGGCCAGCGTGTAGGAGAGCGCGAGCGGCTCGGCCACCGCGCCGTCGACTCCTTCGGCGAAGAGATACGAAAGCAGCGGCAGGAGCGCGATCAGGGTGGCGGCGACGATGCCGCCGCGCGCCTCGGCGGCGGCGCCGACGACGGCCGCCCCGCGGGCCGGGGCGTCGCCGGCACGCTGCGAGCGCAGGCGCTCGGCGATCGTCCTGGTGGTGCCGGCCGCGTCGTCGACGATGACCGCGAGGGCGATCAGGAGCCCGGCGACGACCATCAGGTTGAGCGACTGCTGGCGCAGGTCGAGCACCAGCAGGGCTGCGGCCAGCGAGAGCGGGATCGCCGTCCCCGCGACCAGCGCGCTGCGCCAACCGGAGAGCAATGCCCAAAGCGCCGCCGCCAGCAGCCCGGCGCCGAGCAGGACGGCGAGGCGGAGGTGCGAGATCGAGTCGTCGATGTACGTCGCCGGGCGCATCACCGACGTGTCGATGTGCACGCCGTGCAGCCCTGGCTGGAGTCGTCGCAGCGTCTGCTCGACGTCGCGGGTGACCTCGAGGGTGTTCGCGCTGGGCGCCTTCTCGATCACCAGCAGGCTGTCCTCGTTCCCGGTCAGGAGCGCGTCGCCGATCAGCGGCTGGTGGTCGGTGACCACATCGGCCACATCCCCCAGCCGCAGCGGCCCGGCGCCGTCGATGCCGACCTCGGAGAGGTCGGATGCGGTGGAGATCGGGAAGAGGTGGCGCACCTCGAGCCGCTGCTGCGGTGTGTCGATCCACCCCCCGCTGCCCGGTGTCGACGCCTGCAGGAAGGTGAGCGGCGACACCCACATCGCGTTGCCGGTGGTGCGGACGATCTGGTCGAGCGTGACATCGGCCGCCAGGAGCCGTTGCGGCTCGACTCGCACCTGCAGCTGGCGCTCGCGCTGCCCCCAGATGGCGACGTTGGCGACACCGGGGATCGCCAGCAGCGCCGGCCGGATGTTCCAGCGCGCGAGCACCCCCATCTTGATCGGAGACACGGTCCTCGACGAGAGCCCGACCATCAGCACGCGGTTGGTGGTCGAGAGCGGCTGGATGATGACCGGCGGCTTGGCGACGTTGGGGATGGCGAACGAGAGCGTCAGCCGCTCCTGCACGAGCTGGCGGGCGCGCAGGACGTCGGTACCCGGCTCGAACGTCAGCAGAATGGAAGACAGCCCGGGCACCGATGTCGAGTGGATCGAGGTCAGCCAGGGTGTGCCGTTCAGCAGCTCTTCGAGGTTGAGCGTGACCAGACTCTCGACCTCCGGCGCCGAGAGGCCGAGGGCCTCCGTCTGCACCTCGATCGTCGGCGGTGCGAACTCGGGCAGCGGATCGACCGGCATCGTGCGCGACTGCTGCACGCCCGCCACCAGCACCCCCGCCGCAACTGCGACGACCAGCAACCGAAACCTCAGACTCGCCGCGATGACCGTCCGGATCATGGCCGTTCCCACTCCCCCGCCGGAGATACCTGGGCAGGTCCTACCAGGCGTTCGTCACCGCGCCGTCACCGCCGCGTTTCCTCCCGCCCACCGCTGAAAAGCCGGTCAGGCTGCGGCGCCGGTCTGGGCGATCCGGCCGCTGAGCAGCTCGCAGACGAGGGCGTCCATCTGCGGCGAGGGCGGCAGGCCGAGCGCCGCCAGCGTCATCTGCTCGTACATCCGGTACTGGCGGATGGCCTCCGAGCAGTTCCCCGCCGCCAGGTGGATGCGCACGAGCAGGCGGTGCGCCGATTCGCGCAGCGGTTCCCGCGCGTAGACGGCAAGGGCGATCTTCAGCGCCTGTGCCAGGTCGCCGGCGGCCAGCATGCGTTCGGCCAGCAGCTCCATGGCCTGCAGGGAGAGATGTCGCTGGTGCTCGCGCTCGACGGTGACCCAGTCGTCGTCCCAGCCGGGCAGCAGGTCGCCGGTCAGGACCTCCCACCTCGTGTCCAGGCCGCGAACGGCGGCTCCGTCCAGTACCGCCCGCGCCAGATCGCTTGCCGCAGGCAGGTCGACGTCCAGGCTGGGATGCACCCTCAGCTCGCTGCCGCGCGCGTCGACGAGGTCGCCGCCCGCCCGTTGCAGGCGCCAGAGCGCCGACCGGAGGCTGGCGAACGCGCGCTCCTGGGAGCTGTCGAGCCAGAGCACGCCGGCGACGTACCCGCGCCGCAGCGGCCGTGCCTGCACCGCCAGGAGGGCAAGCAGCCGCTGTGCGCTCATCGGCAACGGCACCGGTGCGCCGTGGCGGGAGAGCTGGAACGAGTTCAGGAGCTGAAGGTGGTCCCCGTTCATCATTTGTTCATCTTCACATCGGACGATATTTGTTTCAGTTAGCACTTGTCAAGGGTTCGCCGTCACCGAGCGGCAGCGCGATCCACGCGTCGACGCCGCCGCCCGGACGGTCGGCCAGATGGGCGCTGCCGCCGTGCGCCTCGGCGATCATCCGGACGATCGCCAGGCCGAGGCCGGCGCCGGCGCCGCTGCGCGCGGCGTCCGGCCGGGAGAAGCGCTCAAAGGCGCGATCGACGAACCCCGCCGGCAGCCCGGCGCCGCGGTCGCGGACGTGCAACTCGAGCGTGTCGCCGCGAACCGCTGCCGACAGGTCCACGTCACCGTCGCCGTATCGCAGCGCGTTGTCGATCAGGTTCCCGAGCGCCTGCTCCAGGCGCAGCGGGTCGCCGCGCACCGGCGCCTTGGCCACCGCGCCCAGCCGGACCGTGCGGCCGGCCTCGCCGGCCCGCCACCCGAAGCGGCTTGCCGTCGCAGCCAGCAGGTCGGCCGCCGCGACCGGCTGTGTGCGCAGAGGCAGCTTCCCGGCGTGCGATTGCGCCATCAGCAGCAGGTCCTCGGCCAGCTGGGTCAGCCGGTCGACCTCGACCGAGCTCTCCCGTATCGCGAGGCGCAGCTCGTCGGCGGAGTCGGCGTGGCGCAGCGCCAGCTCGAGCTCCGTGCGAAGCAGGGCGAGCGGCGTTCGCAGCTCGTGGCCGGCATCGGCGACGAACCCGCGCTCGCGCTCGATCGCCTCTTCGAGCCGGTCGAGCATGGCGTTCAGCGTGATCCCCAGGCGCTCGATCTCGTCCCGGGTGCGCGGAACGGGCAGCCGCTCGCCCGCCGTCGACGCAGAGATCGACTCCGCCCGCCGCCGCATCGAGTCGACCGGCCGCAGCGAGAGCCCGGCGAGTGCGTAGCCGGCGATCGAGGCCAGCAGGAGCGCCACCGGGCCGGCGATCAGTAGCTCGTTGCGCAGCCCGGTCAGCGTCTCGGCCCGGTTCTCGCGGGTGGCGCCTACCACCAGCACGAGCCGGCGCCCGTTCCGGGTGACCGGCGTCGCCAGCAGGCGGGACGGCTCGTCCAGCCCCGGCAGGGCGTGCACGTCGGCATAGATCGTCCCCACCATCGCCGAACGCAGCTGACCGGGCGTGAGGACGTCTGTCGCGCCCAGCGGCGGCGTCGCGTCGATCACCCGGCCTTGCCGGTCGAGCAGCTGCGCATAGGCCTCCCCGCGTTCGACGAACCGGCGGCCTCCGGCGGCTGCCAGCGTCGAGTCGGGGTCGCGGACAACCGCCGTCAGGTCGTAGGCGCGCAGCTGCAGCTCGCGATCGAGGGCGGTGGAAAGCTCGCTGCCGATGCGGATGTACAGGAACCAGCCGGTGGCGACAAGAACGATCGCCATGGCGGCCGCAAAGGCGAGCGCCACCCGGAGCCGGATCGGAACCCGGTTCACGGGGCGTCTCCGGCGCGCAGCCGATAGCCGCGGCCGCGGACGGTCTCGATCGACCGGCGACCGAAGGGCGCGTCGATCTTGGCGCGGAGGCGGCGGATGTAGACGTCGATGATGTTGGAGCGGTCCTCGTACCCGCTGTCCCACACGCGCTCCAGGAGGTGTGCGCGGCTGAGTGCGTCGCCCGGACGGCGCATGAACGCCTCCAGCAATCCGAACTCCTTCGCCGACAGCTGGATCTCGGCGTCCCCCCGCCAGACGCGGCGGGTGGCCGGATCAAGACGCAGGTCGCCGACCTGGAGGGTTGCAGGACGCTCGTGCGCGCCGCGGCGGATGAGCGCCCGCAGCCGCGCCTGCAGCTCGGCCCAGGCGAACGGCTTGACCAGATAGTCGTCTGCGCCCGCATCCAGCCCGCGCACGCGGTCGTCCACCGAGTCGCGGGCGGTCAGCATCAGCACCGGCGTCCAGATCCCCTCCCAGCGCAGCCGGGTGCACACCTCGAATCCGCCCAGCCCGGGCAGTAGCACGTCCAGGATGACGGCGTCGTAGGCGGTGCGGTGCGCCATCGCCAGGCCGCGCTCGCCGTCCCCGGCGACATCGACCGCCAGCCCCTCCTTCGACAGCCCGCGCTGGATCAGCTTGGCCATCCGAGGCTCGTCCTCGACCACCAGCACCCGCACCTGCGGCTCCCTTGCTCGTCGTGTTCATCATAATTTCATGTTCGAGCTGCTGCCGGTCAGGCGTACCGGCGAGCGAGCTCGCGCCCGGTCGCGGCGAGCCGGCTGCGCAGCTGTGGCGGCTGCGTAACCTCGACCGCGCCGCCCAGCTTGAGCAGGTCGGCGTGGGCGTACTCCAGCCGCTCGAAGGTGAGGCTGACCTCGACACGGCCGTCCGGGCAGGGTTCGCCGACGCGGACGGTCGGCCGCACCGAGCCGTCCAGCGCCGCGCGCAGCGCGGGCAGGTCGTCGGGGTCGGCGAGCAGCGTCACCGGAAGCTGCGGCCGGCTCGTCTCGAACTCTTCCCGCGACCGCTGCCATGCCTCGGCCAGGTCGAAGCCGGGCGGGCGGTGGAAGCGCTCGCCGGTCACGGCGAGCGAGCGGATCCGGGAGACGCGGTGGACCCGCGGCCGGTCGCCGCCCCCTGAGAGCACGTACCAGACGCCCGCCTTCAGCACCAGGCCGAGCGGCTTCAGCAGCTCCACCTCCGTCTTGCCGCGGCGCTCGTATTCCACGCGCACGACCTGCCGCTCGGCGGCGGCGCCGGCCAGCGGCGGCAGGAGCTCCGGCTCGTCGGGGCTTGTGAACCAGCGCTGATCGTCGACGTGGAAGAGCTCCTGTGCCCGGCGCGCCGCCTGCCGCATGTCCGGGGGCAGCGAGCCCAGGAGCTTTGCCTGGGCGTCCAGCAGGAGCGCCCCCAGCCCCAGCGAGGCGGCCGCCCCGGGCGTGCCCAGGAGCAGCGCCTGTGCCTCGTCGACGGTCAGCGGCAGCCGCGTCCGGTAGGCGCTGGGCAGCGTGAAGCCGCCGCCCGGTCCGCGATCCGATTGCACCGGGACGCCGGCGTCGACCAGGGCTGCGACGTCGCGATGGATGGTACGCACCGAGGTGTGCAGCCGGTCGGCGAGCTCGGCCGCCGTGACGCGGCGGCCGAGCTGGAGGAGCAGGAGCAGGGAGACGAGGCGTCGTGCGCGCACACCGAGGATTATAGATGACTGATAGTGTCATGAATTGATCCTAGGCTGCTCCCATGCGCATGCTCGGGAAGCTGATCCAAAACGCCGGGCTCGTAGACGGGGCCGACCGGCGGGTGCTGCCGGTCGTCCCGGTCACCCTGGTCTACAACCTGGCCTTCTCCACGTTCTGGGTGTACGTGGGCGTCTTCGCCGTCGACGGCCTCGGCTGGCGCCCGCAGCAGGTCGGTCTGCTGTTCCTGATCTCGGCGCCGCCGGCGGCGATTGCCAACTATCTGAGCGGGCGTCTCTCCGATCGCGTCGGGCGGCGGCGGCCGATTGTCGTCAGCTTCCTGGCCGCGTCGACGCTGGTCGCCGCGCTGGCCGTGTTCGGCAGCCGTCCAGGGGTCGCCGGCGCGCTGATCGTCGGCCTGGGCGTGGCGGGCGCGCCCGCGTACTCCCTCGACCGGCCGCTGGTCGCCGACCTGATCGACGACGAGGCGGGGCTGGAGGCCGGCTACGCGACGATCCGCGTGGCCGGCAACCTGGGCGTGTTCGCCGGTCCGCCGCTGGCCGCGCTGCTGGTGGCCGCGGGCGGCTGGAACTGGTTCCTGGGCGCGGTGGCGGTGCTCGGCCTGGCCGGGGCGGCTCTTGCCCGCACGCTGCTGCCGCCCGGGCATCGGCGGCCACCCGAGCCGGCGGTGGAGAGGGGAGCGCTGCGCACCGTTCTCGGCGACCGCCCCTTCCGGCTGCTCCTGGCCTCGACGCTGCTCGGCTACTTCGTGTCCTGCGGGTTCGAGACCGTGCTGCCGGTGGTCGCCGTCTCGACGTACGGGATCGATCCCGCGACATGGGGTCTGCTGGTGGCCATCAGCCCGCTCCTGGTGGTGCTGTTCCAGCTGCGGCTGACTCGCATGACCTCGCGCTATCGGGCCGGCCGCAGGCTGGCGGCGGCGCTGCTTCTGATGGGACTCCCGTTCCTGCTCCTGATCACCTTCTCGTCGGTCGCGGCCATCGCCGCTGTCATCGTCGTCTTCGTCATTGGAGAGATGGTGTGGATGCCGACCTCGCAGGCCATGGCAGGCGAGTTGGCGCCGGCCGCCGGCCGCGGCGTCTACTTCGGCGCCCTGGCGGCGACCACCGGCCCGGCCTGGACGCTCGCGCCGGCGATCTCCTTCCAGCTGCGCTCGCTGGCCGGCGCGGGCGGGGTGTGGCTGTTCCTGGCCGCCCTCGCCGCCGGCGCCGCCGCGACCGGCGCGGCGTCGGCCGCGGTCTCCGAGAGCCGGCCTGACGCGGGGGCTGCGGTAGGATGCAGCCCGCTTCGGCGGAGTAGCTCAGTCGGTTAGAGCAGCGGAATCATAATCCGCGTGTCGGGGGTTCGAGTCCCTCCTCCGCTATCCACATCGCCAAGCCGCAAGTGGAGTGAGCGCCGACCGGCCTAGGGCAGGGAGCGGGGACGCATTAGCTCCCGGCGGCCGCCTGGCGAGCTTTTCTGACTCGCTCGAGATCTCTCGCGTATGGCCGCCCAGCGGATATCGAATAGTCGATCCTGTTGCAGAGGCGATGGGCAAGGACCGCGTTGTCGAGACTTCTATGGCCCCCTTCTCGTTTTGAGCGTGGGAAATGCTCATGGGTCGGCATCCAGTCGGTCAGTTCGTCAGTCACCGGTTCGAAGTAACAAGCACCGCCCAGCTCTTCGGGACAGAAGCACTCGGGCATCCTGCACGTCACCTGCGTGATGTAACCGAACTCCGCAGCTTTGATGAGGATGCCCTTGACGCCCAAGGATTTGAGTTTCCTGGCCGCTTCCGCACCTCGCGCCGGGTCCGGTGGCGGTCTTGTCATGCGGAAAGACTATCGGCCTCGAATCCGTAGTTCGAGGAACTCTGTGGCTACTCCAGTCGTTGGACTCCGGAGCTCGAAGCGCGCCTGGACTCGCGTACGCCCGCGGGCTACCGGGGTTCAGCTCGTGCCGAGAGGGCCGCCTTCACCCTCACCCGGCCGCACCAGGTCGTGCTCGTAGGCGTAGATCACCGCCTGCACGCGGTCGCGCAGCCGCAGCTTTTGGAGGATGTGGGCGACGTGCGTCTTCGCAGTCGCTTCGGAGACGACCAGCCGGTCGCAGATCTCCTGGTTGGAGCGTCCGCGGACGAGCAGGGCGAGCACCTCCCGCTCACGAGCCGTCAGCTCGTCGAGCGCAGGCGGCGGTGAAGGACGCTCCGGGACCGGCTCCCGGCGGGCGAACTCCTCGATCACGCTGCGGGTGACGGCGGGCGCGAGCAGCGCCTCCCCGCGTGCGATGATGCTTACGGCGGCTGCGATCTCCTCGGGCGGTGCGTCCTTCAGCATGAACCCGCTCGCGCCGGCGCGCAACGCGTCGTAGACGTAACCGTCCAGGCCGAACGTGGTCAGCATGAGCACCCGCGCGGCCGGGCGCTCGCGGACGATGCGGCGGGTCGCTTCGATTCCGTCCAGGACCGGCATGCGGATGTCCATCAGCACGACGTCCGGACGCAGCCGGCCCGCCATCGTCACCGCCGAGTCGCCGTCGCCCGCCTCGCCGACGACGGCGGTGTCCGGCTCGGTCTCGAGGATCTTCCGCAGGCCCACGCGCACGAGCGCCTGGTCGTCGGCGATGAGGACGGTCGTCATCGGATCGGCAGGAGCACGTTCACCGCGAAGCCTCCGTCGGGCATGCGTCCGGCATCGAGGCGGCCGCCGTAGAGCGCCACCCGCTCGCGCATACCCGCGAGGCCGTGGCCGCCGGCCGCCGGCGCGGCGCCGCCGACGCCGCCGTCATCGGACACCTCGAGGCCGAGCTGGTCGTGGCCGTAGCGGATGTGGACGGTGGTCCGCGCACCGTCCGCGTGCTTGAGGGAGTTGGTCAGGGCCTCCTGGACGATGCGGTACGCGGAAAGCTCGAGGCCGACCGGGAGCGAGCGCGGGTCGCCGTCTACCCGGTAGTCGATCGCCAACCCCGCGCTTCGCAGCTGCTCGACCAGCTGGGGGACGTCGTGCAGGCCGGGCTGCGGAGCGAGCGAGTCCTCGGAGTTGCTGCGCAGGACGCCGAGCAGCCGGCGCATCTCGGTGAGCGCGCTCCGTCCGGTCTCCTCGATGGTCTCGAGAACCAGCCGTGTCGCGGTGCCCTGATCGACCGCCCGGCGCTCGGCGCCGGCCTGCACGACCATCATCGACACGTGATGGGCGATCACGTCGTGCAGCTCGCGGGCGATCCGAGCCCGTTCCTCGACCACCGCCTCGCGCGCGGCCACGTCGCGCTCGCGCTCGGCGATCTGCGCCCGCCGCTCGCGGTCGCCGACCACGGAGCGGACGAGCAGCATGACGACGAGGACGATCACCGTCCACGGCAGTGTGCCCCTGAGGCTGTTACCGGGGAATGCGGCGACGCCGAGGTTGGCCGCCGTCACGAGCGCGGTCCCGACCACGAACCGCCGCGGCGGCGTCCACACCGTCAGCGCGTAGAGGGCGCAGAAGTTCGCGATCGGGACGGCGGTCGACTGCGGGCCTGTCCAGAGGGCATGATTCAGGGTCGCGAAGATGGGCACCGCCGTGCCGACCAGGAAGGGGTAGCGGCGGCGCACGGCGACGCTCCCGGTGAGCACGACCAGCGCCAGAGCGGACGCGGCCGGATGCGAGCCGCCGCCGTCGCCGAACCGGATCTCGAGGAGCCCGTCCGCCGTGAGCACGGCCGCCAGAAGCCAATCGAGCCTGACCGGGTCGAGCCGCCACCGGGCGAGTGCGCGCAGCGCCTGCACGGCTCGAACCTACACCCAGCCGCGCCTGGCGTCATCAGCCGATCGGCTGATCCGCACGGCCGAAAAGATCCCTCCGCCGGCCGATCCAAGGATCAGCCCGTCCGCCGACGACACCGGCTCAGCTGCCGCGTACTGTCGGATCCGTTTCCGGCCCCGATCGAAGGAGCAGCCATGAAGACGACCCATCTGACGGGAGGCCGCGCGGCCCGCGCGCTCCCCCTCGCCGGCGTGTGCGCCGCCGTCGCCACCGTCGCCGGCTACATGACCATCGGACCCAACCCGGACGGCGATGCGCGCGCGGCGACGGACGTGCGCTACTACACAGCGCACCACACGCACATCCTTATCGCCGGGATCCTGCTGACCTACGCAGCCGTGCTCTCGGCGCTCTTCGGCGTGGCGGTGTGGGATCGCATTCGCCGCGGCCGGCTGCACCCGGCGGTGGGGGCGACCGCGCTCGTGGCCGTCGCCGTCACCGGCGTGAGCGATCTCACCAACGCAGGCGCGTGGTACGCGCTCGGCACCATGGGTGGGAAAGACACGATCCAGCCGGCGACGTTCCAGACGCTGCACCTCGCTGCCGCAGGCTCGAACCTGGCCGCAGTTGCCGGCTTCGGCCTTCTGCTCGTGGTGGCAGGCGGGGCCGGGGTCAGTGCGCGCATCCTGCCGGGCTGGCTGGCGTGGTCCGGGCTGCTGCTGGGCGTGGTCGAGCTGGTCCAGACTCCCGTCGAGGTCGGTTTCATCGCCGGCCTGCTCGCCCTCGGATGGATGTGCGCGGCCGGAATCGCCATGTTCCTGCGCCCCGACGTGCCCGATCCCGCGGGCGCCGACCGGCGGCCCGAGAGGATCGCGGAACCGGCGCTCTCGGGGAGCTGACGACTGTCGACGTGACGGCAGGTGGCCGAGGAGCATCGCGGCCGCCTGCCCGTCGCACCTGAGCCGGGGTTGGCTAGGGTTGGCGGGTCGAGGGAGAGGAGGCGGCCCCCCGTGTCGCTTGGGCAACCCCGAAGTGCCGATCCGGTTGTTCGGCATGGTGGCCGAGACCGGCTCGGTGGCCAGGCAGCGCGCGGCCGCCTCGCGGGTGGGAAGGCGCGCCGGTGAGCTCGGCGGCCGCGGGGCGGGCGACCGGCGAGGCGCTTCGCAGCTCGCGCAGGCTGATCGCGCCGCTTGCGCTTGCCCAGTTCATCTGCAGCTTCGCGGGCTCGAACATGAACGTGATGATCGGGGACATCAGCAAGGATCTGAACACGGACGTGAAGGGCGTCCAGACGGTGATCACCCTGTTCCTGCTGACGATGGCGATCCTGATGATCCCCTGCAGCAAGCTGACCGACCGGTGGGGCCGGAAGAGGTGCCTGATCGGGGGGTTGGCACTGTTCGGCGTCGGTGCCCTGCTGAGCGCAGCTGCGCCCGGGCTCGGGGTGCTGATCGTCGGCAACTCGATTCTGGAGGGTGTGGGCACCGCGTTCCTGATCCCGCCGGTATACATCCTGGCGACGCTCTGGTTTACCGATACGACCTCGCGGGCGTGGGCCTTCGGCGCGATCAGCGGAATGGGAGGCATCGGCGCCGCGGCGGGTCCGCTGATCGGCGGCGTGATCGCCACCTGGATCGACTGGCGGGCGGCGTTCATCTTCCAGGCGCTGGTCGTGGTCGTCATCGTTCTGCTCAGCCGAAACCTGAGCGATCCGCTCCCCGCTGATCCGAGCCGCCCCTTCGACCTGATGGGCGCCATCCTGTCTGCGGTCGGGATGTTCTTCATCGTGCTCGGGATCCTGCAAGCCGGCGTCAACAACGCACTGTTCGTTGCCTTCGTGGTGATCGGGGTCGCGCTCCTGCTCGGCTTCTATGCCTACATCCGCCGGCTGGAACGCCGCGGGCGGGAACCGCTTCTGTCCACAGGCCTCTTCCGCAACCGGGTCTGCAACCTCGCACTGGTCACGCAGAACGTGCAGTGGCTGATCATGATGGGCACGTCGTTCGTCGTCTCCGTCTATCTGCAGGAGGTGCACGGATACAGCCCGATCAGGACCGGGCTGATCTTCACCTCGGCGACGGCCGGCATCCTGATCTCCTCGTTCGCGGCACGCGCCCTCGCGGCGCGGTACTCCCAGCGGGCGCTGATCGCCGCCGGCTTTCTCCTGGCAATCGTCGGCCTGGTTCTCATGATCCCGTTTGTGAACACCTCTCAGCGAGCGCTCGCGTTCCTGCTCGGGCTGTTCCTCTTCGGACTCGGTGTGGGCGCGATGCTGACGCCCTCCGTGAACGTCGTCCAGTCGAGCTTTCCCGAGGAGCGACAAGGCGAGATCTCAGGACTCTCCCGGAGCGTCTCCAACCTCGGCTCATCGTTCGGCACGGCGATCGCCGGCACGATCCTTGTCTCCGCCATCGCACTGGGAACCCGGTCGTATGTGGTCGCGATGATCGTCCTCGTCGGGTTTGGCCTGCTCGGACTCCTGGCCGCAGTACGCCTCCCCATACAGGCTGGGCGGCCGGAAGCGCAACGGACCGAGGCCGCCCCAAACAGAAGTTGACCGTTCAGCGCTGGGCTAGTGTGCCGGGCGATGGCGAACCGCACGATCAGCCTCGGCGACACCGAGGTCAGGCGGATCGGGCTGGGGACGAACCGCCTGACGAACACGCCGGAGAACGTGGAGTTCATTGGCGCGGCAACCGACGCCGGTCTCGCCCACATCGACACCGCCTACCTCTATACGGGGGGCGAGAGCGAGCCGACGATCGGATCGGCGCTCGACCTGCCGCGCTCCGGCTGCGTCGTCGCCACCAAGGGCGGCTATCGCGCCGGCGAGGGCAGCCCGGACGTCCTGCGCGGCCAGATCGAAGAGAGCATGCGCCGCCTCGGCACCGACGCCATCGATCTCTACTACCTGCATCGCGTGCATCCGGACACGCCGCTCGAGGACTCGATGGCCGTGATCGCCGAGTACCACGACGCCGGCAGGATCCGGCACGTCGGCATCTCCGAGGTCGGCATCGCACAGGTCGAGCGCGCCCGCGACGTGGTGCCGATCGCCGCCGTCCAGAACCGCTACAACCTCGGCGACCGGGAGCACGACGAGGTGATCGACCACTGCGCCGAGCAGCGGATCGTCTTCGTCCCCTACTTCCCGCTGCGGGGAAGCGACGCGCCGGCGGTCGCAGAGATCGCCGAACGCCGCGGCGCGACACCGACGCAGATCGCCTTGGCCTGGCTGCTCCATCGCTCGCCCGCGATGCTGCCAATCCCCGGCACCCTGTCGATCGACCACCTCCAGGAGAACCTGGGCGCGCTCGAGATCGAGTTGACCGACGACGAGTTCCGGGGGCTCGGGTAACCCCCGACCCGGCCGGCCCCGGGACACCCGAATCCGGCCGCCGGGCGGCCGCGACTGCACTCGTGCTGGCGCTGCTGCTGGCGGCCTGCGCCGCCGCGTGTGCGGCGAGCGCCAGCGCGCCCGCGACGGTCCACCCGACGGTTGCCGTCCACCACCACCGCCGCCAGAAGCAGCGGCGCGAGCGCCAGGCGCGACGGCGGCGACGGGAGCGGCAGCGCCGGGCCGTCCACCGGCGGGGGCCGCGCAGCCGGCCGGCCGGGCCGCGCTGGACGGTGCGCCAGGCGAGGCGCGCCCTGCCCACCCTGCGGGTACGGTCGGCGGGGTCGCTGGCCGGCTACTCGCGAACGCGCTTCGGTCCCGACTGGGCGGACGTCAACCACAACGGCTGCGACACCCGAAACGACATCCTGAACCGCGACCTGGTCCGCAAGACGTGGGAGGACGCCTCGGACTGCGAGGTTCGCACCGCCATCCTGCACGACCCCTACACGGGCCGGACGATCCACTTCCGGCGGGGAGTGGAGACGTCGCTGGCCGTCCAGATCGACCACATGGTCGCGCTCGCCAATGCCTGGGAGACCGGCGCCCGACGCTGGTCGCCCGCTCGTCGGGAAGCCTTCGCCAACGACCCCCGGGAGCTGATCGCAGTCTACGGACCGGCCAACGAGGCGAAGGGAGACGATGACGCCTCGGAGTGGCTGCCGTCGCGCCGGGCCTTCGACTGCCAGTACGTCGCCGACCAGGTGATGATCAAGCACGCCTACGCGCTCTGGGTCACGCCCGCCGAGGGCGTCGCGATGGCGAACGTCCTGGCGCGTTGCCGCTAGGACGAGCTAGGCGGAGCGCCCCGCCAGCGCCGGCAGACGGCTGGTCTCGAGGTACGCAGTCGCTCGCACGACGGGAACCGCAGCCAGCCGCATGCCGCGGGCGGCCACGGGCAGCGCCAGCTCGTGCGCGCGGCTCCAACGCAGCCCGTACTCGCGTCGCAGCCGCGGCGGCAGGAGGCCCGCGCTGGCCATGCGGTGGGCGGGACCGAAGAGCCGCATCGGCGGCGGCAGGCGGGGGGCGAGGATCACCTCGGCGACCGACCGGGCCGGGTCGGTGACGCCGATCGAGGCGCCGTCCAGCTCGCCCCGGAAGTACTCGCGGAACTCCGCCAGCGAGCGCGGGAGCACGGCGTCGGGGACGCCGAAGACCCGCCCCACCGTGCGCATCTGTCGGTGGTACTCCTCCCGCGCATCAGCCGACAGCGGCTCGACGAACCGGGTGTAGACGGCAAGCGAGCACTGCACCAGCGTCGCGTGCACCCAGAGCATGAGGTCGGGATCGCCGGCCGAGTAGGGCGTCCCGGCCGGGTAGCGGCCGAGTTGGGCGGAGGTCGTCCCGTGCACGTGCTCATGGACAGCCTGCACCACCTGGCCGGCCCGGTCGGCCTCGCCACGGGTCCCGTAGGTGATCAGATAGAGCGCCTGCAGCGTCCGCCGCAGCCGCCGCCAGAGATCGTCGCGGTAGTCCGAGTGGGCGACCACCCCGGCCGCCACCAGCGGGTGCGCGACCTGCAGGAGCACCGCCGGCCCGCCGCCCAGGACCGGGGTCAGGGGCGAGTTGCCGACCCTGCGAATGACGCTCTCGGGCGCGAAGTACCCGTCGCGGCTGCGCATCCGCTCGGCGTGCGTCCGCTCCCGCGGGTCTCTTTCCGACTGGCGTGTCGGCATCCCTGAATCGTGCTTCAGCCGGGTTGGCGAAAGCTTGTGCCGGCGGGACTGCCCGAGGTCGACCCGCAGAGCGTCGAGGACGCGAAGCAGGCCGCCGGTTAGGAGACGTCGGCCACGATCTCGGCGATGGTGCGGCGGCCGATGCCGGCCAGCACCGGGTTGGTATCGCGGTAGTAGGGGACGGCGATCAGGGCCTGCGAGACCGCCCACCCGCGCCCGCGCGCCCAGGCGTCGTCGTCGGCCCCGACAAGCTCCCGGAAACGCGGCCGTCCGCGGGCCGTGAGCACCGTCCAGGCGGCCATCAGATCGCATGCGGGATCGCCGACGCCCAGGCACCCGAAGTCGATCACGGCGCTCAGCCGGCCGTCCCGGACGAGCAGGTTGCTCGGTAGCAGGTCGCCGTGCAGCCAGCGCGGCGGCCCGGGCCAGGCGGCGGCCTCGAGCGCCGCCTCCCAGACCGCGGTCACGGAACCCGCGTCGATCTCGCCGGCGAGGGCGGCGACGGCCTCGCGGACCTCGCCATCGCGGCCGGCCAACGGCTCGCCGCGGAACGAGTTGTGGTCGCCGGGCGGCGGCCCACCGGCGGGATCGATCCCCTGCAGGGCGGCGACGAACCGGCCAAGGCGATCGCCGGCGTCCTCCGCGTCATCGGGAGGGCTCGACCAGGCCGTCTCGCCCTCCAGCCACCGGTAGACCGACCACGGCCAGGGAAAGCCGGCGCCGGGCTCGCCGGCCGCCACCGGCTGCGGCACGGGGAGTGGCAGTGCCGGAGCCAGCCGCGGCAGCCACTGGCCCTCCTTCGCGACCTTGACCACGGCGGAAGGAATGCGCGGCAGACGGACGACCATGTCCGCGCCCAGCCGGTAAAGCGCGTGGTCGGTGCCGGCGGACTCGACCGGGCACAGCCCCAGGCCCGCCCACTCGGGGTGCTGGCCGGCGAGGAGGCGCGCGACCAGGTCGGCGTCGACATCGACTTCGTCAGGATGCATGCGGGCGGACGGTATGGGGCTCCTTGGCGTGGCCGGTCCCACAGTCTGTCATCGCCCCGCCGGGAAGAAGCGGAGCGGGCGCTCCGCTTGTGGCATAGTGCCGGGATGGCCACCCTTGGACGGTCGCGGACGCTTCGCCGCGACGCACAGCGAAACCGCGATCGGATCGTCGCCAGCGCCCGACGGCTCTTCGCCCGCGACGGCGTCGACGCCTCAGTCGAGGAAATCACGCGCGATGCCGGGGTCGGCATGGGCACCCTTTACCGGCACTTCGCGACCAAGCAGGATCTGATCGACGCCGTGCTCGAGGAGTCGTTCGAGGAGATCATCGAAGTGGCCGAGGCGGCCGTCGCCGAGGCCGACGCGTGGGCGGGCTTCACCGGCTTCATGGAGGCAGCGCTCCAGCGCTACGCCGCGAACCGAGGGCTCAAGGACGTGCTGGCAGGCAGCGAGCACGGCCGCCGGCGAGCGCGTGGCATGCGCCGCCGGCTGGCGCCGCTGCTCGGGCAGATGATCGCCCGTGCCCAGGACCAGGGGTCGCTCCGGCCGGACTTCACGCCCGAGGACATGCCGCTCCTCTTCTGGACGAGCGGCAGCGTGATCGAGGCGACCGCGGGCGTGGCGCCCGACTGCTGGCGCCGGCATCTGGCGCTGACGCTGGATGGCCTGCGCGCCGGGGCGGCGACGCCGCTTCCGGTAGCGGCTCTGACGCCGGCCCAGCTCGAGCGCTCGCGGACGAGGAGGGGGGTATGACGACACCGCCACCCGAGGACGGGCTGAGCGGCCGGGCGCTGCGCACCGTGTTCGTCGCGCTGATGCTGGGCATGTTCCTGGCCGCGCTCGACCAGACGATCGTGTCCACCGCGCTTCCCACCATCGTCGGCGACCTGGGCGGCCTGAACCACCTCTCCTGGGTGGTCACGTCCTATCTGCTGGCCGCCACGGTATCGACGCCGATCTACGGCAAGCTGGGCGACATGATCGGGCGAAAGCCCGTCTTCCTGGCCGCCATCCTGATCTTCCTTGCCGGGTCGATGCTCTCCGGCCTCAGCCAGACGATGGGCGAGCTGATCGCCTTCCGGGCGGTACAGGGCATCGGCGCCGGCGGCCTGATGGTCGGAGCCCAGGCGATCATCGGGGACATTGTCCCGCCTCGCGAGCGAGGTCGCTACATGGGCGTCATCGGCTCGGTGTTCGCGGTTGCCTCGGTGGCCGGGCCGCTGATCGGCGGCTTCCTGGTCGACAACCTCTCCTGGCGCTGGGTGTTCTACGTGAACGTGCCGATCGGCGCTCTGGCCGTCGCCATCGTCGTCTGGCGGCTGCACCTGAGTACGCCGACGGTGAGCCACAAGATCGACGTCCTCGGCGCCGTCCTGTTGAGCGGCGGCGTGGCGGCGCTGATCATGCTCACGACGTGGGGCGGCAGCGAGTACGCGTGGGGTTCGGCGCCGATCATCACGCTCGGCATCGCGGGCGTCGTCCTGATCGGCCTCTTCATCTGGTGGGAGACGCGCGCCGCCGAGCCGATCCTGCCGCTCGGCCTCTTCCGCTCGCGCGTCTTCAGCGTGGCCAACGCCATCGGCTTCACCATCGGCATGTCGATGTTCGGCGCCATCATCTTCATCCCCCTCTACCTGCAGATCGTCTACGGCGCCAGCGCGACCAGCTCCGGCCTGCGCATGCTGCCGCTGATGGCGGGACTGCTCGTCGCGTCGATCGCGTCCGGTCGGGTGATCAGCCGGATCGGCCGCTACAAGGCGTTCCCGATCGCCGGGACGGCAACCCTCGTCGTCGGCATGTATCTGCTGTCGCTGCTGCGGGTCGGCACCGCCCCCTGGCTTGCCTCCGTCTACATGCTGGTCGTCGGCGTCGGCATCGGCCTGGTCATGCAGGTGCTGGTGCTGGTCGTCCAGAACGACGTGCCGCCGGGCCAGATCGGCGTCGCAACGTCGACCGCCACGTTCTTCCGGTCGGTCGGCGGGTCGTTCGGGGTGGCCATCTTCGGCACCATCTTCGCCACCCGGCTGGCCGACCAGCTCGCGCAGTTTCCGAGGTCCGTGACCAGTCAACTGGGCGGCGGCGTCCACCTGAACCCGCAGCAGGCCGACCGCCTGCCCCCGGCCATCCACGGCGACTTCCTGCAGGCGTTCTCGCATTCGCTGCACGGCGTCTTCCTCTTCGGCATGGCGCTGGCCGCCGTGCCGTTCCTGCTCTCCTGGTTGCTCAAGGAGGTGCCGCTGCGCACCACCGTGGCCGGCGTGCAGCCGTCGCCGCCGACCGCGCAGGAGATCCCCGCGACGGACGACGACGGGCGTCCGCTGGTGCGGGCGCCGGAAGGGAGCCCACGATGAGCGGGTATGCGATCGTCAACCTGAAGGAGCTCGAGGACTCGGCGGGCGCCCGCGTGCCGGGAATGGAGGGGCGGTTCGCCCGCAGCCACCTCGACTCCCAGCACCTCGGCATCAGCTACCTCCGCTACGACCCGGGCCTGCGCTCGCCGACCGCGCACAGCCACCGTGAGCAGGAGGAGGCCTATGTGGTCATCGGCGGCTCCGGCCGGGTGCGGCTTGACAACGAGGTCCGGGACATCAGGCAGTGGGACGTCGTCCGGGTCAGCCCCGCGACTGTGCGGGCGTTCGAGGCAGGTCCCGAGGGACTGGAGCTGATCGCGGCCGGATCGGACCGGCCCGAGGGCGGCGACGGGGTGCGCGCGGAGCCCGCCTGGGTCGACTGACGCGCGGCGAGATCCGGGGTATTCCACCCCGCACTTCGTGCTGCTCGACTTCGCCTATGCGACGCAGTCCGCCATCCGGGCGATGGCGGTGTTCATGGCGGTCGCCGCCGTGGTCGCCGTCGTGGCCTCCGCCGCGGCGTGCAGGAGGAGAGCGAGGCGACCCCGGCGGACGCGACCGTCTCCTAGCCCTCCGGCGTCGGCGCCGATGGGTCGTTCTGCCAGAGGCCGAACTCGTTTCCGTGGGGATCGCTGCAGACCGAGAACCAGCCCATGCTGGGCACCGGCATCCCGTCGCTGGCCTGACCGCCCAGCTCGCGCACCCGGGCGCTGCCGGCGTTGATGTCGTCGACGCTGAAGTAGGCACGCGTGCCGCGCTTGCCCGGCTCCATGTTGGTGATGGCGGCGCCGGTCTGCTCGCCGATGCGGGTCATGTGGTACTCGGAAGGCCCGGGGAACGACTCGAACTGCCAGCCGAACAGCGAGCCCCAGAACTCGCGGCTCGCGCCCGTGTCGTCGGCGGGGATCTCGAAGTGCACGATCTCTCCGGACATCGCTTCCTCCTCGTCGTGGCTTCGCCGGGCGTTGGCCCGGTCATGGCATTTTGACCGGCCGCAGGACGCGCAGTCATCGGTTCTCGCCGGCGACCGCTTGAGCGGCCGGCCGCCACTGCCGATAGCGGTTGGTATGCGATCAGCTTCCTCCCCGCGGCGCCTGTTGGCGGCCGGCGCCCTGATGATCGTGCTGGGCGCGGGCTGTGGATCGGCCTCGAGCTCAAGGTCCACGACGGCGCATGCCACCCCCGAGACGTCGAAGAGCGCGAAGCAGATTCTGGCCGATGTCAAGCGCGCGGTGAGCGGCGCGCAGGAGGTCCACGTGTCCGGGGAGGTCCCCGGGAGTACCGGTACGATCGGCCTCGACCTGCACGTGCAGAGCGGGGCCGGCGCGGGCACGCTGACCTTCGCCGGGGCGCCGGTCAAGCTGATCCGGGTCGGCAACGTCGCCTACATGAACGCCGGTGCAGCGTTCTGGCAGCACATTGGAACGAACCCGGCGGCGATCCAGCTGATCCAGGACCGCTGGTTCAAGTTCCCGACCGATGACCAGCGCTACGCGTCGATGGCCAAGCTGCTCGACGAGCGGATGCTGACGAAGAGCTTGCTCCGCCCCGAGGGCCGGGTCGTCAAGCACGGCACGCGGGCCTACCACGGTCGCCCGGTGATCGTCCTTCGCGACACCGGCGGCGACGGCCACAGCGAGATGTACGTCGCGGCTACCGGCGCGCCCTATCCGGTCGCCATCGTCGACCCGACGAAGCACGCGTCGCTTCGCTTCGACGGCTGGAACCACGCGGTGCCGATCACCCCGCCGGCCGACGCGGTCGATGCCGAGTCGCTGGCCGGCGAGTAGTTAGCGCTCGTCCACCGACGCCGACGCTGCCGACCACGATCCGAGCACCCGGCGAAGCGCGTCGGCGCCCTCCGACCGGGTGAGCAGATAGACGCGGTCGCCGGCTCGAAGCCGTGTCCCGCCGTCGGGCGGGACGGCCTCGTCGCCCCGGATCACCAGCGACACGGTGACGCCCGTCGGCAGCTCCAGGTCGCGCAGACTGCGCCCGTCGACCGCATCGCCGGGCCCGACCACGTGGGTCAGCACCTGGGCGCCCAGAGGCTCAATCACCTCCGGCGCGATCGGCGGAGACTCGACCGGGTCGGGCGGTGTCGCGATGCCGAGCGCGGTGGCCAGCCTGCCCAGGGTCATCCCCTGCACGAGCACCGAGACGAGGACGACGAAGAACACGGTGTTGAAGATCGTCGTGCTCTCGTGAAGGCCCTCCGAGAGCGGGAAGGTGGCGAGCACGATGGGGACGCCCCCGCGCAGGCCGGCCCAGCCCAGGAACACCCGCTCGCGACCGGTGAAGCCCATGAACGCGGTCGAGACGGCGACCGCCAGCGGCCGCGCGATCAGCGTCAGCACCGCCGCCAGTCCGAGGCCGGAGACGACGACGCCTGCCAGCTGGTGCGGGAACTCGAGCAGCCCGAGCACCACGAAGAGGACGATCTGGGCCAGAAAGGCCACGCCCGCGTTGAAGGAGGCGACCGGCCGGCGCAGGCCGGCGGGCATGTCGAAGAGGGCCAGGCCGACCAGGTACACCGCCAGGAACCCGCTGCCGCCGGCGACCCCGGCGATGCCGAAGCCGACGGCGCCGCAGGCGAGCGCCAGCACCGGCGCGAAGGTGGCGAGCTCGGGCGGCATGCGGGCGAACAGCGCACGCGCGAGCGCGCCGGCGGCCAGGCCCACCGCCGCGCCGATCCCGAACTGGCGGATCAGGAGCAGGGTGAAGTCGGCGGCGCCGTAGTCGGGATTCTGGATGACCGAGATGAACCCTAGGGTCAGCGCCACCGCCATCGGGTCGTTGACCCCAGACTCCGCCTCCAGGAGCGCCGACAGCCGGTCGGGCAGGCCCACCCGGCGAAGCGTCGTGAACACCGCGGCGGCGTCGGTCGATCCGACCACCGCGCCCAGGAGCAGGGCACTCGACGTGGAGAGGCCGAAGATCGAGCGGGCCGCCAGTGCGCACACCCCGGCCGTGATCAGCACCCCCAGCGTGCCCAGCGAGAGCGCCGGCAGGGCCACCTCGCGGACGTGCCGGCGATCCGTGGTCAGCCCGCCCTCGAAGAGGATCGCCGCCAGGCAGAGCACGCCCACCACGCGGGCCAGATGGGCGTCCGAGAACGCGATGCCGCCGGGGCCGTCCGAGCCCAGGAGCATGCCCAGCCCGAGGAAGCCGATCAGGATCGGGATGTTGAGCCGGGTTGTGGCGTAGGCCGCCAGCACGGCGGCGAACACCAGCCCTCCGGCGACGAGCAGGATGTCGGCTTCGATGGCGGCCTCCCGGTCGCTGCGACTGCCCCCCGCGCCTGAGGGCGTGCCGGCGAATGCATTCTAGGTGGTTGATCAGATCAACCCACCTCGGCGCCGGAGCCGCCGAGCCGGAATCGCGTGTATCCTGCCTGTTCGGCGCCAGCGGCGTGCTGGCGCTTGGAGTAAGGAGTCTTTTCGGTGGCCAAGACAGGTGTCCGGGTTGCGGTGACGCTCGCCTGCCAGGAGTGCAAGCGGCGGAACTATCAGACCAACAAGTCCCGGCGGAACTCGCCGGACCGGATCGAGTTCAGAAAATACTGCCGCTGGTGCGGGCGGCACACCCCGCACAAGGAGACGCGGTAGGCGCCGCCTGCCGCCAGCTGCATGGCACGAACACCGCGCAAGAACCGGCCGCCGGCACAGCGCAGGAGCATGGCCCAACCGGTCGCCGGGCGGGCGAAGAGCCAGTCCGGAGGCGAGCCCGCCAACCGGGCGCGGGGCATCCGCCGGGTCAGCTCCTTCGTCGGCGAGGTGCGCGCGGAGCTGCGCAAGGTGGACTTCCCGAACCGCCAGCAGACGATGGCCTCGACCGCGGTGGTGATCGGCGCATGCCTGATCGTGGGCCTCTATCTGTACGGGCTCGACCGCGTCTTCGCGGAGGTTACGCAGCGTATCGTCGACTGGCAGAACGGCTGACTCCGACCCAAGGACGGGCATGTTTCGCTGGTATGTGATCAACACCTACTCGGGCCACGAGAACAAGGTCAAGGCCAACCTCGAGCACCGGGTGAAGTCGATGAGCCAGGAGGAGGTCGTGCGCCGTGTTGTGGTGCCGACCGAGTCGGTCGTCGAGACCAAGGACGGGCAGAAGGTGCAGACCGAGCGGCGGCTCTGGCCGGGCTACGTGCTGGTCAACATGGACCTCACGGACGACGCCTGGATCCTGGTCAAGAACACGCCCGGCGTGACCGGCTTCGTGGGCTCGCAGAACAAGCCGGTGCCGCTCTCCCAGCCCGAGGTCGACCGCATGCTGCACACCGCCGCCGCGACGGCGACCGCGCCGGTCAAGACGCGGGCCGAGTTCCAGCTCGGCGAGTCGGTCAAGGTCACGTCCGGCCCGCTGGCTGACTTCGACGGCGAGATCGCCGAGATCAACGAGGACCAGGGCAAGCTGAAGGTGCTGGTGTCGATCTTCGAGCGGCAGGTTCCGGTCGAGCTCGAGTTCGACAAGGTAAAGAAGATCTGAGCTCAACGGTCAGATCTTCTTTCGGTGCCAGGGGTCGTCAGAGCCCTGGCACCCCCCAGCCGCCACCGTCGAGTACCGCCCACCTCCGAGCCGAAGGCGGTAGGGACCGAATAAAAGGTGCCAGGCACCTTCTATTCGGACCGTTGCGCGCGCAACATGACCACCAGGTGCCAGGCACCTTTTAGCCAGCCGCTACCATCCAGCGCGACTCACGACCGTGGGAGCCGTCCGTCGGGGCGGCGCTCGAACCACTCAGGAGGTGCCGATGGCCAAGAAGGTCATCAAGATCATCAAGCTGCAGATCCCTGCCGGGCAGGCCAACCCGGCGCCGCCGGTCGGCCCTGCGCTCGGCCAGCACGGGGTCAACATCATGGAGTTCTGCAAGGCGTTCAACGCCCAGACGCAGGGCCCCAACGCCGGCCGCATCACGCCGGTCGAGATCAGCGTCTACGAGGATCGCTCGTTCACGTTCATCACCAAGACGCCTCCCGCCGCGGTGCTGATCAAGGAGGCGCTCAACCTGACGTCGGGATCGGGGGAGCCGAACCGCGCCAAGGTTGGCACCCTGAACCGCAACCAGCTGCGCCAGATCGCCGAGACGAAGATGCCCGACCTGAACGCGAACGATGTCGAGGCGGCGATGAAGATCGTCGCCGGCACCGCGCGCTCGATGGGCGTGGATGTGGCGGGCTGATGGCCGGCAAGGCATACACGAACGCGCGCTCGGCGATCGACCGCGAAAAGCTCTATGCGCCGCTCGATGCGGTGCGCACGCTGAAGTCGCTGCAAACAGCCAAGTTCGACGAGACCGTCGAGGTGCACATGCGGCTGGGCGTGAACGTCCGCCATGCCGACCAGCAGCTGCGCGGCACGCTGTTCCTGCCGCACGGCCTCGGCAAGTCGGTGATGGTGGCGGTGTTCGCCCAGGGCGAGAAGGCCAAGGAGGCGGAGGACGCCGGCGCCGACGTCGTCGGCGGAGATGACCTGGCGGCCCGGATCGAGGGCGGCTGGACCGAGTTCGACGTCGCCGTCGCCACGCCCGACATGATGGGGACGGTCGGCCGGCTGGGCCGGATCCTCGGTCCGCAGGGCAAGATGCCGAGCCCCAAGGCGGGGACGATCACCTTCGACATCGGGAAAGCCGTTACCGACGTCAAGGCGGGCAAGATCGAGTACCGCACCGATCGCACCGGGATCATCCACGTCGCGATCGGCAAGAAGTCGTTCGAGGAGAAGGCGCTGGTCGAGAACTACGGCGCCGTGCTGGACGAGATCCTGCGCTCGAAGCCGGCGGCGGCCAAGGGCCGCTATCTGAGGTCGATCACGCTGGCCTCCACCATGGGCCCCGGCCTGCGCCTCGATCCCGGCCGCACTCGCGACCTGCTGGAGGAGTCGGCTGGGGTGTAACACCGGGGTCTGACCCCGCTGGCACACCCGGTTCGCTACATTCCCGAACGCAAACCGCGTCCACGCCGAAGACCGTCGGGGCCCTCCGGGCTCAAACCTCCACCCGACCGAGGCCAGGACAGGGCAGCCTCCGCGCGTCCCGTCGTCCGCCTCCAGTGCTGCGGACGCCAACGGAGAAGGCGAGGAGGTGAAGGATGGACGTCGCAGAGAAACGCGCGGTGGTCGAGCGTCTGACCACCCGCATCCGCGAGTCGGAGACGATGATCGTGACCGACTACCGCGGGCTCAGCGTGACCCAGATGGCAGAGGTCCGAGCACAGCTGCGTGAGGCCGGAGCCACCTTCCAGATCACCAAGAACACGCTCGCCCGGATCGCCGCGGCGGAGGCCGAGAAGCCCGACCTGGTCGAGTTCCTGGAGGGCCCGACCGCGATCGCGTTCGTCGCCGACGACGCGCCGGCCGCCGCCAAGAAGCTGGGCGAGATCGCCCGCCAGACCCGCATCCTGACCGTCCGCGGTGCCGTCATGGAGGGCCGCCGGCTGTCGGCCGACGAGGTCCGCCAACTCGGCGAGATCCCGTCCCGTGACGTGCTCCGCTCGCAGGTCGTGGGCGCGGTCGCCGGGCCGATCCAGGGCGCCTACAACGTCTTGGCCGCACCGCTGCGGGAGTTTCTGGCGGTGCTTGACCAGTACATCCAGAAGCGCGAGGCCGAAGAGGCCGCGGCCTAGATCAATCATCCAGAGAGGAGCGTCATGCCAGTCACCCCTGAGCAGCTCGAGGAGATGTCGGTTCTCGAGTTGGTGCAGCTGAAGAAGGATCTCGAGGAGCGGTGGGGCGTCAGCGCCGCCGCCGCAGCCCCGGTGATGGTCGCCGGCGGTGCGCCCGCGGGCGGCGACGGCGCCGCAGCCGAGGAGGAGAAGACGTCGTTCGATGTCATCCTCGCCTCGCCCGGCGGGAACAAGATCCCGGTCATCAAGATCATCCGCGAGGTCACCGGCCTCGGCCTGAAGGAGGCCAAGGCGGTCGCCGACGAGGCTCCCGGGCCGGTCAAGGAGGGCGCGACCAAGGATGAGGCCGACCAGATCAAGGCCAAGCTCGAGGAGGCCGGGGCAACTGTCGAGATCAAGTAGCACGGGCGGCGGTGGGGCGGCAGGACTCGCCTGCGGCCCCACCCAGACCCGGCAAGCGCACAGGGGTGGCAGCCACCCGGATACAATGCGTCGGATGGACAAGGCTTCCTGCACGCTTCCCTTCACGCCTATCCGCGCCAAGCCGGACGACAGTTCCGAGCAGGTCACCCAGGCGCTCTTCGCCGACCCACTCGAGGTGCTGGCCCAGAACAACGGCTGGGCCCAGGTGACCGTCGCCGATGGTTATCAGGGATACGCCCGCTCGGACGCGCTGGGTGAGCCTCTGCCCAAGGAGCGCGCCCACGTGGTCGTCGTCCCGCAGGCCGCCGACCGCTACCTCGGCACCTGGCTGCCGGCGCCGGGCCTGCGCACCGAGCCGCTCGCGGCGGCGCGCCGCAAGGCTGGCGGCGAGACGATCGCGGAGGCGGCGCTGATGTTCCTCGGCGCTCCCTACGAGTGGGGCGGCGTCACCGTCATGGGCATCGACTGCTCCGGCCTCGTGCAGTCTGTGCACCGGCGCTTCGGCCTCATCCTGCCCCGGAACTCCGACCAGCAGGCGGAGGCCGGCCGCGAGGTATCGCTGCGCTCGGCCGAGCCGGGCGACCTTCTCTGCTACGGCGATCACATCGCCATCTGGCTCGGCTCGAACGAGATCGTGCACGCCTCCAGCGAGCACGGCAAGGTCGTCCGCGAGCCGCACCCGAAGGATCTGAAGGCGCGGCTGGTGAGCGTCCGCCGCGTCTACGAGATCGAGGACTGACCACCCGCCGCCGGGAGGGATCCCGGTGCAGGCTGCCGCGGGAAGTGGGAGGATCGGCAGCGCAGATTCTTCTGTGGGTCAAACCAACCAAGTTGAGATGCGTCTTAGGTTGCGATGCATCCACGGTCATCCTTCGGAGGAGGGTTCATGCACCAGCTTCATCGCCGGGGCGCCTGGATCGGAGCGGCGGTCGCCGTTGCGGTCGCCGTCGCCGGCTGCGGCGGCAGCTCCTCGTCGAGCTCCAGCTCGTCAAGCTCGGGCTCAGCGAGCTCGCACAAGGGCGGGACGTTCACGATCCTCGCGAACTCGTCGTTCGGCGTCGCCGACCCGGCCCAGAACTACACGCTGCAGGAATGGCAGCTCCTGATCGACACGCACGACGGGCTCGTCCAGTTCAAGCGCGTGGGCGGCACGGCGGGCACGCAGCTCGTTCCCGATCTGGCCGAGTCGATCCCGCAGCCCACCGACGGCGGCAAGACCTACACGTTCAAGATCCGCCGCGGGATCAAGTTTTCCAACGGCCAGGTGATGAAGCCGAGCGACTTCGTGACGACGTTCGAGCGCCAGTTCACGGTGCCCGGACCGACCACGTTCTACGCCGGTATCGTCGGCGCCAGCGCGTGCACGAACGCCACCAAGACGCTGAAGTGCGACCTGACCAAGGGTGTGGTGGCCAACGACTCGAACTACACGCTGACCATTCACCTGACGGCGCCTGATCCGGAGTTGCTGGACAAGCTGGCGCTGCCCTTCGCGTACGTCGTGCCGGCCAACACGTCGCCCAAGCTGACGGGCAACAACGTCCCTCCGGGAACCGGCCCGTACATGTGGAAGTCGTACAATCCGAACACCTCGGCGGTGCTCGTCCGCAACCCGTACTTCCACGTCTGGAGCGCGCAGGCGCAGCCGCCGGGCAACCCGGACGAGATCATCGAGAAGTACGGCCTCCAGGTCACCGACGAGGTGACGCAGGTCGAGAACGGCTCCGCCGACGAGGTATTCGACGGCGACGTGATCCCGGCGGACAGGCTGAACGAGATCAGCACGAAGTACGCGAGCCAGGTGCACGTCAACGCGCTGACCGCGGACTGGTACATGGCGCTGAATACGCGCAGGCCGCCGTTCAACAACCTGCAGGCGCGGCAGGCGATCAACTACGCGGCCGATCGCAGCGCCTACGTGAAGATCGGCGGCGGCCCGTCGTTGGCCGTTCCGACCTGCCAGATCCTGCCCCCGAACTTCCCCGGCTACCAGCCGTACTGCCCGTACACCTCGGGTTCCGACCACACCAAGTGGACCGGTCCCGACATCGCCAAGGCCAAGCAGTTGGTCCAGGCATCGGGAACCAAGGGCATGAAGGTCGTCGTCAACTCGGACATCCCCGACAAGGCGCTGGCGCTGCAGATGGTCTCCGACCTGAACAAGATCGGATACAAGGCCAGCGCGCAGATCCTGGCCGGCACGATCCAGTACCCGTACGTCCAGAACTCGAAGAACTCGAGCCACTGGAACGTCGCCTGGTCGGCCTGGTACCAGGACTACCCGGCGGCGTCGGACTTCCTGAACGTGTTGCTCGGCTGCGGGTCGATTCACCCGGGCAGCGATGCCAGCCCGAACATCGCGGCCTTCTGCGACAAGTCGATCCAGGCCAAGATGGATCAGGCCGAGACGACGGGTCAGACGAATACGACCGCGGCGAACAACATCTGGACCCAGGTCGACCACGAGGTGACCGACCAGGCGCCGTGGGTCGACCTCTACAACCCGAAGCAGATCGACTTCCTCGCGAAGCGGGTACAGGGGTACCAGTGGAATCCCCAGTGGTACATCCTCATCGACCAGATGTGGGTGCAGTAAGCGAACCGGCGACCGGGGCGGGGCCGCGAACTGCGGCCCCGCCCCGACGGCGGTAAGGTGAGTGTGGATGGCTGAGACCGTACTCGAGCCGCAGACCGGGTTCGACCCCGGAGGCTCGTCCGACCAGGTGGCGGGACGCAGCCCGTGGGCGCTCGCCGGCCGCCGGCTCATGCGCAACAAGGTTGCGCTGGCGGGGTTGCTGCTGTTCCTGCTGATCGTGATCGTCAGCTTCGCGGCGCCCGTCTATGCCGACCACATCGCCCACACCAACCCGTTCCAGAACAACCTGAACGGCCACACGATCGTGAACGGCAAGCGGGTGCCGCTGCTCCAGCAGGGCGGCGGCGTGCTGCACCTGGGGGAGACGCCGATCGGGCCCACCTGGGACCCCCACCACTACTTCCTGGGCGCCGACAACAGCGGCCGCGACGTGATGGCCCGCATGCTCTACGGCGGCCGCAACTCACTTCTTGTCGGCATCGGCTCGGCGGTCATCTGCTGCTTCATCGCCACCGTGCTGGCGCTGGTCGCCGGCTTTTACCGGGGCGTCACCGACTCGGTGCTGTCCCGGCTGATGGACGTCATCTGGGCGTTCCCGGTCTTCCTCTTCGCGATCTGCATCTCGACCGTGCTCCTCACCTCCGGCAACGGGCTGCAGGTGGGGCCGATCGGCATCCAGGCGACGAGCCTGTGGCTGCCGACACTGATCATCGCCGTCATCTACATCCCCTACGTGTACCGGCCGGTGCGCGGGCACGTGCTGTCGGTGGCCGAGAAGGAGTACGTGGAGGCTTCGATCGCCCAGGGAGCGTCCGGCCGGCGGCTGATCTTCGCCGAGATCATGCCCAATGTGATCACCGTGGTGATCGTGCTGCTGCCGCTGATGATCGCCACGACCATCCTCACCGAGGCCGGGCTGTCGTTCCTCGGGTTGGGCGTGCAGCCGCCGAATGCCAGCTGGGGCACGATCATCAATGACGGTCAGGAGCTGCTCTATACGCGCCCCTGGGTGGCGATCGCCCCCGGAATCATGATCGTGCTCACGGTGCTGTCGCTGAACCTACTCGGCGACGGCATCCGCGATGCGCTCGATCCGCGGGCCAAGCTGCGGGTGGAGGCGTAAATCAGATGAGTGGCTCCATGTCAGCGCGCGCCTGGCCGCACAGTTGCGGCGGGTGGGCGTGCTGTTGTGGGGCTGCGGCTGCGAACCGGCGCCTCGCTGTGTCCTCGGTCGCGCCCATACCTCCCAGTATGGGCGCTCCCTGCGTCCGTGCGAGGCTTGATTCTCGCCGCCCAGGACATCACGCCGACATGGAGTCACTCATCTCGTGCTGACCTTCGTCGTCCGCCGGCTGCTGGAGATGATCGCGGTCATGTTCGTCATCTCCCTGCTCGTCTTCGTGATCTTCTTCAAGACGCCCGGCATCGATCCGGCCCGGCAGATCGCCGGCCGCAACCCGAGCCCGCAGATCCTGGCCCAGATCCGCCACCAGTTCGGGCTCGACCGGCCGTTCCCGGTGCAGTACGTGCTGATGATGAAGAAGCTCTTCATCAGCCGCAGCCTGGTCTCCTACTCCAACCAGGGCACGAAGGTGGTCCCGGAAATCGTTCAGGCCGCACCGGCCACTCTGTCCCTGGTGTTCGGGGCGGCGGTCATCTGGGTTGTGATGGCGGTCGTCATGGGGGTTGCCGCGGCCGTGCTCAAGGGCACGGTGTTCGACCCCTTACTCATGATCGTCGCGCTGATCGGCATCTCGATGCCGGTGTTCTGGCTGGGCGAGGTGGCGAACCTGGTCACCCAGGACCGACTGCACGACACCTTCCTCTTCAGCTGGGTGCCGCCGCTTGGATACACGCCGCTCACGCAGGACCCGGTGCTCTGGTTCAAGGGGCTGATCATCCCCTGGCTGGTGCTGTCGGTGCTCTACATCGGGTTCTACGCGCGGGTGCTCCGGGCGAGCCTGCTCGAGGTGCAGAACGAGGACTACATCCGCACCGCGCGGGCAAAGGGGCTGACCGAGAAGCGCATCCTCATGCGCCACTCGCTACGCACGTCGATGATCACCTTCGTCAGCCTGTTCGGGCTCGACTTCGGTGCGTTGGTGGCCGGCGGCGTGCTGCTGGTCGAGGTGGTGTTCGGCATCCACGGGGTCGGTTACCTGACCTACCAGTCGCTGACGAACCTCGACCTGCCGGTGATCATGGCAACGGTCGTCTACGGTGCCTTCTTCATCGTGCTCTGCAACGCCCTCGTCGACATCGCCTACGCCTGGCTCGACCCGCGGGTGCGGCCTACCTAGCGCGTGGCGGAGCCGCTCCTCGAAGTCCGCGACCTGCACGTGTCGTTCCGTACCGAGGACGGCCTGGTCAAGGCCGTCGACGGGGTGTCGCTGACGGTCGAGCAGGGTGAGGTGCTGGGCATCGTCGGCGAGTCGGGCTCCGGCAAGAGCGTCAGCATGATGACGGTCATGCGGCTGATCCGCGATCCGAATGCGGTCTTCGAGGGCGAGGTCATCTACAAGGGCCGCGACCTGATGAAGCTGCACGACCACGAGATGCAGGAGATCCGCGGCGACGAGATCGCGATGATCTTCCAGGACCCGATGACCTCGCTGAACCCGGTCTACAAGGTCGGCTGGCAGATCGAGGAGCAGATCACCGCCCACCAGGCGGTCTCGAAGGGCGAGGCCCGGGCGCGGGTGGTGGAGCTGCTGCGCGCGGTCGGCATCCCCAACGCCGAGACCCGCGTGGACGACTATCCGCACCAGTTCTCGGGCGGCATGCGGCAGCGCGTGATGATCGCGATGGCCCTCTCCTGCAACCCCGACCTGCTGATCGCCGACGAGCCGACGACGGCGCTCGACGTGACCATCCAGGCGCAGATCCTGGAGCTGATCCGGCGGCTCAAGGACGATTTCAACTCGGCAGTCGTCCTGATCACGCACGACATCGGCGTCGTCGCCGAGACTGCCGACCGGGTGATGGTCATGTATGCCGGGCGGGTCGTCGAGCGGGGCGACAAGCGCGAGGTCTTCCGCGACGCCCAGCACCCCTATACGTGGGGGCTCCTGGGATCGATCCCGCGGCTCGACCGCCCGCGGCCGAGGCGCCTGGCGGCCATCCCCGGCCAGCCGCCGTCGCTCGTCCGGCTGCCCGTCGGCTGCAGCTTCGCGCCGCGCTGCGGCCATCGCTTCGACCGCTGCGGCACCGAGACGCCGGAGCTGACCGCAAAGGTCAGCGCCGACCACCTGGATGCCTGCCATCTGTCGGTGGACGACAAGCGGTCGCGGCGCACCGAGACGATTCACCCGGAGATCGCGGGCACCGCATGAGCGCCCTCGCCGAGCCCACCGGCGACCCGCTGCTGGTCGCAGACGACGTCTACAAGCACTTCCCGATCAAAAAGGGGGTCCTCTTCCAGCGGGAGATCGCGCGCGTGCACGCCGTGGACGGCGTGAGCTTCGACGTCCGGCACGGTGAGACTCTGGGGCTGGTCGGCGAGTCCGGCTGCGGCAAGTCCACGCTTGGCCGCTGCCTGATCCGCCTGCACACGCTGACCAGCGGCACCATCACTTTCGACGGCCACGACATCTCGCGCCTCTCGCGACGCGACATGCGGCCGCTGCGCCGCCAGATGCAGATGGTCTTCCAGGACCCCTACGCGTCGCTCAATCCGCGCAAGCGGGTGGGCACGATCATCTCCGATCCGATGCGGATCAACGGCGAGGGCGACCGTCGCGGGCGCAAGCTGCGGGTGCAGGAGCTGCTGGCGCGGGTCGGCCTGAACCCGGAGCACTACAACCGCTACCCGCACGAGTTCTCGGGCGGCCAGAGGCAGCGCATCGGTGTGGCCCGGGCGCTCGCCCTGAACCCGAAGCTGATCGTCGCCGACGAGCCGGTGTCGGCCCTCGACGTGTCGATTCAGGCGCAGGTGGTGAACCTGCTCGACGACCTCCAGGACGAGCTCGGCCTGACCTACGTTTTCATCGCCCACGACCTGTCCGTGGTGCGCCACGTCTCCGACCGGATTGCGGTCATGTACCTGGGCAAGTTGGTCGAGGTGTCGCCGGCCGAGGAGCTCTACCAGAGGCCGGTGCACCCGTACACCGAGGCACTGCTCTCGGCGGTGCCGATCCCCGACCCGGAGGTGGTCGAGCGGCGCGAGCGGATTGTTCTGGTCGGCGATGTGCCGTCGCCGATCTCCCCGCCCACCGGCTGCCGCTTCCATCCTCGCTGCCGCTACGCGACCGAGATCTGCCGTACCGACGAGCCGCCGCTGGTCGAACATGGGCGCGGCCACATCGCCGCCTGCCACCACCCGCTCAACCTCGCCGCCGATGCGCCGGCGCCCGCGCCGGCCGCCTGATCCGGCCGCCACCGACCGCCGGCTTTGCCATGATCGCAGGCTGAGTGAGCGACTTTCGGCGTCTCTGGCTCGCCACCGCGGTCAGCGTCCTGGGCACCTATGGGGCGGCGATCGCGCTTGCCGTGCGCACCTACCAGGACACCGGCCGGGCGGCCTGGGTGTCGGCCGTGTTCGTCGCCGAGTTCCTCCCCCCGCTGGTCATCGGCCTGGCCTTCGGCGAGCGCCTGAACCGGCTCTCGCCGCGCCGCTCGCTGGTCGCCTCCGACCTGGCCAGCATGTGCTGCTTCGCCTTCCTCGCCGTGGTCCACGATCCGGCGGCCGTGGTGGCGCTGGCGACGGCCGCGGGGGCCGCCTCCGGGGTCTTCCGCCCGATCTCGCTGGCGGTCGTCCCGGCGCTTGTCGGAGAGGAGGGCATCGACCGCGCGAACGCCTCGCTGACGGCGGTCGACACGGCGATGACGGCGATCGGCCAGGGGCTGGCCGGGGTCGTGATCGTGACGGCCGGTGCGGGCGTCGTCCTGGGTGCCAACGCTGCCTCCTTCGCCGCCTCGGCGCTCCTGCTCACCGGCTGCCACGGAATCGACGAGCCGCCCGCCGCGGGGATGCCGATGGTGGGCGCCCGGCGGCAGCTGCGGCGCAGCCTGCGCGTCGTTCGGCGGGCGCGGCCGCTCCGCCAGGTGGCGCTTTCCTGGGTACCGATGTTCGCGGTGCTCGGGGTCTTCAACTCGATGGAGGTGCCGCTGCTCCTGGGGCCGTTCGGCGCCAGCCCGGCGGTCGCCGGCTTGACGGTCGCCGCCGCCACCGGCGGCCAGGTGCTGGGGGCGCTGGCAGCCGGCCGCGTCGGCGGCACCCGGATCGCGCTCCTCTATCCGCTGCTGCTCGCGGTCATCGGGGCCGCCACCCTCGCCTGCGGCGCCGCCGAGGCGCTCCCCGTTGCCGTCGTCGCCTTCGTCGTTTGCGGTATTGCAAACGGTCTGGCGCTCGTCCACATCCGTTCGACCCTCCAGCGGTCGACGGCCTCCGACCAGCGGGCGGCGGTGACGGCGCTCCTGATCTCGGCCTCGGCGGTGATGACGGCGGGCGGTGCCGCGGTTGGGGGACTGCTCGCCACCGCCTACTCGCCGCGGACAGCCTTCCTGGCCGCCGGCGTTGTCGGATGTGGAACCGCGCTGGTGGCGGTGGCAACCCGCCCGGGACGGCTTTCCGCCACGGGTCAGCCGGGGACGTCGCGGACTTGACCGCAGCCCCGGGCGGGGTATAGTTGGCCGGAGCAAGCGCCGCGCGGGGGCGAACGATCCCGCCGAAGGCGCCGGTCACTCGACCCTGCTTGCGTGGAATCGGTCGCCCTGCTAGGGTTCGCGGTTGCGCCGTTGTTCCGGATCGTTCCCCTTTTACCCCTCGAAGCCCTGCGGGAGGCGTAGCCTTGCCTGAAACCCTTGCGCCCAGACAGCGTCGGACGTTCTCCAAGCTCGAGAAGGTCCTCGATGTTCCCAACCTGATCGACATCCAGAAGGCGTCGTTCCGGTGGTTCATGGGAGACCCCGGCGACCCCAAGTCGCTGGACTCCTCTGGACTGCGCGAGACGATCGACGACATCTCCCCGATCAAGGACTACTCGGAGCGCCTCGAGGTGCGGCTGGGTGCCTACACGATCGGCGATCCGGTTGTCAGCGAGCGCGAGTGCCGCGAGAAGGACCTGTCCTTCGAGGTGCCGGTCAACGTCAAGGTGTCGTTCACCAACCTGGACACCGGCGAGATCCGAGAGCAGACCGTGTTCCTGGGCAACTTCCCCTGGATGACCGAGCAGGGCACGTTCATCATCAACGGCACCGAGCGGGTCGTCGTGACGCAGCTGGTGCGCTCGCCGGGCGCCTACATCATGGAGCCCAAGGACGCCACCAAGCAGGTCTTCACCGCCAACCTGATGCCGTCACGCGGCTCCTGGCTGGAGCTCGAGATCGACAAGAAGGGTCTGGTCAACGTCCGCATCGACCGCAAGCGGAAGCTGCCGATCACGACGCTCCTGCGGGCGCTGCCGGCCGTCGACGAGAACACCGGATTCGAGATCGACAAGTCGGACGAGGGCCTGCTGGCGATGTTCGACCAGAACCCGTTCATCCGGATGACGCTGGAGAAGGACCCTTCCAAGCGCGAGGAAGAGGCGCTGATCGAGGTCTTCAAGAAGCAGCGCCCGGGCGAGCCGCCGACGGTCGAGAACTCGCGCAACCTCGTCCGCACGCTCTTCTTCGACCCCAAGCGCTACGACCTGACGCGGGTCGGCCGCTACAAGCTGAACATGCGCCTGGGCGTCGAGGTCTCTCCCGAGTGCCGGGTGCTCACCACCAACGACATCGTCGAGCTGGTTCGCCGGCTCGTCCAGCTGCCGGTGAAGCTGCAGCTGCCCGAGGACTCCAAGGACTACGCGGCCGACGCGATCGTGCTCTCGCGCGATCCCATCGAGCACGACCTGGACGAGTACGAGCACTTCGGCAACCGCCGCCTGCGCACGGTCGGCGAGCTGATCCAGGAGGCCTTCCGGATCGGCCTCTACCGGATGGAGCGGGTGGTCCGGGAGCGCCTGACCACCGAGGACGAGGACGCCATCACGCCGCAGACCATCGTCAACATCCGGCCGGTGGCGGCCGCCCTCAAGGAGTTCTTCGGCTCCTCCCAGCTCAGCCAGTTCATGGATCAGACGAACTCGCTGGCCGGCCTCACCCACCGGCGCCGCCTGTCGGCGCTGGGCGCCGGCGGCCTGACCCGCGAGCGGGCGCCGATCGAGGTCCGCGACGTGCACCCCACCCACTACGGCCGGATGTGCCCGATCGAGACGCCGGAGGGCCCGAACATCGGCCTCATCGGCTCGCTCGGCTCCTACGCCAAGGTGTCCGAGCACGGCTTCGTGCAGACGCCGTACCGGAAGATCGAGAAGGGCAAGATCACCGCCACGATCGAGTACCTGGACGCGCTCCAGGAGGAGAAGTTCACGATCGCCCAGGCCAACGCCGAGATCGCCAAGACCGGCAAGCTCGTCTCGCCGGTGCTCTGCCGCACCCGCGACGGCGTGCCGGTGCAGGTCGACGCCGGCCAGGTCGACTACATGGACGTCGACCCGGCGCAGATCGTGTCCGTCGCGACGGCGCTGATCCCGTTCCTCGAGCACAACGACGCCAACCGCGCCCTGATGGGCTCGAACATGCAGCGCCAGGCGGTGCCGCTGATGGTCACCGAGGCGCCGCTGGTGGGAACCGGCCTGGAGTACCGGGCGGCGGTCGACACCGGTGACGTGAC
>DASUHT010000081.1:0-2128 GCA_036273335.1 Gaiellales bacterium | reverse complement strand
GAACGAGACCCGCACGGGCGTCGCCGCTTGCGCCTTCCCGATCAGCGCCGAGTGCGCCACCGACGGCTGCACCGACCCGCGCAGCGCCGCGCTCGGCCGGGCGACGTGCGCCCGGTGCTTCGCCGTGGCGGCCAGGGACGGCGCGGCGGCGATCAGCGCCATCGCCGCGGCGGGGACGACGAGCTTCAGGGAAGGACGCACCGGGACTCCGATCTTCGCGATTGCCCACCGAAGGTACGCGCGGAGCCGGACAATGCAACATCCGGTTCCGCGCGCGTCCTTCACGAAGTACGCGTCGGGCCGACCTGTTCCTGCCTACCCGATCCTGAGCACCCGCGCCGGGCTCTCGGCGGGCCGGTGGCCCTGCTCGCCGACGTAGAGCACCTGCCAGATGAGCCGGTGGTTCAACTGGCCGCGCTTGATCGTCACCGCCCAGCTGCCCTTCGGCCCGGTGTGCAGCCGCAGCAGCACCTGGTTGTTCCCGGAGACGCCGGCCCACCAGACCACGCGGCCTGCCAGCACCTTGTGCGTGGTCCTGTCGACCAGCTTGCCCGAGAGCTTGGACGGATGGCCGGCGGTGACCGGGTTTCGGCTCGCGCCCGCCGTGATCTTGGTCAGGTGCACCTTCACCGCCCCGCGCGTGTGCGCGGCCAGGTCGGTTGCCATCTGGTTCACGTCGATCGAGCCCCAGCCCGACGCCATGTCGTACCGGGCCGCGGCGTGGTACTTCGTCAGCGCCGCCGAGGTGATGTTGCTGCCCGTCAGGACGTCGTGGAACATCGACGGGTCGACCTTCGCCTCGTGGTAGAGGAACGGATCGGCGAAGCCCATCCGCATGCCGCTGTTGGCGAGGCTGAACGTGTTCGCGTCGGCCGTGAAGGCCGCCATCAGCGGCGCCGCCGCCGACGTGCCGCCGACGATGTCCCAGCCGAACTCGTCGTTGATGACGTAGCCGGTGTTCGGGTCGGCGTTGAACGAGATGTCGGGCACCTCGCGGCAGTACACCGTCTTGCCGCCGCAGACCGTCTTGCTCGACTGGCCGGTGCGGATCACGCCCGGGCCGACCTGCCACGACGGCTTGCGGAAGACGGTCGAGACGCCGCCGCCACCGCCGCCGTTGGCGAAGCCGTGCCCGCCCCAGACGTCCTCGTGGAACGGCCCGGTGGTCAGGCTGGTGCCGCCCACGCCGGTGGCGTAGGGCTGGCCGGCCGGGTCGTCGACGTCGAGGCCGTTGAACCCGAGCCGGTGGCAGTCCGACGAGCCGTCGTCGCCCGAGGCGACGAAGAACGACATGCCGGCGACCGCCAGGAGCTGCAGCTCCTGGTTCGTGGCCGCCTGCTGGTCGAGCGGCTCGAACAGGTCGCACAGGCCCCAGCTGTCCGAGACGATGTTCAGGTGCTGGACGGTGCGGTTGTGCAGCATCGCGTCGAGCACGGCCGCCTGCGAGGCGGACGGCTTGGCGACGTACGTGTAGAGGTTGTCGAGGCCGGTGGCCTGGCCGACGACGACCTCCTGGTCGAGCGAGACCTCGATCCGGCCGTCCTGGTTGGTCGTGCCGCCGCCGACCTTGACGCGGTGGTTCAGGACGTTGAGTCCGTAGCAGGCCTGGTACGTGTCGAGGTCGCTCTGGGCGTAGTTCGAGAACTCGACCAGGGCGATCGCCTGGCCGGTGCCGTCGTCGCCGTTGTCGAGCAGCGTCTGGTTGTTGTAGGCGCCCGCGGCGGACAGCTCCTGCGGCTGGAACGTCGATGCCGTGTCGACGCCGTTGGATCCGACGCAGCCGGTGAGGGCGCGCGGCTGCTGGCGGAAGTGCGTCTTCTTCCGGTGGAGCCCCATCGGATGCATCAGCGGCTGGGTCGAGAGGCCGTCGACCGAGAGCACGTCGCCGGCGATCGAGGCCGGCAGGTGGATGGCGCTCGTCGGCGCCCGGAACGTCTTGTTCGCGCCCTTGTACTGCGCGAGCGACACGCCGAACGCGCGCTCGGCCTGCGCGGCCGTGCCCGTGAACGACGAGCCGAGCACGCCCTGGCCGTTCGGGGTGAACCCCTGCGAGCGCATGTAGGCGGCGAGCTGCGCCCGCGCCGTCGCCGACGGGCTGAAGAGCAGCCGCATCATGCTCGCCGACATG
>DASUHT010000080.1:0-14878 GCA_036273335.1 Gaiellales bacterium | reverse complement strand
GATCGTGGCCCGGATCCGCTCCGGCGACGTGACCCATGACCCGCGCGGCGGCGACTGTCCGCCCTGGTGCGACTATTTCCCGATCTGCCGGGTCTACCGCTCATGAGCCGGTCCTGGAACCCGGAGCAGGCGAGCGCGATCGAGCGGGAGGGCCGGGTGTTCGTGTCGGCCGGCGCCGGGACTGGTAAGACGGCGGTGTTGGTGGAGCGAGTGCTGCGGCGCCTGGACGCCGGCACGGCCATCGACCGCATCCTGGTCATCACGTTCACCGAGCGGGCCGCCAGCGAGCTCAAGCAGCGGGTGCGGGAGGCGCTGATCACCCGTGGCGATGCCGAGCGTGCGCGCCAGGTCGACTCCGCCTGGATCTCCACCATCCACCGCTTCTGTATGCGCCTGCTGCACGCCCATGCCATCGAGGCCGGGCTCGATCCGCGATTCGCCGTGGCCGACGAGGTGCAGTCGCGAATCCTTCAGTCGGAGGCGTTCGACCTGGCCCTGGAGGGCTTCCTGGCAGAGCCGGGGGAGCGCCGCCTCGACCTGCTCGCGGCCTACTCCCGCGGCCGCCTGCGGCAGCTCCTGGTGGAGGCGTTCGAGCGCCTGCGAAGCGCCGGCGCCGAACCTGCGCTACGGCCGCACCGCGAGCCCGACACTGCGGCCGCCGTCGACGCCGCGCGGGCCGCCGCCGCGGACCTCGACCACGAGGACGCAGGCGTCCTGGCGGCGTTTCTCGACTCCCGGCCGGCCGTCGAGGAGCTGCGCGACCTGAGCCGGTTTGCGATCCGCGACACCGATCGCTTCAAGCGCTACAACGCCGCCCGCCGCGACCTCGAGAACGCGGCCAGGGATGTCACCGCAGTCGCCGACCTGGAGCTTCTGGACGAGCTGCTGCAGCGGTTCCAGTCCGCGTACCGGGAGCTCCGCGACCGCCGCTCGCTGGTCGACTTCGCTGATCTCGAGCTGCGTGCCCGCGACCTGCTGCGGGCGCTGCCGGAGGTTGCCCTGAGCTACCGCGAGCGCTTCGCCGAGGTGATGGTGGACGAGTTCCAGGACACCAACCGGCTGCAGTGCGAGCTGATCGACCAGGTCGCGGGCGACCGGCTGTTCCTGGTCGGCGACGAGTTCCAGTCGATCTACCGCTTCCGCCACGCCGACGTCGAGGTCTACCGCGAGCAGCGGGCGGCCGCCGGGCCGGACGTGGTCGAGCTGGTGCGCAACTACCGTTCCCGACCGCACGTGCTGGGGATGGTCAACGAGCTCTACCGGCGCACGTTCGGCGACCGCTACGCACCGCTCGTGGCGGAGGCGGGCGGGGACGACGGGCCGCCGCCCGACGACCGGGTCGAGCTGCTGCTCGTCGACAAGCCGGCGCACCGTGAGGCCGGCCTGCGCTGGCGCGAGACCGAGGCCCAGGGGCTGGCGGCGAGGATCGCCGAGCTGGTCGCCGGCGGCGTCCTGCCGGGCCAGGTGGTGCTGCTGTTCGAGGCCGGCACGGACGCGGCCATCTACGAGCGGGCGCTCCGCGGCCACCACCTGCGCACGGTGCGGACGACCGGGCGCGGATACTACGCACAGCAGCAGGTGGCCGACCTGCTGGGCTATCTGCGGCTGCTCCGCAACCGCTACGACGACGTGGCGCTGCTGACGGTGCTCGCCTCGCCGCTGGTCGGGATCGGCAACGACGGCCTGCTGGCCGTCCGCCGGGCCGCGGTCAAGCGGCCCATCTTCACCGCCTTCGAACGGGACGAGCTCCCGGAGGGGCTGTCGGTCGTCGAGCAGCGGCTGGCGGCGGCGTTCGCCCAGCGCTTCTCCCGGCTGGTCGCCCGCTCGGGCGACGTCGGCCTGGAGCGGCTGATCGAGCTGATCGTCGCCGAGCACGACTACGACCTGGCCTGCCTGGCCCTGCCCGACGGCGACCGGCGCTACGCCAACGTCGTCAAGCTGGGGCGGCTGGCCGGTGACTACGAAGCGCTGCGCGGCCCCGACCTGGAGGGCTTCATCGGATTCTGTGCAGAGCAGTCGGCGCTGGCCGCGCGCGAGGGCGAGGCGGCGACGGCCGAGGAGGACCAGGACGCGGTCGTGCTGATGACCATCCATGCCGCGAAAGGGCTCGAGTTCGAGGTCGTCGTGCTCGCCGATACGGGCCGCGAGCGGGCGGCTCGGGCGGTCGGCGACATCCTCGTTGACGGCGCCGGCCGGGTCGCGCTGCGTGCCCCCGATCCGGTCACCGGCGCCATGCGCCCGGCGCTCGGGTTCGCCGAGGTGGCCGAGACAGAGCGGACGGCCGAGTCCGAGGAGGCGCGGCGCCTGCAGTACGTCGCCCTCACCCGCGCCCGCCGCCACCTGCTCGTGTCAGGAGCGCTGGACATGGACGAGGACACGACGATCGCCCACATCTGCCGGACTCTCGGGGTCGGCCTGACCGGCCCCGGCGACGCGGACGTGGGAGATGCGCGGCTGCGGCTGCACGTGGTCGAGCCGGCGGCGGGGGACGCCGCGCCCGAGAACGGCGCCCTGCCGGCGCTGGCCGAGCCCGAGGTCGGCAGGCAGCTGGAGCTCTTCAGCGAGGGCGGCCGGAACCCGGTCGCTCTGCCGGCGCTGGCTGCGCCTCCGCAGCCGCCGCCGGTCGCCGTGCACCGGCTGTCCTACAGCGCGCTCGCCCTCTACCGGCGCTGCGGCTACCGCTACTTCGCGCAGCGGGTGCTCGGCCTGCCAGAGCCGGACATCCCGCGCGAGGCGGGCGCCGGCCTCGACCCGCTGCAGCTGGGCGACGCGGTGCACCTGGAGCTGGAGCGCGCCGACGGCCGCTGGCGGACGCTCTACCCGCATGCGACGGCCGAGGACGGAGAGCGGGTGGAAGGATTCCTGGCCAACTGGCAGGCCTCGGAGATCGCCGGCGAGCTGGCGACGCTGGCCGAGGTGCGGCGGGAGGTGCCGTTCTCGTTCGAGATCGACGGGGTGCTCTTCCGCGGCCGCCTGGACGTGATGGCACGGCCCGACCCGGAGTCGGCGCTGATCGTCGACTACAAGACGAATCGGCTCGGCGAGACGCCGGTCGAGGAGGTTGTGGATGCCTCCTACGGCGTCCAGGTCACGACCTACGCGGTCGCGGCGCTGCGCGGCGGCGCCCGCCGGGCGCGGGTCGCCTACGCCTTCCTGGAGCGCCCGCAGGCGATCGTCGTGCGGGAGTTTTCAGAGTCCGACCGGGGACGCCTGGAGGGCGAGCTCTCGGATGCCATCGCGCAGATCCGCGGTGGCCGCTTCCCGGCTCGGCCGGGGCCGCACTGCGTGGACTGCCCGGCCCTCGACCTGCTGTGCGCGGGGCCGCGGCTGGAGTGGGACGCGTGAACCCTCGCAAGCAGCGGGCGGCGGACATCCTCGACCGGCTGGCGGCGAGGCACCCGGATGCCCGGATCGCCCTCGACTACCAGACACCGCTCGATCTGCTGGTGGCGACGATCCTGTCCGCCCAGTGCACCGATGAGCGCGTGAACCAGGTCACGCGGACGCTCTTCCCGCGCTGCCCGACCCCCGAGTCGTACCTGGCGCTGGGCGAGGCGGAGCTCGAGCGCCTGGTCAAGCCGACCGGGTTCTTCCGTCAGAAGACGGCGGCGATCCTGGGCTGCTGCCTGGCCATCGTCGAGCGTTTCGACGGGGAGGTGCCGGAGTCGATGGCCGACCTGGTGACGCTCTCGGGCGTCGGCCGCAAGACCGCCGCCGTCGTCTCGTCGAACGCATTCGGCCGTCGCGAGGGCATCGCAGTGGACACCCACGTCGGGCGGGTCTCCCGGCGCCTGCGGCTGACCCGCCAGCGCGACCCGGTAAAGGTGGAGCGGGTGCTCATGCAGCTCTATCCCCGTGAGCGCTGGCTCGAGGTGACCGACGTGCTCATCTTCCACGGGCGCCGCATCTGCCACGCCCGCCGGCCCCGCTGCGAGGACTGCCCGGTCGCCGACGTCTGCCCATCGTCGACCCTGCCGCGCGGAACAAAGGGGCCAGGCCCCCTTGTTCCATCGGGCTGACTCGTGACCCTTCCGGCACGGGCCGGGGGTTGAGGCGTGACGCCGGCAGGGCGCATCCTGGGGCCATGGCACGAATCGAGCTGGAGCTCTACGCAGACCGCCTGTCGCGGCACGCCGAACGGCTGCGCGACGACGTCGACGGCGCTCGCATGCGCCTGGTCTGGGCGCGCTTCGAGGCCGGCGCCCGCGACCGCCTGGCCGCCCGCGACCTCCAGCTCCTGGAGGCGATCGGCGTCTGGGCCGGGGTTGACGAGCAGGCCGAGCAGCGGCTGCTGCAGCGGCGGCTGCGCCAGCTGGCGGCCGTCGAGAAGCTTCAGTCGCTGGTCGAGGAGGCCCTGACCGCGGCCATAGATGCGAGCAGCCCGCCGTCGTCGTCGTAGGCGGGGAAGAGGTCGAGCGTGATCGGCTTCTCGCGGCCCGACCGGTGGCGTAGCGTGGTGTGCTGGTCGAGCTTGCGCACGCCCCACTCCAGCACCACCTTGATCGGGTCGCCGCCGCCGTCGAAGCCGGTCAGCCCGAAGGCGTCGACCAGCGGCTTGCCCATCACCTCCCGCTCGGAGTAGCCGGTGAGCTCGAAGACGCCGTTGCCACAGGAGAGCACGCGGGCGTCGCGGTCGCAGGTGACCATGCCGGCCCCGGACGGCGGGAAGTAGTCCTCGAGCGTCTCGAACAGGTAGCCGAAGCCGCACTTGGCGCAGCCCACGGGCTGATGCGTCAGCCCTGACAGGCCGTCGTCGTCAAGTGCTCGCGTACCGCAGTTCGGGCAGATGAAATATCGCATCTGAACTCACTGTAGATGATCGCCCGAGCGCTGCCAGGAGCTACAAATCACGCTCGAAGGCACGCCTCAGGCGGCAACCTCGGCGCCACCCGCGTGGGCGGCGTGGGACAGCCACCGCTCGGCGTCGAGGGCAGCCATACAGCCCATCCCGGCCGCGGTGACCGCCTGTCGGTAGACGTGGTCGACCACGTCGCCGGCGGCGAAGACGCCCTCGATGTTGGTCGCCGTCGAGCCGTCCTGAACGATCAGATAGCCGGCCTCGTCCATGTCCAGGATGTCCTTGAAGATCCCGGTGGTCGGGTCATGGCCGATCGCCACGAAGATCCCGTCGGTCTCGATCTCTCGCTGCTCGCCGGTCACGGTGTCGGTCAGCCGGACACCGGTGACCTTGCCGGTATCCGTGCCCAGCACGTCGCTCACCACGGCGTTGGTGACGAACTCCAGGTTCTCCTTGGAGCGGGCATAGTCGATCATGATCCGGGACGCCCGGAATTCCTCCCGGCGGTGCACGACCGTCACCTTGCGCGCGAACTTGGCCAGGAAGCTGGCCTCCTCCATCGCCGAGTCGCCCCCGCCGACGACCACCACGTCCTGCTCGCGGAAGAAGGCGCCGTCGCAGACGGCGCAGTAGCTGACGCCGCGTCCCTGCAGCGTCTGCTCGGACTCCAGGCCGAGCTGGCGGGCGGTGGCGCCGGTGGACACGATGACGGCCTGGGCGCGGTGCTCCTCGTCGCCCACGTACACCTTCAGCGGCCGGCTCGAGAAGTCCACCCGCGTCACGTCCTCGGAGACCATCTGTGCGCCGAAGCGCTCCGCCTGCGCCCGCATCGTCGCCATCAGCTGCGGACCCAGGATGCCCTCCTCGAACCCGGGGTAGTTCTCCACGTCCGACGTGATCATCAGCTGTCCGCCGTAGCGGAAGCCCTCGAAGACGACGGGCTTCAGGTTCGCCCGGGCGGCGTAGAGGGCGGCCGTGTAGCCGGCCGGACCTCCGCCGATGATGATCACCTCGTTGATCTCGCTCATGCCTCTCCTCGTCGAAAACCGTTTCGCACGCTGCTATTCAGTCTCGTCTTCTCCAACGATTGTTACGCGGAAACATTCCCCACAGCGGTCGCAGACGTGGCCGCCGTCGGCGGTCCGGGTGCCGAAGAACGACCCCAGCGCCTGGCCGCAGTACGGGCAGAACGCGACCACCGGAGGCGCCTCGTCCCGATCGCGCGTCACCCGCCGAGTGTACTGGAGCCGTGCCGATCCGGCGGGCCGAAGGGCTAGAGTGCGGCACTGTGAGCAAGGCCCAGAAGCAGCGCACGAACGAGAAACGGGCCCGCCGCCTGGGCACCGGCGAGGGGATCGCCCCCAACCGGCCTGGCCGCGGCGGTCGCGGCGGCGGGGGGATTCCGACCTGGGCGTGGGCGGCGGCGGGCGGGATCATCCTCGTGGCGGTGGTCGCGGTGGTGCTGATCCTGCATTCGGCCGGGACGGCCACCGGCCAGCAGGCGGACTGCGTCCAGAAGCGGCTCTCGACCTCGACGCTCGACCCGCTGTCGAAGCCGACCTGGCCGCCGAACTACGACGATCTGCAGTGTGCGCTTACGGCGCTCGGGCTGCAGCCGGCGCTGGAGCAGGGAGCCGCGACCCACTACCACGCCCACCTGACGCTGTACGTGAACGGCAAGCAGGTGCCGGTGCCTGCGTACATCGGCCTGCCGGCGGCCGGCGGGATGAACTCCACGGTCACGTCCGAGATCCACACACACGGCCCCGAGACCGACGGCAACAAGACGGGGATCATCCACCTGGAGTCGCCGTCTGCCAACTTCCGGGGCACCCTGCAAGAGTTCTTCGACGTCTGGGGCGTTCGGGCCACCGACCAGTGCATCGGCGGCTACTGCAGCCGCGTTCGCACCTGGATCAACGGCAACCCGGTCCAAAACGGCCTGAACGTCAAGCTCCAGGAGCACGACGCCGTAACGATGGTCGTCGGAAACACGCCGCCCAACTTCAAGCCGGCCACGCATTACACCTTCAACCCCGGCGAGTGACGGTGGCCCTCTTCCGGCGGACGGAGCCGATCGTGCTGGTGCCGCGGCCCCGCATCGATCCGCGGATCGAGTCCGGCGACCGGGTGCGGCTGCAGACGACCGGTGCCTCGGGAACCGTCCTTCGCGTGCGGGGGCGAAGCGTGGTGGTCGAGATGGACAATCCCTACGCCGCGTCCGGCACCTCCCAGCGCATCTACTACAGCTATCCCGGCGAGCTCGAGCTGCTACCGCGGGTCGGCCGCATGGGCGCGCAGACGCTGTACGCCGAGGAACCGGGCGAGCTTCCCGAGTAGGCGGCGGGCGGGCCGATGAAGATCGTCGTGATCGGGCTGGGCGTGATCGGCCTTTCCACTGCCGCCGAGCTCGCCCGCCGCGGCCACCAGGTGACCGGGGTCGAGCGCTACGAGATCGGCCATCCGCTCGGCTCGTCGACCGGCGCCTCGCGGTCGATCCGGTCGGCCTACGCGCTTCCCGAGTACGTCCGCCTGAGCGTCCGGGCAATCGATGCCTGGCACGAGCTGGAGCGAGCCGAGGGCCGAATCGTCCTGCACCTGACCGGCCAGATCGACCTGGGCCCGGCGCGCGTCCTCGACCCGATGCGGGCGGCCATGCAGGCCGGCGGTGTGGCATACGAGGACATCGACGAAGAGGGCATCCGGGCCCATTTTCCGGAGCTCCGGCCGGATCCCGGCGAGGTGGCGATCTTCCATGCCGGCGCCGGCACGGTGCTGGCCGACGAGGCGATGGCGGCCCTCCGCGCCGCGGCCGGACGGGAAGGCGTCGAGATCGCGTGCGGTGAGCGGGTGACCTCGCTCGACGACCGCGAAGACGGGATCCGGATCACCAGCGACCGCCGCACGCGCGACGCCGATCTGGCGGTGCTCGCCACCGGCCCCTGGGCGAGCGAGCTGCTGGATCCGCTGGGGCTCGACCTGCCGCTCTCGCCGGCGCTCGCCCAGGTGACCTTCTTCAACTGGCCGGAGCTGGTCGACCGGCCCGCCCTGTCCGACTGGGAGGCGCTCGCCGACGGCACCGGCGGCTACGGGCATCCGGTGCCGGGCGTCGGCTACAAGCTCGGCTTTGACGCGGCCGGCGACGAGCCGTGGCGCGCCGACGCCGAGGGCTGGGAGCCCGACCCGGGTGAGTTCGCGACGCTGGTCGAGTGGATGCGCGGCCGCTTCCCCGGCCTCGAGCCCGCGGTCCTGCGCACGCAGCGCCACCCGTGGACGATGACGCCGGACGGCGACTGGGTGATCGACCGCGTCGGCTCGCTGCTCCTCGCCTGCGGCTGCTCCGGGCACGCCTTCAAGTTTGGACCGGCGCTGGGGACGCTGGTCGCCGACGTTGCCGAGGACCGGCCGCGCGACGACCGCCACCTGTTCGTGCTCGACCGGCCCGGCCTGCGCCAGCCGGCGCCGGCGCCATCTGTGCCGATCAACCGCTGAGCAGCGAACCGGCTCAGTAGACGAACGGGATCAGCCGCTTGGTATGGGCGGCGTAACGCGGGTAGTCGTTGGGGAAGAGCGACGTCATGTCGGCTTCCTCGATGCGCAGGCTCATGACGAAGTAGGCGCCGGCGCCGACGGCGACGACCAGGAACATCGCCCCGGCCACCAGCGCGGTGCCCACTGCCGCCAACAGGATCCCGCTGCAGATGGGGTGGCGGACCCCCCGGTAGGGGCCGCGGCGGACGAGTGCCGGCCGACCGCGCACGGTCATCGGCATCCCCCAGTTGCGGCCGAGACAGACGCGTGCCCAGACGGCGATCGCGACCCCGCCTGCGCAGAGGGCCACGCCCGGGACGTCGCCAGCCGTCCCGAAGCGGACGTCGCCGACGTGCTGCGAGCTGACGGCGATGAAGAGCGCAGCCAGGATCAGGCGAAAGGAGCGGCTGCGGCGCCGCACCTGCCCCGGCGTCCGTGCATCGGTCGTCGGCGGCCGGAAGATCAACGCCGTGACGATCCAGGTCACCGCCCAGACGATCCAGCAGATCGCAATCAGCGCCGCGGCAAGGGCCACGAGGCGAATGGTAGAGGAGCTACCAGTCTTCCCAGGGAAATGCGTCCAGACGCTCCCAGCCGGAATCTGTGACCACCACCTGCGTCTCGAGCTTCACGCACTCGCCGCGCCCCGACTCGCCGACCAGGCTCTCCATCGCGAGCACCATGCCCGCCTCCAGGCACAACCCGGCCAGGTCGTAGGCCGACCCGGCGAACGAGGGATGAGTGGGCGCGGCCGGGTATTCGTCCGCCATCCCGACGCCGTGGAAGGCCCAGCCATACTCGTTGGCCAGGAAGCGGTCGGGGATCCGCCACGACCGCTCGTTGAACTCGCGCAACTCGAGCCCGGCCTGCAGCAGCGAGGTGTTGTGCTCGATCTGCTCGCGGGCGTGCAGGTAGAGGTCGCGTTGATGCGGGCTCGGCGGTGTGTGCCCGACCGTCCACGACCGGGAGATGTCAGCGCAGTACCCGTACGGGCCGATCATGTCGGTGTCGAAGGCCAGCATGTCTCCGGCCTCGGCGACCCGCGCCGACGCCTCCTGGAACCAGGGGTTGGTGCGCGGCCCGGAGCTGAGCAGGCGCGTCTCGATCCACTCGCCGCCGTTGCGGATGTTCTCGTGGTGCAGCTCGGCCCAGATCTCCAGCTCACTTCGGCCGGGCTCGGCCGAGCGCTCGTACATGCGCTGGATCGCCGCGTCGCAGACCGCGACCGTCCAGCGCAGCAGCTCCCGCTCGTCGGCCGACTTGATGACCCGGGCATGCTCGGTCAGCTCGCGGCCCTCGACGATCTCCATCCCCAGCGCCTCCAGGGCCACGATGCCGGCCGGGTCGCAGACGTCGACCGCCAGCCGGCGGTTGCCGCCGCCGTGGGCCGCCACCAGCTGGCCCAACTCGGCCGCCCATGCAGCCGCCGTCTCGGCCACCCGGCCCGGCGTGTCCATGTACTGCCAGGCGGTTGCCGTCCGCGCCTCGTCCACCGTCTCGAGGCCGGCCGCCAGGTGCTCGGATCCGGCGTAGGCGAAGTGGACGGCGGGGCCGTCGGCGCAGATGACGGCGTAGTTGGTGGGGTTGTGGGCCATCCACACCTGCATGTTCGAGACGTCCAGCGCGTAGCGGACGTTCAGCGGGTCGTGAAGGAGGATGGCCGCGCAATCATGGAGCTCCAGCTGCTCCCGCACCCGGGCCAGCCGGTAGCGCCGGGCAGCCGCGTGGGTCTGCTCGGCGACGGGCGAGCGCAGCGGATGGTCGGCGGCCGCGATGTTCAGGTAGGTCGCCTTGCGGTTGTCGGTAAAGACGCGCGCCCCGGACATCGCTGGCGATTGTAGGGCAAGCGTCGCAATCGCCCCGGGCGGCTGGCTAGGTTGACGCGGTGACGTCGACGTCGTACACCGCGCCCGGGGTGTCCGAGCAACTCGGGAGGGAGCGCCGGCGCGGGCAGCTGACGGTGGCGCTTGCCGCCGTCGCCTGGTCGACGGCCGGCGTCATGCAGCGCGAGCTCCACCTGGACGTCGCGACCCAGCTTGCCGGCCGGGCGCTCTTCGCCATGCTGGCGCTGCTGGTCTTTTCGATCGTCGCCAACCACGGTCAGGTGGTGCGGCCGTTCCGGGCGATCGGCTGGGCCGGGTTTGCCGTCGCCGTCTCGATGGCGGTCGCGTCCGGCGCCTTCATCGCCGCGCTCAACCACACGACCGTCGCCCATGTCCTCTTCGTCCAGGCGGCCTCGCCGATGATGGCGGCGCTGATCGCGCTGGTCTTCCTGGGCGAGTCGATCTCCCGCCGCTCGCTGGCAGCGATGCTGCTCGCGCTCGGCGGAGTGGGGGTGATCGTCGGCGACCCGCGCGGGTTCGACGCCGTCGGCGACGCCCTGTCGTTGCTGATGGCCCTGGCATTCGCGGTGGCGATCGTGATCACGCGGCGGCGCCGGGACGTCTCGATGATCCCCGCCGTCTGCCTGGCCCAGGCGCTCGTGGTGCTGGCGGCGGGGCCGTTTGCGAGCACCAGCGGGATCGGGGCCAAACAGCTCCTGCTGCTGGCCGCCATGGGCGTCGTCCAGATGGGGCTGGGGCTGGCCCTGTTCACCGTCGGCGCGCGGCTGATCCCCGCCGCCGAGGTGGCGCTGATCACGCTCCTCGAGGTCGTGCTGGGGCCGCTCTGGGTGCTGCTCTCGATCCACGAGCGGCCGGATGCGGCGACGCTCGTCGGCGGCGCGATCGTGGTTGCCGCGGTGGTGCTGCAGGCGCTCGGCGACTCGACGGGCGGCGAACCCGAGCCGATCGGCGCTGCCTAGGGCCGCGGTTCGAGCAGCAGGTCGGCGAAGCTCGCCGACGACTTGCTGAACTCCCACCAGCCGCGGATGTCGCTGCGCAGGTAGGCGATATTGCGCCCGTAGCAGAGCGGGATCAGCGCGACCCGGTCGACGACGGCCATGCGATCGACCTGGTGGAACAGCTCCAGCCGGGCGGCGCCGGTCGTCTGCCGCCGTGCCCGGTCGATCAGCTCGTCCAGCTCGACGTCGGCGAAGCCGCCTTCGTTGGTCAGCGAGTCGGACTGCAGGAGCAGCCGCAGGCAGTACTCGGGGTCCGGGTAGCCGGGCAGCCAGCCGGCGATGTAGACCTGGCCGAGCTCGGTCGGCGGCGGCAGGCTGGGCACGTCCTCGGCGGTCCAGGTGACATGGCGGACACGCAGGCCGAGCGCGTCCAGCCAGGAACGGGCGAGCACCTCCACGACCGGCGCCCAGACATCCTGGGTGGCGACCGTCAGCTCGCCGCCAGGCGCGATGCCGGCGTCGCCGAGCGCAGCCGCCGCGGCGGCCGGGTCGAAGGGCAGCACGATATCGGCCGTGTGGCCCTGCAGGGCCGGCGGGACGATGCCGCCGGTCGCCACCGGCAGGTGGCCGGGCAGGACGCCTGCCAGCGCCTCGCGATCGACGGCCAGCGCCAGGGCGCGGCGGACGGCCGGCGTCCCGGTGAGCGGGTCGGCATGGCGGAATGCCAGGTACGCCGTCCAGGTCGCCGGCCCCGGTTCGGCGGGCGGCGCGCCGGCGGGCAGGAAGTCGGCCACGCGGGGGGAGTAGACGATGGGGATGAGGTCGGCGGCGCCGCGCGAGAACCGGTCGAGCGCCTCGCCGGTGCGGGCGTGCTCGGCCTCCACGACCGCGACGTTGCCGTGGCACCGGGCATGCTCCGGTCGCCGTTCCAGGACGAGGCGCCCCTCCCGTCGCTCGACCTGCCGGAACGGCCCACTGACCACCTGCAGGGCGGGGTCCGACCAGGCCTCGCCGTGCTGCTCGACGACGTGGCGGGGGATGGGGGCGGCGTCGGCGCGGTTGACCACGTTCATGAAGTAGGGCGCGGGCGCCGCCAGTCGGAACTCGACCGTCCGCTCGTCGATCGCCTCGACCCCGACCGCCGCCGGGTCGGTCAGCTGCCGGTGGTAGTACTCGCGTGCCCCTTCCAGGACGAAGTAGAGGGCGGCCGACCCGCCCGGGTGGTCGGGGTTGAGCACGCGCCGGATCGCGTACTCCGCGTCGTGTGCGGTGAGCGGCGCACCGTCCGACCAGGTCAAGCCCTCGCGGAGGAAGAAGCGGTAGCGCAGGCCGTCGTCGGAGATCTCCCAGCGCTCGGCCAGTGACGGCAGGATCGTCCGGTCGGGGCCGGCGACCGCCAGCCGGTCGAAGAGCTGCATCCCCAGCCGGATGTCCGCCCACCAGCCCGCGCGGGTGGGGTCGGCGACCCGGGGCACGTAGCTGGTGGCGATGCGCAGCGTCTCGGTGGCCGGGGTTGCCGCCGTGTCTGGCTGCCACAGCCCGAACGCCCGCTGGTAGGCCCGGTTCGCCTCGGCGAACCGCATCGATGTATGCAGGGCGAGCGCCAGCTTGAAGAGCACCTCGGCGGCGTCGCGGGTAGCGCCACGCCCCTCCAGCAATTCCACCAGGGTGCGATAGTGGTCGATCGCCTCGTCCAGCGCCCAGTTGCGGGTCGCCCTGTCGCCGGCGCGCTCCAGGTAACGCATCGCCCGCTCGTCGTCCGCCGCCTCCAGCCAGTGGTGGGCGAGCAGCGCGTACACCTCCTCCGGCGCGTCCGCGTGCCGCTCCTCGAGCCACGTCGCGGCGCGTGCGTGCAGCTCCCGGCGCCGCTCCGAGACGAGCGTGTGGTGGGCGCCCTCCTGGATCAGCGCGTGCTTGAAGCGGTATTCCGGTTCCGGCCAGCGGCGCTGCTCGCGGACGAGGTCGAGCCGCTGCAGCTCCCGGAGCGCGTCCGGGAGGTCCCCGGCGTCGTCGGCCACCGCACTCAGGAGCGCCATCCCGAACTGGCGGCCGATTACCGAGGCCGCCAGGAGCACCTCCCGGCTTGCCGGGTCGAGCCGGTCGATCCGGGCCAGGATCACCTGCTCCACCGTCGCCGGGAGCTCCAGCGTCATCTCCTTCTGGAACCGCCAGCGGCCGTCGTGCTCGACCAGAGCGCCGGCGTCGGCCATCGAGCGCAGGAGCTCCTCCACGTAGAACGGGTTGCCGGCGCCGGCGTCGACCACCCGGCTGCGCACCCCGGGCGGGAAGCTTTCGAGCTCGGCGAGCGCCTCCAGGAGCTGCTCGGTGGCGCGGCCGGAGAGCGCTCCCAGCGTCAGCTCGCAGAGGCGGTGCGGATGATCGCGGGCGGCGGTCTCGCGGACCCGCTGCCAGCCGTGGTCGCGTTCCGGCCGGGCGGTCATGACGAGCAGCAGGGCGGTTTCCTCGACGGCGCCCAGCAGTCGCTCGACCAGCGCCAGCGACGTCGCATCGGCCCAGTGCAGATCCTCGAGCAGGATGGTCAGCGGTCCGTCGGCGGCGAGCCCGGTCAGCAGCTCCTCGACAACCTCGAAGGTGCGGTACTGAAGCGCCTCCGGCGACAGCTCGGCGACGCGGGCCTGGGCGTCCGGCTCGAGCGTCAGCCCCAGCATTGCGCCGAGGTAGGGATAGAGCTGCGCCGCCGACTGCCCGCCGACCGTGGAGTCGAGCGCCCGCCGCAGGGCCACCCGTACCCGCAGGTCGGGCTCGTTCAGGGCGACACCGATCCAGGCTCGGACGAGGTCGCGGAAGACGCCGTAGGGCATCGACTCGCCGTAGCTGACGCAGCGCCCCTCCAGCCAGCGCGGCGTCCCGTGCTCGGCCGGGGCCGACTCGAAGACCGACCGCAGCTCGGCGGTGATCCGGCTCTTGCCGACGCCGGGCTCGCCGATCACGATGAGGACGCCGCCCGAGCCTGCGATCACGGCGCCGACGGCCGCCCGCCCCTGCGCCAGCTCGTCCTCGCGGCCGACCAGCGGCGTCGACGCGACGGGGTGCCTGACCCCGCTGGCCAGGACGTCCAGCACCTCGACCGCTTCCACCGGCTCGCTTCGCCCCCGGACATCGAGCAGCTGCGGCTGGCCCCAGGCGAAGAGCGTCTCGGCCGCCCGGCGGGTGGCCACCGAGGCCAGGACGGTTCCCGGCTGGGCCAGCGACTGCAGTCGGGCGCAGGTGTTGACGGTGTCGCCGAAGGCGGCGTACTCGACGCGATCGCCGGCGCCGAGCTGTCCCAGCACCGCCTCGCCGGTGTTCACGCCGACGCGGACGCCGAATCCCTCGACTCCCCAGCCGGCAGCGACCTCGAGAGCATACCGGCGGATCTCGCCGATCACCTCGACCGCGGCCCGGAGCGCCCGCTCGGCGTCGTCCTCGTGGGCGACGGGGGCACCGAAGAGCGCCAGTACGCCGTCGCCGGCGAGGTCCTTGACGGTGCCGCCGTAGCGCTCGACGATGCGGACGACGTGGGCGACCGCCTCGCCGACCACGAGTCGCGCCTCCTCGGCCCCCAGGCGCTCGGCGATCGCGGTCGAGCCGACCAGGTCGGCCACGAGCACGGTGATCACCCGGCGTTCCTCGCGGATTGCCGATGTGACGGGGGTCTTGGCGGCCGTTTCGTCCATGCCTGATTCTAGACGGGTGGGAGCACTCCAGCGGTTTCCCAGAGCCGTCCGGCACCGGGTTGACGGGCAGCGGTTGCGGGGTGTAGCTTC
>DASUHT010000079.1:0-18422 GCA_036273335.1 Gaiellales bacterium | reverse complement strand
CGGCTACGAGGGCGAGTACCTGCGGGTGGTCGAGAACCGGCCCGGCCTGCACAACGTCATCGTCTGCACGCTCTGCTCCTGCTACCCGTGGCCGGTACTGGGGATCCCGCCCGTCTGGTACAAGAGCGCCCCCTACCGGGCACGAGTCGTCCGCGAGCCGCGGGCGGTGCTGGCCGAGTTCGGGCTGGAGCTGCCCGACGACACCCAGATCCAGGTCTGGGACTCGAGCGCCGAGATGCGCTACCTGGTGCTACCGATGCGGCCCGAGGACAGCGAGGGCATGGACGAGGAGGAGCTGGCCGGGCTGGTCACCCGCAACTGCATGATCGGCGTTGCCGTGCCGCGGCTGGGGGTGACCGCGTGATCCCCGAACGGCCCGACGACGACCGGCCGTTCAGCGAGCCCTGGCAGGCGCGGGCGTTCGCGCTGGCGGTGGTCACCGCGGAGCGCGCCGGCGTTCCCTGGGACGAGTTCCGCGACCGGCTGAAGGCGGCCATCGCCGCCCGCCCCGACCAGCCCTACTACGAGTCCTGGCTGGACGCCCTGGAGGATCTGGCGGGGAGCGTCGAGCCGGCCTAGGCCGGATCCGGCACAAGCCGCAGCCGGTTGCCCGACGGGTCGCTGACCCAGGCGTCGTCGCCGTCCCGCTCGACCTCGCCGTGGGCATCGGCGACCCTGGCGGCGACCCGGTCGCGCTCGCCGGCGTCAGGCACAAAGACGGTCACATGGCGAAGCGCCGCCGATCCCTCGGGCGGCGCCGGCGCACCGGCGCTCTCCCAGGTGTTGGCGCCCACGTGATGGTGGTAGCCACCGGCCGACAGGAACGCGGCCTGGCCGCCCAGGGCCGCCGTCAGTCCGAAGCCGAGCCGGTCGCGGTAGAACTCCACCGTGTCTGGGATGGCCGCCACCCGCAGGTGCACGTGGCCCATCACGGTCCCGGCCGGGAGCCCGTCGAAGGGGGCAGTCGCCGGGTCGTCGAGCTCGCCCAGGAGATTGTCGGTGTCCAGCGGCTCGGTGGTCATCCGGATCCCTACCAGTCCGTCCCAGATCTCCCGTGGCCGGTCGGCGTAGATCTCGATGCCGTGGTGGTCGGGATCACGCAGGTAGATCGCCTCGCTGACATAGTGGTCGGAGAGCCCGGTCAGCCCCACCCGGTCGCGCGCGGCATGGGCGAGCCAGGCAGCGAGGTCGGGCCGGCTGGGCACGAGCAGCGCGAAGTGGTAGAGCCCGGTCATCCGGTCGGCGGGGGTGGCACCCGGCTGCTCGACGAGCTCCAGGAGCTCGGTGCCGCCGGCGCCCAGGCTGGCCCGATCGCCTGACCGTTCGAGCGTCTCGAGGCCAATCTGGTCGCCGTAGTAGGCGAGCGACCGGTCGAGGTCGGCAACAGTCAGCGACACCGGGCCCATGCGGGTTGCCGGCGCGATCTCGCCGATCTCCGGGTTGCCGATAGCCGCCGCTTCCTCGGGATCGAGGGTACTCATCGGTTCCGCCTCATTGCTGGACGGTAGCCGACGTCGCTCAATCGATGATCTCGACGCCGAGGGCGGCCGCGAACAGGTGGCCGTTCTCGATCACGTCGCCCCAGGGCATCCGTACGCCGCCCAGCGCTGCCAGGCCGCGGATCCCGTCCAGCCGGCAACCGCGCAGCTCGACGCGCGTCAGGTGGACGCCGGTGACGGTCGCCTCGCGCAGGTCGCAGCGCTCAAACAGCACGTCCTTCAGCTCCGCCTCGTAGAGGTCGCACTCGGCCATCCGGCAGTCGCGGAAGGCCACCCGTTCCAGCCTGGCCATACGCAGGCCCGTCAGGTCGAGCCGGCACTCCTCGAGCGTGACGTCGGAGAGGGCCGCCTCGGCCAGCTCGGCCCCAGTCAGCCGGCAGCGCCGCCATTCCGCACGGCGGGCAACCAGGCCGCGGGCCTGCCGGTTCGCCCAGTCGGTATCCTCGGCGACCGCATCGACCATGTCCGCGAGGTCGAAGACGGGGACGCTGTCGTCGGCGAGGTCGGGAGCGTACGGCGTATGCGGAGGCTTCCCCAGGCGGTTCAAGATACCCGGGAATCCACGGGGACGGTACGCTGTCGCCGCGATGGCAGAGGCGATGACCGCGCTCGGGGTGCTCGAGGCCTCGCCGCCGCGCTTCTCGCCGGCGGAGATCGCGGCCATCGCGGCCGACCTCTTCGGCGTCCGCGGCGACGCCCGCGACCTCGGCAGCGAGCGCGACCAGACATTCCTGGTCGAGGGCGAGGACGGCTCCGGGGTCCTCAAGGTGTCGAACCTGGCCGAGGACCCGCTGGTGCTCGACTTCGAGACCGCGGCACTTGAGCACATCGCCCGCGCCGACCCGGAGCTCCCGGTCGCCCGGCAGCTGGCGGCCCCCGACGGCGGCTACCGGCCGAGCGTCCGCGGCCCCGACGGCGATCACTACGTGCGCCTGTTCCAGCGCCTCTCCGGCGGCTCGATCGCACAGGGCGATCAGCTCGACGACGCCGCGCTCGCGGCCTACGGTGCCACCACCGCCCGGCTGGCCGCGGCCCTTCGCTCCTTCTTCCACCCGGGTGCCGGCCGGCGACTGCTCTGGGACACCGCCAACGCCTCCGAGCTGCGGCCGCTGGCCGACTCGATCGCCGACCCGCGGCAGCGAGCGCTGGTGACCGGCGCCCTCGACCTCTACGAGGAGCGGGCGCTGCCGGCCTGGCCGCGGCTGCGAGCCCAGGTCGTGCACGGCGATCTCGCCCTGGACAACGTCCTGCTCGACGAGCGCGGATTCGTCTGCGGGATCGTCGACTTCGGCGACCTCGTGCACACCGCGCTCCTGGTCGACCTGGCGGCGGCGCTGGCGTCCGCGCTGCGCGGGCGCCCGCCGGCCGACGTCTACCGCTCGGCCCGCGTGTTCCTGGACGGCTACCAGTCGCGAACGCCGCTGGAGCCGCTGGAGCTGGAGCTCTTGCCGGCGCTGCTTGGAGCCCGTCTGGCCACCATCGTCACCATCAGCGCCTGGCGGGTGGTGCGCTATCCGGAAAACGCCGAGTACATCCAGGCCTGGGATGCCGCAACCTGGCCGCTCCTCGAGCAACTCGCCGCCGACGGCCCGGACCGCGCCAGGCGGGAGCTGACGGGAACCGGGGCCGCCGTGGCGGACGCCGAGCTGGCCGAGCGCCGGCGGCGCGTGCTCGGGTCGGCGCTGACCGCGCCGACCTACTCGCGGCCGGTCCACCTGGGGCGCGGCGAGGGCACCTGGCTGATCGACGTTGACGGACGGCGGCTACTGGACGCCTACAACAACGTGCCGGTGGTCGGCCACTGCCATCCCCGGGTCACCGAGGCCGTCGTCCGCCAGACGCGGACCCTGAACACGCATGCCCGGTATCTCTACGAACCGCTGATCGAGCTCGCCGAGCGGCTGGTTGCGACGATGCCCGAGGGATCCGGACTGGACACCGTGCTGCTTCTCAACTCGGGCAGCGAGGCAAACGACATCGCCTGGCAAATCGCCACCACCTGTACCGGCGTCGACGGGGCCGTCATCACGGGCTTCGCCTACCACGGCATCACGGAGGCGATCGCCGACCTCTCGCCGGAGGAGTGGCCGGCGGGATTCCATCCCGAGCAGGTCGCGCTGCTCGAGCCCGCCGGTGGGGTGGGCGCATGGAGCGGGCCTGCCGCCGCCGCAGCTGTCGAGCGGCTGGCCGCTGCCGGGCGCCGGCCGGCCGCGATCCTGCTCGACCCCTGCTTCACCAGCGACGGCATCCACACGCCGCCCAAGGACGATGTGCGGGCGATGGTCGAGGCGGTCCGCCGCGCCGGCGGGCTGGTCGTCGCCGACGAGGTGCAGGCCGGCCACGGGCGCACCGGGGAGCACCTGTGGTCGTTCGAGAGCTACGACTTGCGACCGGACATGGTCAGCCTGGGCAAGCCGATGGGCAACGGCTATCCGGTGGCGGCTCTGATCGCCCGCGCCGAGCTGGTCGACCGCTTCGCCGCGCGGGCAGATTTCTTCAGCACCTTCGGCGGCAATCCGGTCGCCGCCGTGGCGGCGCTGACCGTCCTCGACGTGATCGCCGACGAGCGGCTGGTCGAGCGGGCGGGGCGGGTCGGAGCGTCGTTGGGGGCAGCCCTCAAGGACGTTGCCGGACGGCACCCGGCGGTCGCTGCCGTCCGCCGCCGCGGGCTGCTGGCCGGAGTGGAGATCGCCACCGAGGCGGGGGGCGCCGGACGGGCGTCGGCGGTCCTGGACGGGATGCGCGAACGCGGAGTCCTGGTCGGCCTGACCGGCCCCCAGGGGAACGTGATCAAGATCCGGCCGCCGCTCGTTTTCGGCGAGCAGCACGTCCCGATCCTCGCCCAGGCGCTGGACGAGGCGCTGGCTGCGCCGTTCAGCGCTCGGGCGTGATCGCCGACACCGGGTCGCTGGCCGGGAAGGTGCCGGCGAGCGCGTCGTCCAGGTCCTGCAACTCCTCCGGCTCCGGCGGTGCGGCCTCCTGATCGGGCCGCTCAGGAGTCTCGGGGCGGTTGCGTGGCATCGCCTGCAGGATACGCCCGCCGCTCGATCCCGGCCAGGCGCCGCTCCAGGAACGACCGCTCGGCGTCGTTCCCGCTGAGCTCGATCGCCCGCCGGTAGGCGGCTGCCGCCTCCTCGTCCCGCTCCAGCCGCCGGAGCAGGTCGGCGTGCGTGGCGTGCGCCGGCTGGTACTCCTCAAGGCGGCCGGAAGCCAGCAGCTCCTGGACGATCGGCAGCGCCGCCTCCGGTCCGCGGGCGACCGACACCGCGGCGGCCCGGTTCAGCTCGACGATCGGGGTTGGGAGTACCTCCACCAGCAGGTCGTAGAGGACGACGATCCGTTCCCAGTCGGTGGCGGCGGCGGTCGCGGCGGTGGCATGCTCGGCCGCGATCGCGGCCTGCAGCGCGTATTGCCCCGGCGGCCGGCGCATGGCCAGCGCGCGGGTGGTCAGCCGCACCCCTTCGGTGATCTCGGCGGCGTCCCAGAGCCCCCGGTCCTGATCGGCCAGGAGGATCAGCCCGCCGCCGGCGTCGGTGCGCGCCGCCCGCCGGGCGTGGTGCAGGAGCATCGTTGCCAGGAGCCCCCGCGGCTCGGCCTCGTCGGGCATCAGCAACACCAGCACGCGGGCCAGGCGGATCCCCTCGGCGGCCAGCTCCTCGCGCCGCAGCTCGGCGCCCACCGACGCCGTGTGGCCCTCGGTGAAGATCAGCGTCAGCACCGCCAGCACCGTTCGCAGCCGCTCGCCGAGCACCGCCGCCGGCGGCACCTCGAAGGGGATGACCGCGATACGCAGCTTGCGCTTTGCGCGCACCAGGCGCTGGGCGACGGCGGCCTCCGGGAGCACCAACCCGCGGGCGATCTCGGGCACCGTCAGGCCGCCCACCAGTCGCAGGGTGAGGGCGACCTGCGACTCGGGGGCGATCGCCGGATGGCAGCAGGTGAAGATCAGCCGCAGCCGCTCGTCCGGCACCGGCTGGTCGTCGAGATCGGGCAGGTCGGTCATCTCCTCCTCCGGCAGCAGGAGCGGCGCCCGCTCCTGGAATGCACGCCGGCGCCGCAGCTGGTCGATCGCGCGGTTGCGGGCGGTGGTCACGATCCAGCCGGCCGGGTTGTCCGGCACGCCGTCCCGCGGCCAGCGCTCGAGCGCGACCACGTACGCCTCCTGGACCGCGTCCTCGGCCGCCTCGACATCGCCGAGGACGCGGGTCAGATAGGCGACCGCTCGGCCGAACTCCTCCCGGAACAGGCGGTCGGCGGTGAGCCGTCCTGGATCGGTCAGTCGAACACCACGACCGGCCGCACCTCGATCGAGCCGGAGCGGGCGCCGGGAATCCGCCGGGCCGCGTCCACCGCCTCGTCCAGCGAGGCTGCGTCGATCAGGTAGTACCCGCCGAGCTGCTCGCGGGTCTCGGCGAACGGGCCGTCGGTGAGCATCGTCTCGCCGTTGCGGACGCGCACGGTGGTGGCCGACGAGGTCGGCTCGAGGGCGTCGCCGGCGCGCATCTTGCCCTCGTCGATGAGCGCCTGGGTGTACTCCCGGTACTCGGCCATCATCGTCCGGCCCTGTTCCGGGTCGGCAGCCTCGCGCCCCGATTCCTCTCCGTAGATCAACAGCATGTACTGCATGTCGGCTCCTCGCTTCTGGGGCGGCGCCAATCGCCGCTCTCGATCATATGACGATCGGCCCGGCGATGAATCGACGCCCACCAGACGGTCTTGATTTTTCGACATGGCGGGCGACCGCCGCTACCCTACGCTGCTTACGCTGGAGAGAGGGCAGAGGGATGACTGAACATTCACATCTGGTCGCCGAGGAGCGACGGATCGCACACACCGGAACGCTCGCCAAGGTGGCGGGCAGCTGCGCCCGTCACCCGTGGCGCGTGGTCGGCGGTTGGCTGGTCACGATGGTGGTCCTGATCGGGCTCAACGTGGCGTTCCACGGAAAGCTGGTCAACGATTTCAACATTCCCGGGTCGGACGCCCAGAAGGCGGTCGACCTGATCAACGCCAAGTTCGGCGGTCAGAAGGGCGCCGCCCTGCGGGTGGTCGTGGCCGCGCCGCCGGGCCAGCGCCTGGACACCCCGGAGCGCGAGGCGGCGATCCGCAAGATGCTGGCGGCGGCCACCGTCAGCCAGCACGCGATCGACGAGAAGCAGCGTGACGTGTCGGCGATCACCGACCCGCTGGCCACCAGCTCGCACCAGCTCTCGAAGGACGGCCGCATCGGCTTCTTCGACGTCCAGTACGACCAGACCGGGTTCCAGATCCCGCGCTCGGGCATCGTCAATGTCGAGGACAGGATGCAGGCGATCGGCGCGCCGGCCGGGATCGACGTGCAGTTCACCGGCGACGCCGAGAACGCTCCGCCCACACAGGGCCTGAGCGACATCATCGGCCTGATCGCGGCGTTCATCATCCTGATGGTGCTCTTCCGGGCGCTGGTGCCGACGGCGATCCCGTTGCTGTTCGCGATCACGGCGGTCGTCGGGGCGTTCCTGATCCTCTACCTGGCGGCCCGCTTCACCAACTTCAACACCATCACCGAGATCCTGGTGCCGATGATCGGGCTGGGCGTCGGGATCGACTACACCCTCTTCATCGTCACCCGCTTCCGGCAGTACCTGCACGACGGCCTGTCGCCCCAGGACGCGGCCGCAGCAGCCGGGGCGACCGCCGGCCGGGCGGTGCTCTTCGCCGGGACGACGGTCGCCATCTCGATCACCGGTCTGGCCATCATCGGCATCGACTTCATCACCAAGCTGGGGATCGGCAGCGCGCTGGGCGTGCTGACCGCGGTGCTGCTGGCCAACTCGCTGCTGCCGGCGGTGCTGTCGCTGCTCGGCCACAAGATCGACCGTGGCCGGCTCGGCATGCCGGTGGTCGACGAGTCCCGTGAGGGCCAGTCGAAGACGCCGGTCGCCGCCTGGGGGCGCTTCGTCTCCCGCAACGCCAAGGTCGTGCTGCCGATCGCGGTGGTCGTGCTGCTCGCGCTCGCCTCGCCGGTGCTCTCGTCCCGCCTGGGCCTCGCCGACGCCGGCACCGCGCCCAAGGACCAGACGACGCGCAAGGCGTACGACCTGCTGACGGCGGGCTTCGGCCCCGGCTTCACCGAGCCGATCCCGATCGTGGTCGACATCCAGGGCGACACGGCGATCACCGGCAAGCTCAGGGCGGCGCTCGAGCGGACGCCGGGGATCGCCCAGGTGAAACCGCCGATCTACAACGCCAAGAGCCCGGACAAGGCGTCGGTGGCGATCATCAACACCTACTCCCAGTACAAGCCGCAGGACCCGCAGACGGACGACATCGTCTCCAACCTCCGCGGCAACGTGATCCCCGGCGTGCTCGCAGGGTCACCGGCGCACGCCTACGTGTCGGGGTCGAACGCCGCCTTCACGGACATCGGCAACCGCATCTTCTCGCGCACGCCGTGGTTCCTGCTCTACATCATCGGGATCACGTTCCTGGTGCTGGCGATGGCGTTCCGCTCGGCCGTGATCGCGGTCAAGGCCGCACTCACCACCCTGATGTCGGCGCTGGTCGGGTTCGGGGTGCTGACGTTCGTCGTCCAGGAGGGGCACGGCATGGGGCTGATCGGCCTCGACCGCACCGGCCCGATCGAGAGCTTCGTGCCGCCGATCGCGTTCGCCATCCTGTTCGGCCTCTCGATGGACTACGAGGTGTTCCTGATGAGCCGGGTGCGTGAGGAGCACGTGCACGGGAGCGACACCGTGACCGCGGTCAAGGACGGTGTGGCCGGCGTCGGCCGGGTGATCATCGCCGCGGCGCTGATCATGTCGTCAGTGTTCTTCTCGTTCCTGCTCAGCCCGGACAGGGTGTCGAAGGAGTTCGGCCTGCTGCTCGGCGTGGCGATCCTGTGTGACGCCCTGATCATGCGGATGACGTTCGTGCCGGCGCTGCTGACGCTGCTCCGCGAGCGCTCGTGGGCGATCCCGCGCTGGCTCTCGAAGGCGCTGCCAAACATCACCATCGAGCCGCCGGCGATTGGGGCTGCCGACTCGCCGGCCCCGGAACCCGAGCCGGTCGAGGCCTAGACACAACGCGGACGGGGCGGCGTGACCGCCGCTCCGTCCGCGGCGTTGCCAACGTGCGACAATCCGCGGCACCGCAAGCACACCCGGAGGTGCCGTGATGCCCGAGACCAAGTTCGTCATGTCCGAGCGCGACATCCCTCGCCGCTGGTACAACGTGCTCGCCGACGCGCCGACGGCCCCCCAGCCGCCGCTTCACCCGGGTACCGGGCAGCCGATCGGCCCTGACGACCTGGCGCCGCTCTTCCCGATGGAGCTGATCCTGCAGGAGGTTTCGGCGGAGCGCGAGATTGCGATCCCCGACGAGGTGCTGGACGTGCTCCGGCTGTGGCGGCCGACGCCGCTCTATCGCGCGCACCGCCTGGAGCGCGAGCTGGGCACGCGGTCGCGCATCTACTACAAGTACGAGGGCGTCTCGCCGGCCGGCTCGCACAAGCCGAACACGGCCGTCGCCCAGGCCTACTACAACGCTCGCGCCGGCCGCCGCCGCATCGCGACCGAGACGGGCGCCGGCCAGTGGGGCAGCTCGATGGCGCTCGCCTGCACGTTCTTCGGCCTCGAGTGCAAGGTCTACATGGTGCGGGTCTCCTATGACCAGAAGCCGTACCGGCGGATGATGATGGAGACGTGGGGCGCCTCGGTGGTACCCAGCCCGTCGCCCGACACCAACGCCGGCCGCGGCGTCCTCGAACGCACGCCCGACTCGCCCGGGAGCCTCGGCATCGCCATCTCCGAGGCGGTGGAGGATGCCGCCGGCCGCGAGGACACGAGCTACGCCCTGGGCTCGGTGCTGAACCACGTGCTACTGCACCAGACGGTGATCGGCCAGGAGGCGCAGCGGCAACTCGAGCTGGCGGGCGAGTCGGCGATCGACGTCGTCATCGGCTGCGTCGGCGGCGGCTCCAACTTCGGCGGCCTGGCCCTGCCCTTCGTGCGCGACAAGATCGCCGGCGCCGAGATCGAGATCATCGCCTGCGAGCCTGCGGCCTGCCCGACACTGACCCGCGGCCCGTTCGCCTACGACTTCGGCGACACGGCACAGCTGACGCCGCTGGTGGCGATGCACACGCTGGGCCACGACTTCATCCCGGCCGGGATCCATGCCGGCGGATTGCGCTACCACGGCGTGGCGCCGATCGTGTCCCAGCTCTACCTGGACGGCCTCCTGCGGGCCGAGGCCTACCGGCAGACGGACGTCTTCGGCGCCGCGCTTCGGTTCGCCCGCAGCGAGGGGATCGTGCCGGCGCCCGAGAGCGCACACGCCATCAAGGGCGCCATCGACGCGGCCCTCCGGGCCGACGAGGAGGGCGTGGAGCAGCGGATCCTGTTCGGCCTCTCCGGGCACGGCCACTTCGACATGGCGGCGTTCGACGCCTACCTGCACGAGCAGCTCGAGGATCACGAGCTGCCGCAGGCCGAGATCGACCGGGCGCTGCGGGCGATCGAGGCGATGCCCAAGCCGGCGGTCGGCGTGTGACTCCGCCTCCCGGCTGATGCTGGCCGCGGTCGGCGACAGCTGCGTCGATCGCTACCTGCCGCCGGTCGACCGCACGACCGCCGGCGGGAACGCGCTCAACGTGGCGGCCAACCTGGCCGCCCGCGGCCATCGCACGGCCTATGTCGGGGTCGTCGGCGACGACGCAGACGGCCGCCTGATCCGGCAGGCGGCCGCCGCCGCCGGTCTCGACCTCCGGCACCTCTCGACAACCGCCGGTGTCACCGGCGTCTGCACGGTCCGGCTGTCCAGGGACGGCGAGCGAGTATTCCTCTCGGAGAGGACCGGCGTCTCCGGCGCCTACCGGCCGCCGGTGGAGGCGGTCGAGTTCCTGGACGGCTGCGACTGGGTGCACGCTGCCGGCCTGGCGGTCGGCGAGCCGCTGCTGCCGCGGCTGCGGTCGCGCCGCCGGTCTTACGACTTCTCGACCCACGATCCCGGCCGGATCCGCGAGCTGGCGGAGCACCTGGACATCGCCTTTCTGTCCGGCGCCGGCACCGACCGCGATCAGGCGGTGGCCCTTGCCCGTGCGGCCGTCGCCGCCGGCGCCCGCGCGGCGGTTGTCACGCGCGGCCGGCGCGGCAGCCTGGCCGCCTGGGACGGCGGGCTCGCCGAGCACCCGGCCGAGCCGGCCGAGGTTGTCGACACGCTGGGCGCCGGCGACGCCCTGATCGCCGCCGTCATCTCCTCGGTGGTCGCCGGCGCCGACCTCGACCAGGCGCTGGCCGAGGGGGCGCGGGCGGCAGCGGCCGCCTGCACGCACCTCGGCGCCTTTACGGTGCCAGGCTCTGTAACGCCTTCTTGACGGTGCCTGGCTCCGTCAAGGAAGTGTGCCGCACCAGCGCATCGCCATCAGCGCGAGCGCCTGTGCGCAGGGCACGAGGTCCTCGACCGGCACGTACTCGTCGATCGTGTGGCCGGCCGAGATGTCGCGCGGGCCGAATGCGAACGACGGCGTGTCCGCCCAGGCCGTGAAGGTGGCGCCGTCGTACCAGGAGTCGAGGCCGGAGATGCTGCCCGGGCGGCCGACCGCCGCCGCCGAGTCGAGCGCGATCGCGAGCAGCGGATGGTCATCGTCGATCTGCATGGCGTGTACCGGCGTCCCCCATTCGAAGGCCGGCGGGTACTCGGCCAGCCAGTCGTCGGTCCCCACGGCGCCGCGCACGAACTCCTCGATCTGCCGCTCCACCGGCCCGCCCCAGCCGTCCTCGCCGGCCTGGGCGGGCAGGTAGCAGGCGCTGACGACGATGCGCGCCTCGGCGGGGTAGGTGACCCACCACTCGCCTGCGCGCATCATCGTCGGCACCACGTCGGGCGGGCCGAGATGCGGGTGGGTCAGCGCCGGGTCGTCCCGCCAGCGCGTGCGCAACGCCTGGAGCGCGGAGATCACCAGCGTCGCCTTCTCGATCGCGTTCACCGGGCCGCCCTCGCGCCATCCGGGGTGGGAGAGCTCGGCATGCCCGGGCCGGCCGGGAACGCGGATCGTGGCGTAGCTCGTGCCCCGGCAGCAGTTCCAGACGTCAAAGCCGGTGGGCTCGGTGACCAGGCCGGCGTCCGCGTGGACGCCGTGCCTGACACAGGCCAGGCCGCCGGCGCCGCTCGACTCCTCGTCGGTGTTCGTGCAGATGACCAGGTCGCCGGCCAGGCGGACGCCGAGGTCGGCCAGCACCTCGGCCGCCAGGGTCATGCAGGCGATGCCGCTCTTCATGTCCGAGGCGCCGCGTCCGTAGAGCAACCCATCGCGGACGGTCGCCGTGTGCGGGTCGCTTGTCCAGGCGGCGCGGGGCTCGACCGAGACCGTGTCGATGTGGCCGTTCAGCATCAGGCTGCGGCCGCCCCCGGCGCCGGCGAACGTGGCCGCGAGCTGCGGCCGCCCATCGAAGCCGATCCCCTCCGGGGCGAGCGGGTGTCCGGCCACCTCCTCGGGCCGCGGCTCCCAGAGGTCGATCGCGGCGCCGCGGCGATCCAGCCTGCCGGCCACGTACTCCTGGAGTGCCCGCTCGTCGCGCGCCGGCTCCTCCACGGTCGCCCGCGACGTCGTATCGAAGGCGATCAGGGCGGTCAGGTGCTGGAGCAACTCGTCGGCCCGCTCGGCGACCGCGTCCAGCACCCGCCGCTCGTCCGTCACCCCTCCACCCGCAGCACCCGCTTCACCTCACCGTCCTCGATGTCCACCAGGAGGCCCTGCAGCATGCCGGTGTTGGCCTCGCTGCCGGGGTTGATGCTGACGGTGCGGCCGATCCGGCGCTCGCCGCCGGACTCGTGGATGTGCCCGTGTACGCTCAGCAGCGGCTGCCGCTCCTCGATCAGCTGGCGTACCGCGTGCGAGCCCACGGGGCCGCGCAGGACATCGCCCGCCGACACCGTCGGACGCAGGTTCTCGTCCAGGATGGGCGCCGTGTCGAGGCCCGAGTCGTAGGGCGGGACGTGGATCATGAAGACGGCGCTTCGGGGGTCGGGCACCTGGTCGGCGAGCGCCGCCAGCCGCCCGTGCAGCTCCTCCTCGCTCACCTCACGCGGGGTCTTCCAGGGCGTCGGGTTCGACCAGCCGTAGGACATCAGGCTGAGCCCGCCCGGCATCTCCAGCACCTTGCCGTCGGCGTTCACCGGCGTGTACTGCTCGCGGTCGAGGATGGGGTCGATCCCGAAGTCGTCGTCGTTCCCCGGGATCAGGAAGACCGGCACCGAGGAGTCGGCCAGGCGCTCGGTCGCGAGCTCCATCCATGCCTGCACCCGCTCGTTCATCAGCCGGTGCAGGAGCGCGTCGCGTTCGCTCTCGTCGGCGGCCAGGCGGTCGGCGTCCTCGGACGACCCGACGAACGAGTAGTAGCCGACATCGGCGATGTCGCGCTCGAGCCGGGCCAGATCCTCCTCGTTTCGGGCCGTCCGGCTGACGCCGAGCAGCGACGCCCGGTACTCGGACCCCGACCGCACGATCGGCACGATGGCCTTGCCCGTGAAGTCGCCCGCCACCAGCGCGACGTCGGCCTTGTACAGGTTCAGTCGGACCGCATTCAGGAACTTCCGCCACGCCGTCTCGGCGGCATGGAAGTCGCTCGCCACGTAGATGCGGGTCACGTCAGTCCGGTGGGATCGTGGCGAACAGCATGTCTGCATCCACGCCCTGGGCTCTGGTGCGCAGCCGCATGACGATGTAGATGACGACGCCGATCGCGTAGAAGAGGATGGCGTCCAGGATGCCGTTCGTCTCCAGGTAGGTCAGCCGGGCCGCACCACTCGTGGTCAGGCTGTCCCAGATCGGTTTGATCACCGCCAGAGCGTAGATCCAGAGCGGGAACACCAGCCAGACGATGCCGAGGATGGGCAGCTTCGACCCGTAGGGGGCGTTTCGCATCAGCTCGGGCCGGCGCATGCGGGCAAAGATGGCGTTGATGCCCGGCATGATCCAGGTTAGGCCCAGCATGGTGATGCTGAACCAGGCGGTTCCGGCCAGGTTCAGCTTGTTGCCGGTCGTCGCGAACACGTGCGGGACGACGTTGTAGGACTGGAAGAACAGGAACAGCAGCGTCAGCCCCAGCGTCGCCAGGATCGCATTCAGCGGCGCCCGCAGCCGCGGGTTCACCTCGGCGAACCAGGACGGCACCTGGCGGTCGAGGCCCCACGCGAGCTGGATCCGGCTGATGAAGTTGATGTAGACCGGGCAGAGCAGGAACGGGAAGATCATCCCGGCGAAGCTGATCAGCGCCCACAGCGGCCAGAGCGTCTTGTTTGCCACCACGGCGAGCAGCGGCATGGCGTTCGGCTGGCCCATCGGCAGAGCCGTCAGGTGGTCGTTGAACCCCCAGTAGGAGGCGCCCCAGCTGACGTTCAGGTCGAAGCCGAAGTGCCGGGAAAGCGCGTCGATGTAGACCGAGTTTGCGAGCACGCCCACGATCAGCGCACCGATCAGCGCGATCGACACCGAGCGCTTGACGTTGCCCCGCACCTCGCCGGCGATGTACGCCGAGTACTGGAAGCCGATGTACTGGAAGAGCAGGATGGAAAGGAAGAACGGGAACACGGTACGCGAGAAGAGATCGCTCAGGAAGTTGTGGGAGTAACCCGGCAGGAACGGGTCATGTCCGGAGGCCGCGATGTGCTGGGCGCTCACGCCGTTCGTGTACTGCGGCAGGTGGTTCTGGAGGTCGCTGCGGTGTGTCGCCACCAGACCGAAGATGAACATCAGCACGAACGCCGAGACGCCGACGATGGCCAGCGCCGTCACCACCCGGTGGAACGTTCGCGTCGGCAGCAGCACGACGACGGCGATGATGCCCAGGACGATCAGGCAGCCGATGAAACCGGGCGTGCCGGTGATGCCGCCGGTGGAGTCGGTGAACCAGGTGTTGGAGTGGTCGGCGAAGTGCCAGCCGGTGCCGATGCCGATGATGCGCGCCGTGATCTGCAGGTTGCGAAGCACGAAGGGCACCTCGAAGGCGATGATCAGCACCGATCCGACGACCAGCGTCCACGACTCCAGCCAGCCCATGAATGGGTGCACGATGCGGCTGGTGAAGACGTAGTCGCCGCCGGAGCGCGGCATCACCGACGTGAAGGCGGTGAAGATGAAGGCCAGGACGACGCAGAACAGGCCGGCGATGATCGCCGCCCAGCCATAGGCGCTGAACGGCCCCTTCTGCCAGACCGGGACGAAGCCCAGGGAATAGAAGATCGGGTACAGGGTCAGCCCGATCCCGACGAACGCGGCGATGTTGAAGAAGAGCGCGTTGGTGACGCTGACGTTCCGTACCAGTCCCGACGACTGGCGGACGAACAGCTGACTCGAGGTTGCGTCTGAGGCTTCTGACATGTGGTCGCTCCTGGTGCGGGTGGTTTTTTATACCGGGTGGCGGTTCATGTGGCAAGGAACACCCAAGCTTCGAGACTTGGCATACTCTGCGGTCATGCCCGAAGAGCAGACGATGCCGGCGATCGAGGACGAGGCTGCGCGCCTGCTGGAGGCCGCCACGGAGGCCGGCGTGGAGATCCGGCTGACCGGCGGGCTGGCGATCCGGGCGCACGCAGACGGAGCGATCCCGGAGCCGCTGCGGCGTGAGTACCACGACATCGACCTCGTCACCCGGCGCAACCAGTCGCGCGCCGTGGAGCGCTTCCTGGCCGGGGCCGGCTACACGCCGAACAACGAGTTCAACGCGCTCAACGGCCGCGACCGGCTGCTCTTCTACGACCTCTCCCGGGATCGCCAGCTCGACGTCTTCGTCGGTCATTTCAAGATGTGCCATGACATCCCGATCGCCGATCGCCTGGAGCTCGACCCGGTGACCGTGCCGCTCGCCGAGCTGCTTCTGACCAAGCTTCAGATCTACGAGCTGAACGAGAAGGACCGCCGCGACGTCATGACCATCCTGGCCGGCCATGACGTCGGCGACGGCGACGGCGAGACGATCAACTCCGCCTACATCGCGCGCCTGTGCTCGGACGACTGGGGGCTCTGGCGGACGCTCAAGCTGAACGTCGAGCGCTGCCGCTCGGCGATCGAGGAGTACGGGTTCGATCCGGCCACGCACGATCGCATCCGCGATCGTCTGGATGCGCTATGGGCGGCGGTCGACGCCGAGCCCAAATCGCGCCGCTGGAAGATGCGCGACCGGGTCGGCGACCGCAAGCGCTGGTACGAGTTGCCGGACGAGGTCGTCTAGCGGCCTAGTTGCGGCGGCCGGTCAGCGCCAGGCCGAGGCCCAGGCCGATCATCGTCAGCCCGCCGGCGGCGCCCAGCCGCGCCAGCCGGCGGGGCGAGCGTCCGAGCCGCTCGCGCGCGCTCCCGGCAGCGATGCCCCAGGTGCTGTCCGAGATCAGCGCGACGGCGGCGAAGACGAGGCCGAGGAGGAGCAGCTGGAGGGCGGTGTGACCGCGGGACGGGTCGACGAACTGGGGCAGGATGGTGGCGAAGAAGATCGTTGCCTTGGGGTTGGTCAGGCCGACCAGGAAGCCCTCCCAGATCGTCCGCGCCGTTGAGCGGCGAGGCGCCGTCTCGAGGGTGAAGGCGAGCGCCCGGCGCGACCGGATGGCGCGGATGCCGAGCACGATCAGGTAGGCCGCTCCGGCCAGCTTGATGGCCGTGAACACCGTCTCCGAGCGCTCGATCACCGCGCTCAGGCCGAGGGCGAGCGCGATCACCTGGACGTACACGCCGGCCGTGTTGCCGAGCACGGTGGCGATCGCCGTCCGCCGGCCGAAGGCCACGCCGCGGCCGATCACGAAGAGCACGCTCGGGCCGGGGATGACCACGAGCGCGAATGCGACGGCGGTGAATGCTGCCAGCCTGCCGGGATCCATCTGCCTACGCTACACGGCCGCGCGCGATCACCTGCGCACGGGGGAGCCGAAGCCCGCCGTCCTCGCCCCGGTAGGGCGCCAGGCGCGCCTCGAGGGCGGCGGCCACCCGCTCGTGCTCGGCGTGCGAGAGCGCCGCTTCGAGACGCGAGAAGTGGCCGATGCCGGTGCAAAGCCACTCCCAGTGCTCGGCGGCGGACGCCACGGCCAGCTCGCCCTCGTACAGCTCGGCCAGCACCTCCTCGAGCCCGGCCAGGCGGTGAGCCTCACGAAGCGCGGCGACGTCGCCCAGCCTGCCGAAGGCGCGAGCGAAGGCCGCCCGATCGGCTCCCAGCGCATCGGCGACCGCCGCCCGCGCCTCGTCGAACCAGGGGTTGCGCTCGGCCGTTGCCCAGACCGCGGTGGCCACCCGGCCACCCGGCCGGATGACCGTGGCGCCGTTTCGCAGCACCGCCACCGGATCGTCCGCGATCTGGAGCGAGAGCCTGCTGATCAGCGCATCGAACTCGCCGCCGGCGAACGGCAGCGGCTGCTCCATGTCGGCATGCAGCCAGCGCACGGCTACACCGGCCGCCGCCGACCGGTCGCGCGCGTCGGCCAGTCGCATGCGGCTGGTGTCGATGCCGGTCATCGCCATCCCCGTGCGGGCGAGCATCACGGTCAGCCGGCCGCTCCCGCAGCCGACGTCGAGGGCGCTGCCGGATCCGGCGATCGCGTCCGCCAGCCGCCCGGCCCCAAAGGGCGGTTCCGGATCAGCTGCCGGCGCCACCGGCGCCTCCCACGGCGATCGCCGGGACTCCCGGGTCGGCCACCCTGTCGGGGTGCATCAGGTGGGCCAGTTGGACGATCCCGAAGGTGATCCGCGGCCCCGGTCGTGAGTAGTAGGCATGGGCGTCGACGGCGACCAGCGGGCGGTCGAGCCCGGTCAGGCGGGACGCCTCCCGGGCCGCCGCCGCGGCGTCCTCCCAGCGCAGGGCGACCACCACCAGTGCCGGGTCGGCGCCGCTGATCTCCTCGGCGCTGGTGGGCCGGGCGCGCGCTCCACCCTCGCCGATCACCGACAGGCCGCCGGCGATCCCGACCATCTCCGGCACCCAGCCGCCGGCGGCGACCGGCGGCCGCACCGACTCGAGAACGAGCACCGGCGGCCGCTCGACGCCGATCACCGCGGCCAGCACCGACTCGATCGGCTTCTGGATCGTGTCCACGACCTCGGCCGCCCGGCCGGCCACTCCCATCCGGTCGGCGAGATGGGCGACCATCGCCTCGATCTCGACGATCCGCTGCGGGTCGACCACGATCACGTCGGCATCGCCCAGCCGCCCGCGCTCGATCTGAGGCAGGAGCTCCGCCGGCACGACGACGGCGGCCGGCGCCAGGGCTGCCAGCGCATCCATGTCCAGCCGCTGCTCGGCGCCGATAGTCCGGGTCAGCCGTGGCAGCGCCGCGACCGACTCCGGCCAGTCGCAGCGGTCGGAGATGCCCGTCAGCCGGCCGGCCAGCCCAAGCGCGGCCAGCGTCTCGGTTGCTCCGGGGTGGAGCGAGCAGACGCCGCCGGCCGCCATCTGCTCAGGTCGGCTTGGCGGACATCGCGAACATGGCGACGCCGAGCGCGACAAGGTAGAGCCCGGAGATGACGGTGACCGCGGTCGCCGCCCAGCCGCCGCCGCCCGCCTTGACGCTTCGCCAGCCGAGGATGATGAGGATCAAGACGACGAGCACCCCCGGGTCGGCGACGGCGAAACCGACGCCCAGCCAGCCCGGCTCGCCGGCGCCGCTCGGGTACTCGCGGCTCTCGATCCAGGCGGCACCGGCGCGCATGACGATGAAGGCCGGGAGCACCACGAGCAGTGTCGAGCGGAACGCCAGGCGGGCGAACATCGCGGCGTTCGCCCCGCGCCGCGACCCGAGCGCCAGGAGGACGAGCGCGAACATGCTTCCGACGAGCACGATGGCCCCCAGAACGTGGACGAACAGCGGCAGGTTCCAGTCGCTGGGCCGGATCAGCTCGAGCGGGATCATCCGGCTCCCGGCTTCCAGATCATCAGGACCAGCACGACAAGCAGGGCGACGCCGGCG
>DASUHT010000078.1:0-2212 GCA_036273335.1 Gaiellales bacterium | reverse complement strand
CGGCCGCAGGGCCGGAGGCGGACAGGGCGATCGGCAGCTCGCGGGCGCGGGCGGCCGGAGCGACGCCGCCGTTGGTCTGCATCATGTGCAGCGGCACCGAGACACCCTCGCCGGCCACCTCGTCGGTAACCGCCCCCAGGTAGGCGCCCATCAGCGGCAGCAGCGAGGCATTGAGGGCGGTGGTCGAGGCGCGGACGTACTCGCGGAACTCGGGCACCACCCGCGACGACAGCGACACGACGACGCCCGGCAGCTCCTCCGCCAGGATCTCGCCCACGCGCCGCTCGTGGTCGTCGTTGATGAAGGAGAACAGCAGCATCACGGCAACCGCCTCGACGCCGCGGTCGCGCAACGCGGCGGCGGCGACGCGGACGCTATCGGCGTCCAGCGGCTCCACCTCTTCACCGGCGGCGTCCAGGCGGCCGCGGACGCCCAGGCACAGGTCGCGGGGAACGATCGGCTCGGGCTCCGGCGTCCACAGGTCGTAGACGTGAGCCCGCATCTGGGTGCCGATGGCGAGCACGTCGCGGAAGCCCTCGTTCGTGATCAGGGCGGTGCGGGCCAGGCGGCGCTGGACGATCGCGTTGGTGGCGACGGTGGATCCGTGGGCCAGGTAGCCGACGTCGGCGGCCCGGGCGCCGGCCCGCTCCAGAAGCTGGCGGAGGCCGTCCATGAAGCCGGCCTCGATCCGCTCCGGCGTCGAGCGCACCTTGGCGATGCGAACGCGGCCGTCGTCGACCACGATCACGGCGTCGGTGAATGTCCCGCCGACATCAATCCCGATCCGACCGCGCTTGTCGCTCACCGGAGTGATGCTACGGCAGCAGAACCGGTGCGCCAATCCGTCGATCGACGTACATGGCACACCCGTGCCGTTGCAGCGGAAGGTGTTCGTCAGTAGGTTGGCGCGGTGACCCGCCGGCTCCCCTCCGGTACGGTGACCCTCGTCTTCACCGACATCTCCGGCTCGACGGAGCTGCTGCATGCCACGAACGATCGGTATGCGGCGCTGCTGGCCGACCACCGCCGAGTGATCCGCGAGGCGATCGCGCGACACGACGGTGCCGAGGTGGACACGCAGGGCGACGCGTTCTTCATCGCCTTCGCACGGGCGTCCGATGCCGTGGCGACGGCGCGAGAGGTGGTGTCCGGGCTGGAGCAGGCGGGCCCGGTGCGGGTGCGGATCGGGATCCACACCGGCGAACCGGTGCTGACCGAGGAGGGCTACGTGGGCCTGGACGTGCATCTGGCGGCGCGGATCGCCGCCGGTGGCCACGGCGGCCAGATCCTGGTGTCACAGCAGACGCGCGACCTGGTGGACGCCGCCGACCTGCACGATCTCGGGCTTCATCGCCTCAAGGACGTGGGTGAGGTACGGCTGTTCCAGGTCGGCGGCGACGAGTTCCCGCCGGTGCGGTCGATGGGCCGAAACACGGTCGCTGCGCCGTCGCAGCGGCCGGTGGGCCGCGATCGGGAACTGGCCGAGCTGCGCGCACTGATCGAGGGCGGCCAGACACGGCTGATCACGATCACCGGCCCGGGCGGGATCGGCAAGACGACGCTCGCACGGACGCTTGCGGCGGACCTGACCGATCGGTTCGGCGACGGCCTCTGGTTCGCCGACCTGTCGGCGACCAGCGCGGGCGACCAGGTCGAGGCCCAGGTAGCGGCCGCGATCGGCAGCCACGGCGGCGTCGTCGATCACCTACGCGGCCGAAACTCGTTACTGGTGCTCGACAACTTCGAGCAGGTGATGGAGGCGGCGCGGACCGTGGCCGGCTGGCTCGACGGCTGCGCGAGCCTGGTCATCGTGGCCACCAGCCGGGAGGTGCTGCGACTGCGAGCGGAGCACGAGTACCCGTTGGCGCCGCTGGGCAGCGACGCCGCGGTCGCGCTGTTCGAAGCCCGCGCCCGGGCCGTGTCGCCACACTTCCGCGCCGATCAGCGGGAGCTGGAGCGTCTCTGCGAGAGGCTGGACGGCATGCCGCTTGCCCTCGAGCTCGCGGCGACCAGGACGCGGACGCTCACTCCCGAGCAGCTGCTCAGCCGACTCGACCAGCGCTTCTCGCTGCTGACCAGCGGTGCCCGCGACGTGCCTGAGCGGCAGCGCACGATGGAGGCGACGGTGGCGTGGAGCTACGACCTGCTGGATCCGCACGAACGGGAGCTGTTCGGACGGCTGGCGGTGTTCAGCGGCGGATGGACGCTGGAG
>DASUHT010000077.1:0-30328 GCA_036273335.1 Gaiellales bacterium | reverse complement strand
CGAGCCGGGCGCCATCCTGCTTCTCCACGACGGCGACGGCGCCGGCGAGTACGGCGACCGCGGCCAGACGGTGGCGGCGGTGCCGGGCATCGTCGACGCCGCCCACGGCCGTGGGCTCGAGTTCGTCACGGTGTCCGAGCTGGCGAGCGACCTGCAGCCGCAGCGACGGCGCCTGCTGCGCAGCCTGGCGATGGGCGTCGCGCTCGTGGCCATCGTCTTCGCCCTCTCTCGCAAGTTCAGCCTCGGCGTCGTGGCCGACGTCTTCACGCAGGCGGATTTCGAGTTCGTGGCGCTTGCCCTTGTCGCAAACCTGGTCTCGGTCGGCTTCAAGGCGCTGACCTGGCAGGCGGCGCTGCTCGCGATCGAAGACGACCAGGGCGAACGGCGCATCGCCGCCGGGATCCGGGACGTGGTGCCGGCGATCTTCATCGGCTTCCTGTTCAACACCCTGCTCTTCGCCCGGCTGGGCGAGCTGGCACGGGTGACGGTGCTGCGACGGCGCCTGGCCGTGCGCGGGATCGACCTGCCCTTCTCGACCGGCATCGGGACGCTGGTCACCGAGCAGCTGCTGGCCGGTGCGACGCTGGTCGGGGTCCTGGTCAGCGTCGTCCTCTACGTGCCCGTGCCGCGGCAGGCGGTGAACCTGCTGGCCGTGCTGTCCGGGGTGGTCATCGCCATCGCCGCGGTCGCCGCCGGGATCGAGATCTGGACCCGGGTGCGCCACCGCGGCGAACCGGAGGACGGCGAGGACGAGGACGACTACGTCGAGCGCTGGTGGCATCTGCTCGGGATCAGCGTCACGGCCACCATCGATTCGCTGCGTCAGGGTCAGACGATCGTCCGCCGACCCAAGCTCCTCGCCTGGGCGACGTTCACCTCGACGCTCTGCTGGCTGGCCCAGCTGGCCGGCATCTACTGGACGCTCAAGGCCTATGGACTGCCCCTCGGCGTCGGTGCGGCAGGGGTGGTCTTCCTGGCGTCGAACCTGGTTCAGCTCTTCCCGATCACTCCCGGTAATCTCGGGGTGTTCCAGGGCGTTACGGCGCTCGGGCTGACCGCCCTCTACAACGTGGATGCACACACCGCACTGACCTTCTCGATCGGTCTGCAGCTGATCGAATCGCTGCTCGCCGTCGGCCTCGGGTTCGTGTTCCTGTCGCTGGAGGGGCTGTCGGTCGGCGCCCTTCGGGACGAGGTCGAGCAGGAGCGCACGCCATCCGCCGCCTGATCGCCACCGGCCTCGCCGTGCTGGCCGCGGCCGGCTGCTCGGGGAGCTCGAGCACCCCGGCCGCGACCACCCCCAGCGTCCGCACCGCCTCCACGCTGCCGGCATCGGGGACGGTGAAGCTGCCGGACGGGCGGATCTACACCGTCTCCGCCCCCGGCAAGCCGCTGCGCCTGGACGACATCGAGGTCGACCTGCACGCGGTCAGGTGGTCGAAGTCGGTCAAGGTCGCGGTCGTGCCACCCGGAACTTCCGATTACGCGATCGTGAAGGCGTCCGTTACCAACCGCAGCAAGGTGACCCGCAAGATCACGCTGACCCAGTTCTGGCTGCTCGACCCGTCCCGCCACGAGTACCTGGCGGCGCCGGACTCGAGCGTCCCCAGGAACCTCGTCGGCCACCTGCTCAATCCCGGCCAGACGCTGCGGGGAACTCTCGTCTACCCGACCGCCGGGCGATTCTCTCCCGGCGCGCTGCTCGTCTATCGGTTCGCCGATTCGGCCGCGATCGCTCGCGCCAAGCACGTCGGGCTGGCGCGCTTCGAGGGCTGACGCGGGTCCGGCCCTTTAGCGGACCCCCATCTGGTGCAGCAGCGCTGTGCGCCATCGCCGAGAGGTTCTTGACAGCGGCTGCGGGATCGGGTCCAATCGGGCGATGGCCGAGCGTCTGGTTCGCACGGTATGTCCACGTGACTGCTACGACGCCTGCGGCGTTCTGGTGGCCGTGCGTGAGGACGGCGCGATCCGCCACGTGCGTGGCGATCCTGACCACGGGATCAGCCGCGGCAAGCTGTGCCGCAAGTGCACGATTGGCTACAACGGTGTCTTCCTGGATCCGGATGCCCGACTGACGCGACCGTTGCGGCGGGCTGCGGCCAAGGGATCCGGACGGTTTGAGCCGGTCTCCTGGGAGGCCGCTCTGGCGGAGATCGCCACCCGGCTTTCCGAGATCGCGGGCGAGGACCCGGCCGCGATCGTGCACGCCCACTACACCGGGACCTGCTCGATTCTCGCCCATAGCTTCCCGATGCGGTTCTTCACCCGGCTCGGCGCCACCGAGGTCGACCCCGACTCGGTCTGCAACAAGGCCGGCCATCTCGCGCTCGGCTATGTGTACGGGTCGTCGGTCACAGGATTCGATCCGCGCACCGCCGCTGATGCTGCGTGCATCGTGGTTTGGGGTGCCAACCCGGCGATCTCGGGGCCGCACCAGTTCGAGCACTGGTTCCTGCCCGCCGCGGCGACGAAGATTGTCGTCGACCCGCTCCGCACCGGCACAGCGGCCGGCGCGGACCTGCACCTGCAGCTGGCACCGGGAACCGACGCGGCCCTGGCCTTCGCGCTGTTGCATGTGATCGTCCGAGACGGCCTTGTCGATCGGGCGTTTCTCGACGACTGCTGCCTGGGCTGGGACGAGCTGGAGCCGTTGCTGGAGCCGTGCACCCCGGCCTGGGCGGAGCTGATCACCCGAGTGCCGCGAGCGCTCGTCGAGGAGGCCGCGGCGATCTACGCTCGCGGTCCCAGCCTGCTCTGGATCGGCCAGGGCCTGCAACGGCAGCCGACCGGCGGCAACGTCGTGCGCGCGGTGTCGCTCCTGCCGGCGGTGACGGGGAACCTGGCTCGGCCGGGTGCGGGGTTTGCCTATCTGAACGACCGCCTGGAGATCGACGGCGACTACCTGCTGGCACCGCATCTGGGTGATCCACCGGCGCCGATCAGCCACATGGACCTGGCGGCCAGGCTCGAGGATCCGGCCCGGGCGCGGGCGTTCGTGTGCTGGAACATCAACCCGGCCGCGTCCAACCCGGAGCAGCGGCGGCTGCGCCACGCACTCGAACGGGAGGAGCTGTTCACGGTGGTGATCGACGTGTTCCCGACCGACACCACCGATTACGCCGATCTGATCCTGCCGGCGGCAACCTTCCTCGAGTTCAATGACCTCCTTGCCTCCTATTTCGACCTCACCCTCTCAGCGCAGGTTCGGGCCGTCGAGCCACTCGGCGAGTCGCTCCCGAACACCGAGATCTTCCGCCGGCTCGCCCACGCAATGAGCTTCTCAGAGCCGGAGTTGCACGAATCGGACGACACCATGATCGCCTCGCTGCTCCGGCAGTCCGGCGTGGCCTCGAGCTTCCAGGCGCTGGCCGAAGCCGGAACGGTGCCGCTGACACCCGAGCCGGTGATCCAGTTCGCCGACCGCGTGTTTCAGACTCCGAGCGGGAAGATCGAGATCGCCTCCGCCGCAGCCGAGCGCGATGGCCTGCCGCGCGTGCCCCAGCCGTGGGCTGACCCCCGGCCCGCGGCCGGACTGCTACGCCTGCTGAGCCCGGCCTGCGAGTGGTCGCTGAACGATACGTTCGCCAACGACCCCAAGGTCAGCCGGAGCTGGGGCCCGGCGATGGTCGCGCTGCATCCCGACGACGCCGCCGCTCGGGGTCTCGCCCACGGCGACCGGGTGGAGCTGTTCAACGATACTGGCAGCCTGACCGTGCAGCTCCGCGTCTCGGACGAGGTACAACCTGGCGTGGCGCTCTCGCCGAAGGGTCGGTGGCCGAAACAGGAACCTGTCGGAGCGAACGTGAACATCCTGAACCCAGGCCGCAAGGCAGACGTCGGCGGCAGCTCAGCCGTGCACAGCGTCGAGGTTTCGATCCGCCCCGCCGGCACGCTCGACCAGTAGGACACCGGCGGGCACTATGGGTTTTCGCGCGCCGCATAGTCCACTCGCCGGAACGGCCAGTCGCGGGCCAGCCAGTCGCTGACCTCGCGGTAGAGCGGCACGTCCAGCTCCGCGTGGTCGGCCCGCACCCACGACTCGACATGGGCGGCGCCGGGCTCGGGGTCGGGCTCGAGGGGGTAGATGTAGACGCAGCCGATGACGTCGTCCTCGCCGTCCAGCACGGTGTAGGTGAACCCGGTGCGGGCATCGAAGTCGCGCTGGTGGCCGAGCAGGTCGTCGCGGTTCTGGTCGATCGTCATCTCGTGCGGCCAGCTGCCGGTGGCGAAGCCGGGCGTGTCGCGGATGTGCTGCATGGACGACGTCCAGGCCGCGTAGTCGGCCTCGTTGTGCTGGGGGCCGAGCGGCTCCAGCCGGAACCGCGCCGCGCTCAGGCCGTGCGGCGGGTCGAACTCGTCTGGCACGAAGCCGGTCATCGCGGGCCAGCCTACCGGCCGCGGCTTGGTGGGGGCCACTTCCTAGCGCTTGATGATGTTGTGAACCTCGAAGACCTCGGGCTGGCCCGAAAACTGGATTCCAACATCCGCCAGGATCGGCATCAAGACGTCGCCGTACGCCTGGAACTGCTCCTGGGAGTCCCAGATTTCACTGACGTGTAGGTCTCCGTCAGTCCCGAAGCAGACGTGGTACTCCCGGCCGTCCGGTGGAAACCTGACGCCAGCGCCTTTCTCGCGCTGTACCACGTCCTCATACTGCGCGATGGTCACGTTCGTCGGATGAAACCGGACAACGATGCTCATAACGCGATCCTCCGTAGATGGGGTGTCCACCACCCTATCCGGCATCTCCGGCGAAGCGGCGGCACGCTCTTCATTCCTGGTGCAGTGAACGTGGCCGATCCGGCGTCTGCGAGCGGTCTGGGCCAAGGCCTGGCGGCGCTCGACGCCGCGCGGCCCGCATGCCTGCACTGGTAGCCTCGGGGCGATGTTCGACCACGTCGGGATCGCCGTGTCCGACCTCGCCGCGTCCGAGCGCTTCTACCGCACAGTGCTCTCCGTGCTCGGCGTCGAGCCGAGCCACGCGGACGCGGAGCTGGTCGAGTGGGAGGACTGGGCCATCGGCCCGATGGACCGCGAGCACCCTGTGACCCGAGGCCTGCACGTCGGCTTCCGCGCGCCGGCCCGCGCGGCCGTCGACGCCTTCTGGCAGGCGGGGATCGACGCCGGTCACCCGCAGGACGGCGCGCCCGGGCTGCGCACGGTCTACGGCCCCGACTACTACGGCGGCTTCCTGCTCGACCCGGACGGCAACAGCGTCGAGGCGGTCCACGGCGACCGCGAGCGACCCGTGCCCGACGGCCGCATCGACCACCTGTGGCTCCGCGTCCGCGACCCGCAGGCGTCGCGGCGCTTCTATACGACGGTCGCGCCCTACGCCGGACTCCGCCTCACCCACGACGCGCCGGATCGCGTGCAGCTGTCCGGCCCCGACTTCTCCTTCTCGCTCGTGCGCGACGAGCGCCCGCTCACCGAGCACGTCCACCTCGCCTTCCCCGCGGACGCGGACGCCACGGTGCGGGCCTTCCACGCCGCCGCGCTCGCCGCCGGCTACGAGGACCACGGCAAACCCGGCGAGCGCGCCGTGTACCACCCGGGCTACTACGGCGCCTTCGTGCTCGACCCGGACGGCCACAACGTCGAGGTCGTCAACCACAACGCCTGAGCGATGGCCGGCGAGAGTCCGCGGCCGGCTTTCAAACCCTTATCTCCGAACCCCGAACCCGTTCGGCTCAGCCGGCGATCTCGCGGGCCAGCAGCTCGTCCACCGTCTCGCGGCGGACGATCAGCCGGACCTGGCCGCCGCCCACCAGCGCCGCCGCCGGCCGCGGCAGCATGTTGTAGGTCGAGGCCATGCTGGCCGAGTAGGCGCCGGTCGCCGGCACCGCCAGGACATCGCCCGGATGGAGCTCCGGGAGCTGGATCCCCTCGATCAGGATGTCGCCCGACTCGCAGTGCTTGCCGGCGATCGCGTAGCGCCGCTCGCCGGGCGTGTCCGCCCGCTCGGCGACGACGGCGGTGTAGCGGGCGCCGTAGAGCGCCGGTCGTGGGTTGTCGGACATGCCGCCGTCGACCGCGGCATAGAGCGTGCCGGCCGCCGACGCCTTGATCGCACCCACCGTGTACAGCGTCACCCCGGCCGGTCCGGCGATCGACCGCCCCGGCTCCAGGATCAGCTCAGGCAGCGGCAGGCCATGGGCGAGGAAGGCGGTGACGAGCGCGTCCAGCGTCGTCGCGACCGCCGTTTCGACGGGCGGCGCGTCGTCCTCCTCCAGGTAGGGGATCGCCAGGCCGCCACCCAGATCGAGCACTGGCAGGCCGCCCAGGCCGTGGTCGTCCATGAACCCGGCCAGCCAGCGGGCGGCCGCCTGGAACGCACCGAGATCGCTGATCTGCGAGCCCAGGTGGACGTGCAGCCCCACCGCCTCCAGGTGGCTCATGCCCGCGATCTTGTCGAGCAGGTCGAGGACGGCCGGCGGCGCCATCCCGAACTTGGAGTCGTCGTGGCCGGTCACGATCTTGCGGTGCGTCTGCGGGACGATGCCCGGGGTCACGCGGAGGAGCACCCGCTGCACCCGGCCCTCGCTGCCGGCCAGCCGCTCGAGCTGGGCCGCCTCCTGGGGATGGTCGAGGACGACCAGCCCGGCACCGGCGGCCAGCGCTGCCTCCAGGTCGCGGTCGGACTTGTTGTTCCCGTGCACCACCAGCGCGGACGGCGTTGCACCGGCGCGGAGGGCCACCGCCAGCTCGCCCTCCGACGCGACGTCGGCGCCGAGGCCCTCAGCCAGGACCGCGCGCACCACTTCCACCGTGGCGTTCGCCTTGCACGCGAAGACCGCCCGGCCGGCGCCGGCCAGGCCGGCCGCATAGGCGGACGCTCGGCCGCGCAGGGTCTCCAGGCAGTAGACGTGGAGCGGCGTCCCGAGCTCGCGCGCCAGCCCGGCCACGTCGACTCCGCCGACCTGCAGCCGGCCGTCGGCGATAACCGCCGAATCGGGAAACGGTTTCACTCGGCGGAACGTACTCGACCCCGCCGATATGCTCCTCGCCATGGCCAACCGGGTGCTTGTCGTGGGCTGGGACGGAGCCGACTGGGCGATTCTCGACCCGCTGCTGGAGGCGGGTGAGCTGCCCAACCTGGCGGCGCTGATCGGCCGCGGCCGGCGCGGTGTCTCCCGCTCCTGCCTGCCCTCCCACTCCTGGGCCGCGTGGCCGACCTTCCTGACCGGCTGCGACCCGGCCGGCCACGGCGTCTTCGACATCCTCGAGTACCAGCCGGGGGCCTCGCGCAGGCTTCCCGTCTCCTCGCGCTCCATCCTCGCCCCGACCTGGCCCGCCAGGCTGACCGACGCCGGGCGGCGGACGCTGCTCGTGAACGTCCCGCTGACCTACCCGGCGCTGGCCATTGACGGCGTCTGCATCTCGGGTGGCGTGATCCCCGCGGGCGGCCGCTGGAGCGAGCCGCCAGAGACCGGCGAGCGCCTCGGCTGGCCGATCAACGGCGGCTCCTGGACGACCTTCCGGGGGCGCCCGATCGACCTCGTGAACGACGTCGAGGAGGTGAGCCGGGCGCGGGCAACGGCGATGCGGACACTGCTCGACGAGGGCGGCTGGGACGTCGCCTGCATGGTCTTCGTCTCGCCCGACCGGATCCAGCACTGCCTGATCGAGTACGTGCATCCGGGCCACCCCGACCATGCGCGGGTGAAGGACGGCGAGGTGGCCGACCGGGTGCGCGGGGTCTACCGCCTGCTCGACCAGGAGCTCGGATCGCTGATCGAGCGCACCGACCCCGGCGACCTGGTCGTCCTCATGTCCGACCACGGCCACCAGCCATGCACGCGGGCGCTGAACATGAACCGCCTGCTCGGCCACCTCGGACTGCTGCGGCTGGGTCGGGGATCGCGGCTGGTCGGCATGCTCGACTGGGGGCCGGCGCGGTCGGCCGCCCGCAAGGCCTACGACCTGCTGCGGCTGCACGGGCGGGTTGCGGTGCCGACGCCGCCCATCGACTGGGCGCACACCCGCGCCTACACGAGCGTCGTCTCGACCGGTGAGGGGGTGTCGGTGGCGCTCCGCGGTCGCGAGCCGGAGGGGATCGTGCCGCCGGCCGACTACGAGCGCGTGCGCGACGAGGTGGCCCAGGCGCTGCTCGAGTTCACCGATCCCGAGACCGGCCGCAGGCCGATCGGCGCCGTCCTCCGCAAGGAGGAGGTGCTGAGCGGCCCGCACCTCGACCGGGCACCCGATCTGCTCCTGGAAGCCGCCCCGCTGTACTCGCTGACCCACGCCCGGGCGATGGTCGAGGCCGCCGACTGGCTGTCCGGTGACCACCGGCCAGAGGGCATCTACGTGTGCGCCGGACCGGGCGTCGACGCCGGCGCAGGCGAGGAGATCTCGCTCCAGGATTACGCCGGCATGATCCTCCGGGCGACCGGCGTCGAGGGCGCCGCAGCGGTGCCCGAGCCGGAGCCGGCGGAGGTATTCAGCGAGGACGAGCAGCGCGAGGTCGAGGAGCGGCTGCGAGGCCTCGGCTACCTGGAGTGACTGGCCCGGCGATGAGTGACCACCGCACGCTCCTGGCCGGCACCGCGGCGAACGTGATCGGGCTCGCCGCCGGCGTGCTCGCCGCCTTCGGCGTTCAGGTGCTGCTGGGGCGCAGCCTCCCGGCGGGGGGGCTCGGGGTTGTCACGGTGGCTGTGCAGATCGCCTTCGTGGCCGCCGCCGGCGGCCGCTTCGGCATGGACATGACGGCCATCCGGCGAGTGGCCATGGCCGAGGGCGGCAGCGGCGACCGCGCCTCCATGCGCAGCCTGGTCGAGCGGGCGGCGGCAATCGGAGCAGCCGCCAGCGTGGCGCTGGCGATCGTGGTCGCGGCAGGGGCCGAGCTGGTCGGCGTCTACTCGACGCCGGTCGCGATCGGCGCCGTCTCGATCCCGCTGATGGCGGTGGCCACGATCTACCTCGGGGCGACCCGCGGGCTGAAGTCGATGAAGCCGACGCTTTGGATCTACTGGATCGGCCAGCCGGTCGCCTGGATCGGCATCGCCGGAGCGGCGATCGCGGCCGGCGGCGGAATCGACGCCGCGGTCGCCGCCTACGCCGTCTCGTGGGGGCTGGCCACGGTCGCCGCGCGGATCTGGTGGCGGGCCATGTCGGCCGGAATGGGCGACGCCCGGGCAAGCCGGGCGCAGGTGGCGGACGCCGTCCGCTACGGCCTCCCCCGCGCCCCCTCGGCGCTGCTCGCACAGGCGCTCTTCTGGGGCGACCTGTTCGTGCTCGGTCACTACATGCAGGGACGGGAGCTCGACTCCTACGCCGCCGCCGGCCGCATCTCCCAGGTGCTGCTGCTCTTCCTGACGTCGGTCAGCCTGATCTTCTCGCCGTTCGCCGCCGACCTCCACGCACGGGGCGAGATCGACCACCTGAACCGGCTCTTCAAGGACGCCACCCGCTGGGCGCTGGCGGCCACGCTGCCGGTGCTGGTGGTGCTGCTCGTGGCGGCGCCGCAGGCGCTCGACGCCTTCGGGCCAACCTACGGGTCGGGCGTCCGCCCGCTGCGGATCATGCTCGCCGGCCAGCTGGTGAACGTGGCCACCGGCAGCGTCGCCTACGTGCTCGTGATGATCGGGAGAACGGGGCTCGACCTGGTCGACAACCTGCTGGCAAACGTCGTCCTGATCGGCGGTGCAGCGGTGCTCGCGTCGGCGTACGGGCCGACCGGAGCGGCGATCGCGTCGGCCGTCGCGCTCTCGGGGGTGAACGTCGTCCGCGTGGTGCAGGTGCGGCAGGTCGCGTCGATCCATCCCTTCAGCCGCAGCCAGCTACGGTTGGCGCTGCCGACCGCCGGCTGCCTGGCCGCCGCACTGGCCGTGCACGTCCTGATGTCGGGCAGCACCTGGTGGGCGTCGCTGGCGCTGACCACGCTGGCCGCCGGGGCCGCCTACTGCCTGCTCCTGTTCCCCGGACTGCCGGCTCACGAGCGGCGCGCCGTGCGCGGCCGACTGAGGCCGGCCGACCGCCAGGCACCATAGTATTCTCCGCCAACCACTCGACCTGGAGCGTTTTCACATGCGCGTACTGATTCTGGGCGGTGACGGGTACCTCGGCTGGCCGACCGCCCTGCGGTTCTCCGGCAAGGGTCACGACGTCGCCGTCGTCGACAACTTCGCCCGCCGCCGCTGGGTCGAGGAGCAGGGCGGCGACTCGCTGACGCCGATCGCCTCGCTGAGCGATCGCATCGAGGTCTGGAAGGACGTTTCCGGCAAGCACATCGAGTCGTACGTCGGCGACATCTCCGAGAACACCTTCATCGCCGACCTGGTGGCAGAGTTCCTGCCCGACGCGGTGATCCACTACGGCGAGCAGCCCTCGGCGCCCTGGTCGATGAAGAGCGTCGAGAACGCCGTCATCACCCAGCAGAGCAACGTCATCGGCTCGCTGAAGCTGCTCTGGGCGATGCGCGACCACGTGCCGAACGCCCACCTGATCAAGCTGGGGACGATGGGCGAGTACGGGACGCCGAACATCGACATCGAAGAGGGCTTCATCGAGATCGAGCACAACGGCCGCCGCGATGTCCTGCCCTTCCCCAAGCTTCCGGGATCGCTGTACCACCTCTCCAAGGTGCACGACAGCCACAACATCCACTTCGCCTGCCGCATCTGGGGCCTGCGCTCGACCGACCTGAACCAGGGCGTGGTGTACGGGATCGAGACGCCCGAGACGAAGCTCGACGAGCGCCTGATCACCCGCTACGACTACGACGAGTCGTTCGGTACGGCGCTGAACAGGTTCTGCGTCCAGGCGGTGATCGGCCACCCGCTCACCGTCTACGGCAAGGGTGGGCAGACTCGCGGCTTCCTGAACATCCTGGATACGCTGCAGTGCGTCGAGTTGACCGCTGCCAACCCGCCGGCAGCCGGTGAGTACCGCGTCTTCAACCAGTTCACCGAGGTGTTCACCGTGGCCGAGCTGGCCGAGAAGGTGCGGCACGCCGGCGAGGAGATCGGCATCCCGGTGCAGGTGCGCAACGTCGCCAACCCGCGCGTCGAGCAGGAGGAGCACTACTACAACCCCAAGCACACGAAGCTGCCGTCGCTGGGGCTGCAGCCGACGCTGCTCTCGGAGACGCTGATCGAGTCAGCGCTGCACGTGATCGACCGCTACAAGGGACGCGTCATCAGCGACGTCATCGACCCCAGCACCGAGTGGCGGCCGACGCCGGTCGGCCAGTCTGCGAAGTAGCCAGCCGTGGGGTTGACGCCACTCCGCTGGGCGGGGCTGCTGGCGGCGCTCGGCTTCGCCGTACTGTCGATCCGCAGCTACCGCCAGGGCAAGATCGGCAACGGCGACCTGCTGGTGCGGTTTGTCGTCTTCGTGCTGCCGCTGGTGGTGTTCTCGCTGGAGCCGGGAGCGCTCGGGTGGGTGTTCGACGAGCTCTCCTTCCGCCAGGGTGGCGGCCACCGGATCCTGGGCGCGACCGTGCTCGCGGTGGGGATTCTGTTCCTCTTCGCGTTCGCGCTCGAGGGCCGCACCGAGCGCGTCCGCCGCGACCTGACCCGGCTGATCGAGAACCTGGCGCTGGAGCAGTTCCGCCAGACCGGCCACCCCGAGCAGTTCGCGGGAGGCATCGCGGTCGTCATCCCCGCCTACAACGAGGGCGACAACATCGCCCACGTGCTGCACTCGCTCCCGCAGCGCGTGTGCGGGAAGGAGCTGCACGCCCTGGTGATCGATGACGGTTCGGCCGACGACACCACCGACCGCGCCCGCGAGGCGGGGGCGGCGGGGGTGCGGCTGCCGCTCAACCGCGGCCAGGGCGCGGCCCTCCGGACCGGCTACCGGCTCGCGCTCGCCACCGGGGCCGACGTGGTGGTGACGATGGACGCGGACGGGCAGCACCAGCCGTCCGAGCTCTCACGGCTGGTGGCGCCGATCGTCGACGGCGACGCGGACGTCGTCAACGGCTCGCGGGTGCTCGGCGACGCCGACCCCAGCCACGCCGCCCGGGAGATGGGCATCAAGGTATTCGCGCAGCTGCTCTCGCTGCTCACCTGGAGCCGCATCACCGACCCGGCCTGTGGCTATCGGGCGGTGCGCACCGAGGCTCTGCGCGGGCTCGAGTTCCGCCAGGACCAGTTCCACAACTCGGAGTTCATCGTCGAGGCGTCGAAGAAGAAGCTGCGCACGATCGAGGTGCCGGTGACCGTGGCCAGCCGGCTCTCGGGGCAGTCCAAGAAGCCGACCCACTTCCGCTACGGCATCGGATTCGCCAACGCACTCGTCCGCGCCTGGCTGCGCTGAACAGGCGAGCCTCGATGCATAAACGGGGTCAGACCCTTTTATGCGGTCCGATGAATAAAGGGGTCTGACCCCAATTATTCACCCGGTGAGAACCACTCCCAGGTGCGGCGGACGCCCTCGGCCAGGCTGACCTCGGGCTCGTGACCGAGCCGCTCCCGGGCCTTTGCGATCAGCGAGTAGTTGCGCTCGATCTCGCCTGCCCTCGGCGGCTCGCGACGGACTCGCAGCTCACGGCCCGAGACTTCGCCGAGCAGGGATACCAGCTCGTTCAGGCTCGTCTCGACGCCGCTTGCGAGCTGGAAGATCTCGCCGCCGGCGTCCGGCGCCTGGGCCGCCCGCAGCAGGCCGCGGGCGAGGTCGCTGACGTACACGAAGTCGCGGGTCTGCGTGCCGTCCCCGTAGACCACCAGCTCCTCCCCGGCCAGGATGCGGCGGATGAAGACCGGGATCACGTTCCCCTTGTGCGCCGAGCGTGGTCCGTAGGCGTTCGAGAAGCGGACCGCGACGGCGTCCATGCCGTAGGCGCCGTGGTAGGCAGAGCAGTACGCCTCGCCGACCGCCTTCGACGCTCCGTAGGGCGAGAGCGGCGCCACCGGCTTCTCCTCGCTGGCCGGGTAGGCGCCCGCTCCCAGCGGCGCGTTGGACGACGAGAAGACGACCCGCGGAACCCCCGCCAGGCGCGCCGCCTCGAGGGCGCTGACGGTGCCCCGGGCGTTCTGGTCGAAGTTGACCAGGGGCTCCTCGATCGACTGCACCACCCCTGCCCCGGCGGCCAGGTGGAACAGCATGTCGCATCCGCTGGCGGCCGCGGTCAGCGACTCCAGGTCGCGCACGTCGCCGACCACCAGCTCCACGTCGCTGCCGTCCAGGTTCCCCTCGGCGCCGCTCGACAGGTCGTCGTAGATGCGCACGTCGTGGCCCTGCTCGAGCAGCAGCCGGGTGAGCGTGGAGCCGATGAAGCCGGCGCCGCCGGTGACCAGCGCGGTTGGCACGGCGGCCAGTCTAAAGGGACTGCGTCAGCACTGCTCCGACCGCTGCTCGCGGTCGTACTCCCAGCAGGGCGCTCCCTCGAACGCCTCCAGGCCGGAGGGCAGCCGCTCTTCCTCGGGCTGGTGCAGCCCCCGGCGCAGCCGCGGGGCGGCGACCGCGATCGCGCCACCGACGACGCTGCCGAAGACGAAGCTGCGCAGCGAGCTGCGCCGCGAGCGCCCGGGCCGGCCGGTCACGCCGCCTCCCGGTATGCAAAGAAGCCGGCCACCAGCAGGCCCAGCCCCTGGACGTAGGCGCCCGGGCTGCCGCCGACCTGGTAGGCGATCACGATGCCGGCCATGACGTAGGCCCAGCCTGCGCCGGCAGCGGCGATCCAGCCGGTCGCCCCGGCCCGGTAGTAACCGCTCGCCCGCAGGGTCGCCCGCCCAACCAGTAGGCCGACCACGAAGGCCACGATCAGCGACAGGAATCCGTAGCCCAGGTAGCCGGCGTAGGCCAGCACGACACCGGCCGCGGTGCCGCTGCCGGCCGCCGCCAGAATTGCCTTGCCGGCCCGGTCCGGCCGCAGCGTGACGCGGGCCGAGCGGGGCTGGCGGGCGCAGTCCCGGCACTTGATCCCGACCGGCGTCTGGACCATGCAGTCGGGGCAGATCGGCGTCCCGCAACTGGCGCAGCTGAGGGCCGTCTCGACCCGGGGATGGTTGGCGCAATGCACGGGAGCGGCCGAGCCGGTGGACACCTCGGCGAGTGTAGCATCGGCCGGTGACTCGCCAGCCCTCGACCCTGCTCACGATCGCACCCGAGATCGAGGAGGCGCTGATCCGTTCGGCCCCGGTGGTTGCGCTCGAGTCGTCGCTGATCGCCCACGGGCTCCCGGCCGACACCGGCCCGGCGGTCGCCCTCGAATCGGAGCGGCGCGTCCGCGAGGCCGGGGCGATCCCGGCGACCATCGCCGTCCTCGCCGGCAGCGTGCACGTCGGCCTTGCTCCCGACCAGATCGAGCGGCTGGCGATCGGCGGCAGCGTGCGCAAGATCGGCCCGCGCGACCTGGCCGCCGGCGTCATCTCCGGGGTGGACGGCGCGACCACGGTCGCCGGCACGCTCGCCGTCTGCCAGATCGCCGGTATCCACTTCATGGCCACGGGAGGCATCGGCGGCGTCCACCGGGGCTGGCAGCGCACCGGTGACGTCTCGGCCGATCTGGCCGAGCTCGCCCGGACCGCGGTCTGCGTCGTCTGCTCCGGCGCGAAGTCCATCCTCGACGTGCCTGCGACGCTGGAGCGGCTGGAGACCCTGGGCATCCCGGTCGTCGGCTACCAGACCGACCGCTTCCCGCTCTTCTACACCCGGGACAGCACCTACCCGCTGCACGACCGGGTGGACGACGTGGCCACCCTGGCCGCTCTGGCCGCTGCCCACTGGGGGTTTGCCCGCACGACGGGGCTCGTGGTCGCCCAGCCTGTGGCCGCCGAGGCGGCGCTCGACCCCGGCCAGCTCGACCCGATGATCGACGCCGCGGTCGCCGAGGCCGAGGCCACCGGCGTCACCGGAGCCGCCGTCACGCCGTTCGTGCTCGGGCGCCTGCACGAGGAGACAGGCGGCGGCACGCTGGCGGCCAACTCCCGCCTGATCACCGACAACGCCGAGCTCGCGGGCCGGATCGCCGTCGCCTACTACGCGGAGTAGGCTGGCGGTGCGCCGCGGCGAAGCCGCCCGCCCTCGAGGGTGAGCACCTCGTCGACCAGCTCGATGCCTTCCGGCCGGTGGGTGATCAGGAGCACCGACCGGTCGCCGGCAACTCGCAGGGCATCGCCGACGAAGGCCGCCGCCGCGTCGCCGTCGAGGTGGGCCGTCGGCTCGTCCAGCACCAGCACGGGGGCGTCGGCGAGCAGCGCCCGGGCCAGCGACACCCGCTGCCGCTGGCCGCCCGAGAGCTGTGCGCCGTCCTCGCCGACGAGCGTGTGCCAGCCTTCGGGAAGCGAGCTCACCCACGGCCACAGCTGCGCGCGGCGAAGCGCCGATTCGATCGCCCGCTCGTCGGCATCGGGCCGGGCCAGGCGGACGTTCTCGAGGATGCTCGTCGAGAACAGGTGCGCATCCTGCTCGGCGAGCGTGACCACCCGGCGGACGTCCGCCTGTGCCAGTTCGCGCAGATCGACTCCCCCAAGCGTCACCCGCCCGGCGACCGGATCCAGGAAGCGCACCAACAGGTGGGCGATCGTGGTCTTGCCGGCCCCGCTGGCGCCAACCAGGGCCACCCGGCGGCCGGGCGGCAGCTCGATGTCGACGCCGTCCAGGAGCCACGGCCCGTCCGGCCCGTGGCGGAAGCGGACGTGCTCCATGGCCAATGCGGGAACCGCCGGGGCGGGTTGCGGGCGAGCCGGGTCGCGCACCACCGGCCGCCGCTCGACGAGCGCCGCTATCCGCCGGCCGGCACCGAGCGTGGCCGGAATCGTCCGCAGCGCCGGGGCCAGCGGCTGGGTCGCCTCGAAGGCCGCGACGGCGAGCAGGACGAGCGCAGCGATCTCGACCCGGTCGATCGCCCCCGCCCGGGCCGCCGACGCCGCCAGCAAGAGCACGGCGAGGGCGGTCGCGCCGGCCACCACGACAGCCATAGTCTCGCCGGCACCGGCTGCCGCGGCGTCCCGCCGGTCGATCCGCCGAAGCGCCGCATCGCGGCCGCGCAGACGCTCGAGCGCGGCCTCGCCGGCGCCGAACGCGACCAGCTCGGGCGAACCGCGCAGGAGCTCCACCAGGTCGGCACTCAGCGCCCCCCGGGCCGCCGCCCGGCGGCGGCCGGAGACGCGGGTCGCCGTCCATGCCGCGGCGGGTCCCAGCGAGCCCGCCAGGACCAGGCCGATCGCGAGCGCAAGCGCCGCAACCGGCAGGATGAACGCCATGCCGATCACGATCGTCGCGCCCGCGGCGAGGGCGACGGCGGGCGGCAGCAGGCCACGCAGCACGAGATTCTGCTGGGCGTCGACATCGGCCACCATCCGGCTCATCAGGTCGCCCTGGCGATCGCCGCCAAGCCCTCCCGGCGCCAGCGGCTCCAGCCGGCGGTAGACGGCAACGCGCAGCCGCGAGAGCCCCCGCAGCGCGAGGTCGTGAGACACCAGGCGCTCGCAGTAGCGCGCAATCGGGCGGGCGATCCCGAAGGCGCGGACGGCGACGATGGCCACGGTCAGCGAGAGGATCGGGGGCTGCTCGGCCGCGCGCGAGATCAGGTAGCCCGCGGTACCGAGCAGGCAGGCGCCGAGGACCACCGCCAGCGCTCCCAGCGCCGCCGCCAGGGCAGTCCGGCTCGGACTCGGCGCCTGCAGGCGGAGCATCTGGCGCGCGGTACTCATGCCGGCACCACCCCCGGCAGCGCGGCGATCCGCCCGGACTCCACCCGCAGCACCCGGTCGGCGATGGCCGCCGGCTCCGGCCGGTGGGTGATCACGAGCACCGCACGGTCCTTGCCGGCCCGCTCGACGGCCGCGGTCACGACCGCCGCGGCCACGGCGTCGAGGTCGGCGGTCGGTTCGTCGAGGATGAGGAGCGGCGCCTGCCGGATCAGCGCACGGGCCAGCGCCACCCGCCGCACCTCGCCGCGGGAGAGCTGCCGGCCCCCCTCGCCGACCGGCGTGTCGTACCCCTGCGGGAGCAGCCGGATGAACACGTCGGCCCCGCTGGCACGGGCCGCCGCGGCGACCTCCCGGCGGCTCGCGAGCGGATCGCCGAGCCGGATCGCGTCGGCGACGCTGCCGGCGAAGAGCGACGGCCGCTGGGGCAGCCAGGCGATCTGCGTCCGCCAGAGATCGCCGTCGCAGCGGCTCAGATCGAGCGCCCCGCAGCGCACGGCGCCCTCCGCCGGCTGGACGAAGCCAAGCAGGAGCGCCGCCAGCGTGCTCTTGCCGGATCCGCTCGGCCCGGTCACGGCGACCGTCTCGCCGGGGGCGATCTCCAGGCTGAGGCCGCGGATCACCGCCCGCGGGCGGGCCGGATAGGCGAAGCTCACCGCTTCCAGCGAAACGCCGAAGCGGGCGATCTCGGGGGTGGCGGTTCCGCGCCGCGCCGGGGTCGGAGTTGCGTCGATCTGCGCCAGCATCCGCTCCGCGGCGGCGAGCCCGTCGGCGCTGGCGTGGAACTGCGCGCCCAGGCCGCGCAGCGGCGCGTACAGCTCGGGCGTCAGCATGAGCACGACCAGCGCCGGTTCGAGGCCGACACCTCCGTCGTCCAGCCGGACACCGAGCGTGACCGCCACCAGCGCCGTTCCCAGCACCGCCGCCAGGTCGAGCACCGCGCCGGACAGGAAGGCGACCCGCAGGGTCGCCATCGTTGCCCCCCGGTAGCGCTCGTCCACCTCGGCGATGCGCTCCGCCTGGGCCTCGCCTCGATTGAACGCCCGCAGCGTCGTCAGCCCGGCCAGCACGTCCAGGAAGTGCCCCGAGAGCGTCGTCAGCTCCTGCCAGCGTGCCCGCGCACGTGCCTCCGCCAGGCGGCCGATGAGGACCATGAAGATGGGAACCAGCGGCAGCGTGAGCAGGAGCACGAACGCCGACTCGAGGTCGGTGAGCGCGGCCACCAGGAGCACGGCGGGCGGCACCACGACAGCCAGCAGGAGCTGCGGCAGGTAACGGGCAAAGTACGCCTCGAGCTCGTCGGCTCCGGCGACGGCCGCCGTCGCCACCGCCCCGCTCTCGGCGTTGTCCAGCGGCACCGGCGCCGCCAGCCGGCGCCCCGCGAGCTGCAGGCGAAGCGCCGACATCAGCCGCTGGGCGGCCAGCCGGCCGCCAGTTTCGCTGGTCCAGGCGAGCAGCCCGCGGGCGGCCACGACGAGCGCCACCGCGAGCGCCGGGCCGGCCAGAGCGGCCGCGCCGTCGCCCGCGAACGCGGACGCAATCATGCGGGCCGCGAGCACCGTCTGGGCGATCAGGAGCAGCCCGCCGATCAGCGCCGCCGCCGACGCGCCCGCCACCATCGCGCGCCCGCGCGGGTCGGCGGCCAGCAGCCGGCGGTTAATGCGCGCGCTCACCGGGCGTCCTCGGTCAGGCGGCAGGCCGCGAACCGCGTGCGTGCCAGGTCGAGCCTGTCCATCCCGCCACCTCAGCCGGCCGGGACGCGCCGGCGCCCCGAACGTCGCGACGGCGGCGGTGCCATGTCGCCGCCGGCCTCCTCGCCCAGCTCGGGCCGCAGGCCGGACGAGCGCTGGATCGCCACCCGGCCGCGCCCGAAGGCGTCGATGCGGCCCCAGCGGCCGGGGATGTCCAACAGCTCCAGACGGCCGATCCCCTGCGGCAGCGACGGGTCGACGACCAGGTGATCGCCGACCGGCTCGAGTCCCAGCATCGTGCGCAGGAAGAGCAACGGCGCTCCCGTCGACCACGCCTGCGGGCTGCAGGCGGTCGGATAGCGGACCGGGTAGCGGGTGAGCTGCCGCTGGTAGCCGCCGAACGCCTCCGGTAGGCGGCCGTCGAAGAACTCGGAGGCGTCCAGGATGCCGGCGGCAATCCGCGCCGCCTCCTCCTTGAAGCCGTACCGGCGCAGCCCCCAGGCGATGAACGAGTTGTCGAACGGCCAGACGGCGCCGACGTGGTAGCCGACCGGGTTGTAGCGCCCCTCCGCGGCGGCCAGCGTGCGCACCCCCCAGCCCGAGAACAGGTGCTCTCCCATCAGGTGCCGGACGACCGCCCGCGCCTTCGTCCGGTCGACGATCCCGCTCCACAGCAGATGCCCGTTGTTCGACGCCAGGGCGTCCACCTGGCCGCCGTCCGCGTCCAGCGCAAGCGCGAAGTACTCGCCGTCCTTGACCCAGAAGTCGCGGTTGAAGCGCCGCTTCAGCTCCGCCGCCTGCTTCTCCAGCCGGGCCGCGTACTCGGGGTCCTTCCACACCGTCCGGGCCAGACGGGCGCCGCGAATCTTGGCGTCGTAGGCGTACCCCTGCAGCTCGCAGGTCGCCCGCGGGAAGCCGGGAAGCCGGCCGTCCCGGTAGGAGATCGAGTCCCAGGAGTCCTTCCAGCACTGGTTCTCGAGGCCGGTCTGCTCGTTCCGCCGCTGGTACCAGATGTAGCCGTTGCCCATCAGGTCGGCGTAGTCGTCGATCCAGGCCAGCGCCGCCCGGGCGTTGTGCTCAAGGTCGCGGACGAGCCGGGTGTCGCCGGTCCACCGCTCGTACTCGTCCATCAGGACGACGAAGAGCGGCGTCGCGTCGGCGTTTCCATAGTACGGCGAGTGCGGCCGCTCCTCGAAGGCGGTCAGCTCGCCGTAGCGGATCTCGTGCAGGATGCGGCCCGGGTCCTCGTCGCGGAAGTCGTCGATCCGCGTCCCCTGGCGGGCGGCCAGCGAGCGCAGCGTCGCCTCCGCCAGCTCGGGGGTGAAGGGAAGCGCCTGCAGGCTGGTGAGGATGCTGTCCCGCCCGAACATGGTCATGAACCAGGGCAGGCCGGCCGCCGGCAGGCTGCGGCCGGCTGCGACCGGCGGCGAGAAGCGAAGCGCGGCCAGGTCGACCAGGCTGCGCCGGTAGGTCGATTCCAGCGGCTGCCAGCCGCAGTGCACGGTCGGTGCAGCGGCGATCCAGGCGTCCAGGTCCTTCTCCATGTTCGGCCGGGCCCGCGTGGCACCCCGGCCGTACTTGGGATGCAGCAGGCGCTCGCCCAGCCCGGTATTCGTCGTGACCACATCGAGCGTGGTCGACCAGCGCGCCTTCGGCCCCAGGTCGACCCTGAACAGGAACCCCCGCTCGTCGATCTCCGCGGGCGCGCCGGCCGAGATCGTCGTCTCGCGGTGGAACGTCTCCCGCTCGTAGGTCAGGTGGAGCAAGCCGTCGGCGCTCTGCCGCCCGTAGCTGCCCTTCTTCCGAAGCGCGTCCTTGACCTCGAAGAGGTCGGCGAAGTCGCAGTCGGCGTCGACCCGGATCTCGAGCTCGACCGGCTGCTCGTCGTGGTTCATGACCAGCAGCTCCTCGTGGAATCCGCCGCCGACCGCCCGCGTTCGGATCACCGAGAGCTTGGCGTCGACGTAGACAGTGCCGGTGCCGGGGACGAGGAAGAAGCGCGACTGGAAGTACTGCAGGTCGTCGGTGGAGAGGGCGTTCAACCGCTCGCCGTTGACCGTCAGCACCCAGCGGGACAGGAACCGGGTGTCGAACGAGAAGAGCCCGGTTGGGTCGGTCCGGGAGGCCTCGATGTCGCCCCGCTCGTCGCTGACGACGAACGTGTTCCCGTCCAGGATCTGCACCAGCCCGTCGCTCACCCGCCCGCTCCGGTGCCGGGCCGCCGCGGCCCGGTCGATCCCGGCGGCCCCGGCATCAGCCCCTGGACAGCGGCCAGCACCTCCGGCGCGCCGTCCGCGTGAAGAACGCCGCGGAGGATCGCGGCGGTCGCGTTCACCCGGCCCGTGGCCAGCCCTTCCAGGGTGGCTGCGTCGGCGCGAATGACGCAGTCGGCGTCCTCCACGTCGTCCGATTCCCGGATCCTGCCGTCGGCCACGACGAGCGTCCATCCGCCGCCGGGCGGCCCGTCGGCGACCTCGATCCGGATGACCGCGCGGGTGCGGGCGAGCGCCGGATGCGGCCCGCCGGCGCACAGGCCGTCGACGAACTCGCGGGTCGCGCCTGCCATCTAGGTGAGAGCCTCCGAGGCAGCAGCCGTCCGGGAAGCGCCGAGCCGTTCCAGCAGCCGGTCGCCCACGCGCAGCGCGTTCGCCATCGCCGTCAGCGCCGGGTTCACCCCCCTGATGCTGGGGAAGAGGCTGGTGTCGACCACGTAGAGGTTGTCCACCTGGTGGGCGCGGCAGTCGCGGTCGGCCACCGAGCTGGACGGGTCGTCGCCGAACCGGCAGGTGCCCGCCTGGTGCGCCACCCCGGGCAGCGGGATGTCGGTCCTCAGATACGCGTGGTGCGGGATCAGATGGTCCGGGTGCATCCCGATCTTGCCCAGCAGCGAGCGCAGCGTCTCGTACAACTCGGCCTTCGGCTGGTGGTTGGTCGGGGTGTAGGCGAGGTGAAGGTTCCCGTCACGGTCGAGCGTGAGCCGGTTCTCGGCCACCGGCAGGTCCTCGGTGGAGAGCCAGAAGTCGACCGCATACTCGTAGAGCTTGGGGGCGCCGCCGACGTAGTAGTGCACCTGGGGCTGGAACGGCTTCCCGGCGCCGTCGTACCAGGTGTCCTTGGAGGTGTAGCGGCCGTCGACGAAGACGTCCCGGGCGAGCCAGTTCTCGAGCTCGCGGGGCAGCCAGTCGCCGCGCTCCAGCAGCAGCACCCGCTTTCCCGAGGGCGCGAGGTGGCGGGCCAGGGTGCCGCCGCCGGCCCCGGTGCCGATGATGATGACGTCGTAGTCGTCCATCGCTCAGTACTCCTTGATCATCTCCCGGACGATGATCCGGCCGGCCGCCTCGATCAGGGCCAGGTGTGAGAACGCCTGCGGGAAGTTGCCCAGATGGCGCCCCGTATCGACGTCGAACTCCTCGGCGAAGAGGCCGAGCGGCGAGCCAACCTTGAGCAGCTTCTCCATCAGGTCACGGGCTCGCTGCTCCTCCCCGATCATCGAGAGTGCGGTGACCAGCCAGAAGGAGCAGATCAGGAACGTCCCCTCCTTGCCGGACAGCCCGTCGTCCGTCTCGTCGGTGCGATAGCGCAGCACGAAGCCGTTCTCGGTCAGCTCGTCGGCGATCGCGCGGACGGTGTTCTGCATCCGCTCGTCGTCCCCGGGCAGGAAGCCGAAGGAGGCTGCCAGCAGGGTGGAGGCGTCGAGCGAATCCGTGTCGTAGTGCTGGCGCAGGATTCCGCGGTCGCTGACCCCCTTGGACAGTATGTCCTGGCGGATCTCGCCGGCCACCTCGCCCCACCTCGCCTCCAGCTCCGGGTTGCCGCGAATCCCGGCCAGCTTCGACGCCCGGTCGAGCGCGACCCAGCACATGAGCTTGGAGGACACGTAGTGCTGCGGCTTGCCGCGGGCCTCCCAGATGCCCTGGTCGGGCTGCTTCCAGACGGCCGCCGCGCAGGTCGCCTGGCTCTCGACGATCGGCCACAGGCGGCGGGGCAGGCGCTGGCTGCGCACGGTGTGCAGCAGGATCGAGTCGAGCACCGAGCCGAAGACGTCGTTCTGGCGCTGGTCGAAGGCGCCGTTGCCGATGCGCACCGGGCGGGCGCCGGCGTACCCGGTCAGGTCCTCGCGCAGGCTCTCGGTCAGGTCGCGGCGGCCATCGATCCCGTACATGATCTGCAGCGCGCCGTCCTCGTTTGCCTCGACGTCGGCGACGAACTGGATGAACTCGTCCGCCTCCCAATCCAGGTTCAGCATGTGCAACGCCCGCAGCGTGAACGTGGTATCGCGCATCCAGGTGTAGCGATAGTCCCAGTTGCGCTCGCCACCCGGTGTCTCCGGCAGCGAGGTGGTGAGGGCAGCGACGGTGGCGCCGGTGGGCATATATGTGAGCCCCTTGATGACCAGCGCCGAGCGCTGAACGGGATCGCGCCAGCGATGGTCGGGGATCCTCCCCCGGCCCAGCCAGGACCGCCAGAAATCAGCCGTGGCGGTGATCCGCCGCATTGCGTCGTCAGCGTCCTCGGGGACGGCCAGCTTCTCGGCCCAGGACAGCGCGCAAAAGACGCGCTCCCCCTCCTGCAGCTCGTGGCGGGCGCGCACGCGGTTGCCCTCGACGCCCAGGGTGAGGTCGGTGTGCAGGCGGATCCGCTGGTCCTCGTGGCCGGTGTCGGCGGTGTGCTGACCGTCCAGCGTCCACTCGGCGGGCACCCGGCCGTAGTCGAACACGGGCTCGCACACCATGTCCAGCTCGACGTGGCCGTCGACGCACTCGACGGTGCGCACGAGCATGTGATCGCCGTCGTCGTCGGCGGGCGGCCGGGTGTGCGGGGTGATCTCGTCGGGATGGTCGCGCGGCCCCATGGTCAGCGCGTCGCGGACGATCATCCAGCCGCCCGGCGTCTTCCAGGTCGTGACCATGACGTTCGTGCCGGCCTCATAGGCGCGGCTGGTGGGATGGTTGATGCCGAATGGGCCGAGCCGGAACATCCCGGCCTCGCGGTCGAGCAGGCTGCCGAACACACTGGGCGCGTCGAAGCGCGGCACGCACAGCCAGTCGATCGACCCGTCCGGTGCGATCAGCGCGCCCGTGTGGCAGTCGGAGATGAACGCGTAGTCAGCGATCGGCGGAAACGGCGACGGTGCCGCCGCGCTCTGCGGAGTGGCGGCGGCAGCCGCGGCCGCCTTCTTGTTCCTGGTCGGGCTCATGTCGTGTACCACGGCTCGTGCCAGCGGCCGTGGCCGGAGATCAGCTTGTCGGCGGCGTCCGGGCCCCACGACCCGGGCGCGTACGCGTGGACGGGCGGCGGCGCGTCGAGCAGCGGCTGCATGACCCGCCATGCCTCCTCGACACCGTCCTGTCGGGTGAAGCGGGTGCTGTCACCGACCATCGCCGCATGCAGCAGCACCTCATACGGCGTTGGGCCCTCGCCGCCCTCCTCCGAGAACTCCATGTCGAGCTGGATGGCGCTGGCTCCGGGAGCATCCGCACGATGCGCGTCGACGATGAGCCTGATTCCGGTCGAGGGGTCGAGCCTGACCACCAGCTGATTCGGCTCAGGCATCTGCGCCCCCTCCGCGCGGAAGCCCAGTCGCGGTGGGTGCTTGAACACGATCCTGAGCTCCGTCTGCGTCATTGGAAGTCGCTTCCCCGCCCGGATGAAGAATGGGACACCCGACCAGCGCCAGTTCTCGATCTCGAGCTTGAGCGCCGCGTACGTCTCCGTCGTCGAGTCCTTCGCAACCCCGTCGATCCCGAGATAGCCCTCGTACTGGCCGCGCACGTAATGCGCCGGGTCGGCCTCGACCACTGCGCGGAAGAGCGCGACCTGTGCATCCTTGATCGTCTGCGGATCGCTCCGGGCGGGCGCCTCCATCGCAGCGGCCGCGACCACCTGCATCAGGTGGTTGACGACCACGTCGCGCAGCGCGCCCACCGGGTCGTAGAAGTGCCCACGATCCTCGACGCCGAAGGCCTCTGCCATCGTGATCTGGACCGAAGCGACGTTGTTTCGGTTCCAGATCGGCTCCAGCATCGCATTGGCGAACCGGAGGCTGAGGATCTCGACGAGGCCCATCTTCCCGAGGTAGTGGTCGATCCGGTAGAGCTGGGACTCGTCGATGTACTGATGGAGCTCGGCGGCCAGCGCACGGGCAGATTCGAGGTCGTGGCCGAAGGGCTTCTCGACCACCACACGCCCGTTCTTCGTAAGGCCGGCCTCGCTGAGCTCTTTGATCACAGGGCCGAACAGAAACGGGGGAATCTCCAGGTAGAAGACCGGCGTCTTCGCCCCCGCGATCGCCTCCGCCACCCGCTCGTAGGTGCCGGCGTCGGTGAAATCGCCGGACACGTAGCGAAGCCGGGCGGCAAAGCGATCGAACACCTTGCTGTCGATCGTCTCGCCCGTCGCCTCGATCGACTCGCGGGCACGCTCCTTCAGTCGATCGACGCTCCAGTCGTCGACCGCAACGCCCACGATCGGGCAGTCGATCAGGCCCCGAGCCTCGAGCCGGTAAAGCGACCGGAACGTCATCACCTTCGCCAGATCCCCGGTGATCCCGAACACGACCAGAACGTCCGCGGCTCTCGTGGGGTCTCCCCGCCCTGTCGCGGTTGTCCCGCCCGCGAGGGTCTCCGTCGCCATGCCCCCTCCTTGCTCTCGAATGCGCGCTTTCGGGTCCTCTTGAGGCCGGATGATCATTCGCGGTCCCCGCCAGGCGTCATGCCAACGGGGTGAAGCAGAACCGGCGGCCTCCGCCCAGGATGCCGATCACCGAGATGGCGAGCAACGGCCTGCACCGGGTGGTGATCGTCGGCAGCGGATTCGGCGGGCTCTTCGCTGCCCGCTTCCTGCGCAGCGCCAACGTCCAGGTGACGCTCGTCGATCGCACCAATCACCACCTCTTCCAGCCGCTCCTCTACCAGGTGGCGACCGGCATCCTGTCCGAGGGTGAGATCGCCGCCCCGACGCGGGACGTGCTGCGCCGGCACCGGAACCTGGAGGTGGTGATGGCGGAGGTCACCGGCTTCGACCTCGAGGGGCGGACGGTGGCCGCCGTGCGGCCGGACGGCGAGGCCCGCAGCATCCCCTACGACAGCCTGATCGTGGCGGCCGGCGCCGGCCAGTCGTACTTCGGGCACGACGAGTTCGCCGAATGGGCGCCCGGGATGAAGACGCTGGCCGACGCGCTCGCCCAGCGAACGCGGATCCTGGGCGCGTTCGAGATGGCCGAGCTGGAGGACGACCCCGCGGCGCGCGAGGCGTGGCTCACCTTCGCGATCGTCGGCGGCGGCCCCACCGGGGTGGAGATCGCCGGTCAGATCGCCGAGCTCGCCCGGCGCGCCCTGAACCAGAACTTCCGCCGCTATGACCCGGCCGGCTCCCGGGTGCTCCTCTTCGATGGCGGCAAGCAGATCCTGTCGACGTTCGGCGACCGGCTGTCCGACATCGGGACGCGCGAGCTGGAGCGGACGGGCGTCGAGATCCACACCGAGTCGATCGTGACCGGCGTCGATGCGACCGGCGTCGAGGTGAAGGGGCCGGACGGGAACGTCCAGCGCTTCCCGGCCAGGACCACGATCTGGGCGGCGGGCGTTGCGGCGTCGCCGCTGGCGCGGGCGCTGGCCGACGCCGCCGGCGCCGAGTGCGACCGGGCCGGCCGGATCAAGGTGCAGCCCGATTGCACGCTGTCCGGACATCCGGAGGTGTTCGCGATCGGCGACATGGTGGCGCTGGACAACCTGCCCGGGGTCGCCGAGGTGGCGATGCAGCAAGGGCTTCACGCCGCCCGCACGATCGCCCGCCGGCAGTCCGGCGGCGGGCATTCGGCAAGGCCGTTCCGCTACCGCGACCTGGGCAGCATGGCCGCGGTCTCGAGGCGCCGGGCAATCGTCAGCTTTCACGGCATGCGGTTCTCCGGGTTCCTCGGCTGGCTGATGTGGCTGAGCGTCCACCTGGCGTTCATGACCGGGTTCAAGAACCGCTTCACCACCCTGATCCGCTGGGGTCTCAGCTTCGTCGGCCGGTCGCGCGGAGAGCGCGCCATCGTCGCCCGGGCGCCGTTTCACCACGGCTCCGGCGACTGACGCCGCTGATAGATTCGCGCGGTGCGCCGAGCCCTGATCGCCTCCCTGACGGTGGTCGGATGGGCGGCGGTGGCGCTGGCCGCCGGCGCACTGCTGCCGATCCAGGCGGCGCTGGCGGTCGCCGTCGCCGTCTCGCTGGGGGTTCCCGGATGGGCGCTGCTGCGGGTGGCCGGGATTCCGGAGCGGCTGGACACTGTCGCCTGCCTCGGCCTCGTCCCGGCCGCCGGGCTGATCGTCTGGGCGCCGGCGCTCGCCCTGGGAATGATCGCCGGGCTGCCGTTCAACGGGGTGCTGGCGACGGTTGGCATCGCCTCGGCGGCCGGACTGGCGCCGGAGCGCGGGCGGCGCCGGCGGGCTCCCGCCGGCGATCTGGCGATTGTGGCAGCCGGCGCCCTAGCCGGCTTCCTGCTGGGTACGCGCTGGCAATGGAGCTTCTACGGCGACGAGCTCTTCCACGCCGGCCGCATCCGCAAGCTGCTGGCGCTCGACCACCTGTCGCTGGACGGCGTCTCGACCTACCTGAACGGCCACCCCCACGCCGGCTACGCCTTCCCGCTCCTGCACGCCGCCCAGGCCGGCGCCATCGATCTCGTGCGCGCCGATCCCACGCACGCCTACCCGAACCTCAGCCCGGCATTCGCGATGCTGCTGCCGGTCGTCCTGTTTGCGACCGGGCGCGCGATCGGCGGCACCGCGGTCGGCCTGTCGGCGATGGCGCTCGGGGTGTTCGACGCCGTCCAGGTGGCACCGAACCTGGGCATGCTCCAGTGGCCGGGCCCGTTTGTCCTCTTCCTGCTCGTCCCGATCGCCCTGCTGGCGACGGTGGAGGCGCTGCGCGAGCCGGGCGATCCGTGGCTGGAGGCGGTGCTGGTGGGTGTCGCCGGCTGCGCGGCGTTCATCCATCCGACCTACGTCGTCATGTTGCTGGCGATGCTGGCCGGGATCACGGTTCTGACGCGTCGCGGATGGCGGTCACTGGCGGCTTCGGCAGCGGTCAGCGCCGCCATCCTGGGCTGGATCTGGTGGGTGGCGCTGCGCGGCGCCCACGTCGCCAAGCCGGCCTCGGGCCAGTGGCGGGTGGCGACGCCGGTGGACTACGTGTTCGTGGCCGGCCATGCGATCGCGTCCACGGCCGCCGACGTCGTCCAGGGGCGGCTGCCGTTTCTGCTCGCGGCGCTGGCGCTGCCGGTGCTCCTGCTCTGGCGGGACCGCCGCTACGCCCTGGCCGCAACGGCGATGACCGGGCCACTGCTGGTGGTCGGGCTCCCCGGCCCGGCGGCGGCGGGCATCGCGACCATCGGCGTCGGGCAGACCCACCGGCTGCCGGAGGCGATCCCCTGGGTGTTCACCCTGGCGATGGCGCTGGCCCTTGTGGTCGTCAACGTCCGTCTCCGCGTGATCGCGGCGGCGGCCGTGGCGGCCGGGCTGGCGGCGGTCGCGCTGGCCGGCGCCGATCACGTGTGGCGGCAGCGCGACTGGTCGTGGCTGCCGGTGACCCCGATCGCCGTGGTCGTGGCGGTGATCGCCGTCGTCTACCTCGTTCGCGGCTTGCGCGCCGGCGGTGCGGTGCCGCGAGCGGCGCCCGGCGCCACGCTCGTTCTGACGCTGCTGGTGCTGGTCGTGCCGGTGGCGCGGCAGGCCGGCACGCTCGCCGGCGACGTTCGCCACGGCGTCTCCGCGCCGCCGTCCCGCCCGGTGCCGCCGGGCATCATCCCGCTGCTGCGGCCGGTGTCCACCGACGGCCACCTGCCGGTCGTCCTGGCCTCGCCTGACCTCTCCTACCGTCTGGTCGGCTCGGCGGACGTGTATGCAGTTGCCGTCCCGGAGGTGCGCTCCCGGGCCGAGCCCAAGAACCACCCGGCGCAGAGGCGGGCTGCCGTCGCCCGCTTCCTCGACCCGGCGACCGGCGAGCCCCTGAGGCGGTCGATCGCCGACCGCTACGACGTGCGCTACGTGGTGGCCGGCGCGCCCGGACGGCGGCCGTCGGCGACCGCCCGCGAGCTCGCCCGCGACCCGGCCTTCCGCCGCCTGCGCACGATCCACCACGGCGGCGTCACCTACGTGGTGCTGGAGCGGCTGCCGGCCGCGGGCTAGTGCCCGACCGGCCGCAGCACGTAGAGGTTGCCGAACCCGGCGATCACCAGCATGCCATCGGCGGCGATCACGCTCGAGTACTTGCCATCCGGGAACGACCACACCCGCCGGCCGGTCCCGGGGTTGAAGGCGTACACGTCTCCGTGCACGCGGCCGCTGGCCCCGCGGTCGGCGACGTACACGTACGGCCCCACCACGACCGGTGAGGCGAGCGAGTTGTGGGGCAGCTTGTGCCGCCAGAGGACGCCGCCGGTGCGCGCGTTGAAGGCGACGAACGTTCCGTCGGCGCCGGTCGCGAAGATGCGCCCGTCCGAGACCGCCGGCGAGCCGTACGCCCACCAGGGCAGGGTGTAGGTCCAGGCGATCTGGCCGGTCGCGGCGACGAACGAGTAGACCTTGTCGTCGGTGTTTCCGATGTACACGCGGCCGTAGGCGACCGCCGGCGTGGAATAGAAGGTGCCCGAGGCGAAGCCGGACGAGAGGCCGTGGGTTGCGGTGCGCCAGATCAGGTGCCCGTCGGAGGCGCGCAGGCAGTACATGACCCCCGCGTAGTCGCCGAAGTAGAGGCGGCCGCCGGCCAGTGCCGGGCCGTGCTTGACCGCTCCGGCGGCGTGGAACGTCCAGACCACCCGGCCGGTCTTCAGGTCGAGCGCCCGCACGTTGCCGTTCAGATCGCTCATGAACAGGTACTTCGAGTTGAAGGCGGGCGACGACTCCATTGGCGCGCCGACATTCGTCCGCCAGGCCAGCGAGCCCGTCTTGGCGTGGAACGAGTAGACGTAGTTCGCCCGCGAGCCGACGTAGACGCGGTTGCCGTCGACCGCCGGCTCGCCCAGGCCCTTGTTCCCGGACGGGCCGGTGTAGTGGTGCCACAGGCGCTTCCCGGTCGTGACATCGTAGGCGGTCAACTGGCCGTCGTTGCTGTACAGATAGAGGCGGCCCTTGGCGTAGGACGGCGGGTACTCCAGGAAGCCGGTCGTCCGCTTCCAGAGCACCTTGTACGGCGGCCGCACGGTGGTCAGGTCGGAGGCGTCGCGGGTCCGCGTCATCGTCCGTCCGTAGACCGGCCAGGCCGGTCCCCACGACTGCTGGTGGTTGTGCGTGCCGCTCGTCGCCGTGGTCGACGGCACCGTCGGGTCCTGGGTGAACGTAAAGGGCAGCGCGTCGCCCCGGTGCACGTCCGGCGTCTTTCGATGCACGGCCCACCACGCCAGCACGGCACCGCCGGCGAGCAGCAGAGCGCAACCGGCGCCAACGATCGCAATGATCCTGCGGCGGCGCACGCCCGGACCGTAGCAGCGGCAGTTTTCCGGCCCGTTGGTAGGCTGCCGCGGTGGCGACGCCTCCCCTCCTCGTCCTCGGCGTGCGCAGGTCCGGGACGACGCTGCTGCGCGTGATGCTCGACCGCCACTCGCAGCTGGCGGTTCCCGACGAGTCGTACTTCATCCCCCAGCTGGCCGCGCGCCATCGCGGCCGGCTGGACGTGGACGGCTTCTGCGACGACCTCTCGCGGATCCGCACAATCGCCGACTGGCAGGTGCCGCTCGACCGCGTTCGCCAGGCGCTGCCCGACGACGCCCGCCTCTCCGACGGGCTGCGAGCGGTCTACCAGGCCTACGCCGAGGCGCGGGGCAAGTGGCGCTGGGGCGACAAGACACCGATGTACATGCAGTACCTGCCGCTGCTGGAGCGGCTGTTCCCGGATGCGCTGTACGTCCATATCGTGCGCGACGGCCGGGACGCGGCGAGCTCGTTCCTGGCGATGCCGGCGGGCATCGTGACCGAGGGCTGGGCGCATCCGCGGTCGACCTCGGGGTTCGCCTGCCAGTGGCGCACAGAGGTGGCGGCGGCGCGAGGGCTGGCCCGG
>DASUHT010000076.1:0-35902 GCA_036273335.1 Gaiellales bacterium | reverse complement strand
CTCGAGGTGACCGACGTCGGCGACCGCTACGTGCTGGAGCGGATGACCGCGACCGGCGCAACGCTGGGCGGCGAGCAGTCGGGGCACATCGTCGACCTCGTCCACCATACGACCGGCGACGGGCTGGCGACCGCGCTGATGCTGCTGGCCGCGCTGGAGCGACTGGGGATGTCACTGGACGACGCCGCCGAGCTGGTGGTGCCGTTTCCGCAGAAGCTGGTTGCCGTCGCCGCCGACCGTTCGCGTCTGACAAACGCGGCGCTGGTGTGGCAGGAGGTCGACGCCGCAGCCGCGAAGCTGGGTCAGGACGGCCGTGTGGTGGTACGCGCCTCGGGTACCGAGCCGGTCGTCCGGGTGATGGTGGAGGCGGCCGACCGGGGTGAGTGCGAGGCCGTCTGTGACCACCTGTGCGTTGTGGTCCGCGAGCAGATAGGGGTATAACGGTTGCATGTGCGGGATCGTCGGATACGTCGGTGAGCGGCCTTGCAAGGAACTCCTGCTGACCGGACTGGAGCGGCTGGAGTACCGTGGCTACGACTCCGCCGGCATCTGCCTGATCAACGGCGAGGTGGACATCACCCGCAGGGTCGGCAGGGTCCAGGAGCTGCGCGACGCGGTCGGCTCCGCCCCGCATCCCGCCACCACCGGCCTCGCCCACACCCGCTGGGCCACCCACGGGGGTGTCACCGAGTCGAATGCGCACCCCATCGAGGCGTGCGAGGGCTCCGGGGTGACAGTCGTCCACAACGGGATCATCGAGAACTACCAGGCGTTGCGGACCGAGCTGGCGGCGGCCGGCCACACGTTCCACACCGACACCGACACCGAGGTGATCGCGCACCTGGTCGAGGAGATGTACGCCGGCGATCTGGTCGAGGCCGTGCGCGCGGCCTACGCCCGGATGCAGGGCCACTTCGCGATCGCGGTCGCCCATCGCGACCACCCGCAGGTACTGGTCGGTGCCCGGCGCCAGTGCCCGCTGGTCGTCGGCGTGGGCGAGGGAGAGACGTTCATGGCCTCGGCGATCCCCGCCTTCATGGGCGAGACCCGGCGCGTCCAGTACGTCCTCGACGGCGAGATCGTGATCGCCCTGCCCGAGGGTGCGCGCTTCCTGACCGACGCCGGCGACGAGGTCGAGCGGCTGATCGAGCAGGTGGACTGGGACGAGGACGCGGCCGAGAAGCAGGGCTACGAGACGTTCATGCTCAAGGAGATCCACGAGCAGCCGGATGCGATCGCCGAGACGATCGGCGAGCGGCTCTACCACGGATCGCTCCAGCTGGACGGGCTGAACCTGTCCGATGAGCGCATCCGCAGGCTGAACCGGGTCGTCATGCTCGCCTGCGGCACCTCCTACCACGCGGGGCTGGTCGGCCGCTACCTGCTCGAGGAGTGGGCGCGCGTCCCCTGCGAGTCGGACATCGCCAGCGAGTGGCGCTACCGGCACGCGGTGATCGACGAGGACACGCTGGTCGTGGCGGTCGCCCAGTCCGGCGAGACGATCGACACCCTGGCGGCGATGAAGGAGGCGCGCGCCCGCGGCGCGCACGTCCTGGCGGTCACCAACGTGATGGGCAGCCAGATGACCCGCGAGTGCGACTCGGTGCTGTTCACCCGGGCCGGCCTGGAGATCGGGGTGGCGGCGACCAAGACGTTCACCGCCCAGGTGACGCTGATGTACCTGCTGGCGCTCAAGCTTGGCCTGATCCGCGGAACCATCGACGTGGACCGGGCGGCGCTGCTTCTCGAGCAGGTGAAGGCGCTGCCCGACCTGGCCCAGCGGACGATCGACGCCGAGGATCAGGTGACGCCAATCGCGGAGCGCTACTGGCAGAGCGAGTTCTTCCTCTACCTGGGCCGGAACATCGGCCTGCCGATCGCCCTCGAGGGCGCGCTCAAGCTGAAGGAGATCTCCTACATCGCGACCGACGCCTACGCGGCCGGTGAGATGAAGCACGGGCCGATCGCGCTGCTCGACTCCTCAACGCCCGTTGTCTGCATCGCGACCGACAACCACGTGTTCGAGAAGATGGTCTCGAACATCGAGGAGGTGCGCGCCCGCGGCGCGCACGTGATCGCCGTCGCCACCGAGGGCGACTCGCGCATCGAGGCGGTCGCCGAGCACGTGATCTGGCTCCCGCGCACCGAACCCGAGCTGCAGGCGGTGCTGGCGGTCATCCCGCTCCAGCAGCTGGCCTATCAGATCGCCCGCAAGCGCGGCCTGGACGCGGACAAGCCGCGCAACCTGGCCAAGACCGTCACGGTCGAGTAGGCCGGAGCGGGGTGGGCAGGGTCTCCCGGGCGGCTCAGTCTCCCGGGCGGACGACGCCGTGGTCATAGGCGAATACCACCGCCTGCACGCGGTCGCGGAGGCCCAGCTTGGCCAGCACGCGGGCGACATGCGACTTGACCGTCGACAGCTCTACCACGAGCGTCTCCGCGATCTCCGCGTTGGTCAGGCCGCGGGCCAACAGGCGCAGCACCTCGCGCTCCCGCGTTGTCAGCTCGTCCAGCTCGCGGGCCTGGGTCGGCGCCGGCGAGTGCTCCTCGATCAGCCGGCGAGTGCTGGCTGGTGCAAGCAGCGCGTCGCTCTCGTAGACGGTGTGGACGGCGGCGACCAGTTGTGCCGGCGGCACGGTCTTGAGCAAGAACCCCGACGCGCCGGCCCGGAACGCATCGATCACATAGTCGTCGAGATCGAAAGTGGTCAGCATCAGCACGCGCGCCGCGGGCAGTGCCTCGAGGATCGCCCGGGTTGCGGCGATCCCGTCCAGACGCGGCATGCGGATGTCCATCAGAACGACGTCTGGACGGGTACGCGCCGCTTCCGCCACGGCCTGGTCCCCGTCCTCGGCCTCGGCGACGACCCGCAGGTCGCTCTCGGCGTTCAGGATCAGCCCGAACCCGGCGCGGACCAGCGCCTGGTCGTCGGCCAGCAGCAGGTCGATCACGCGGCGGGACCGGCGATCGGCAGGCAGGCGAACACGGCGAACCCGCCGCCCTGACGCGCCCCGGCCCGGAACTCGCCCCCCAGCATCGTGACCCGCTCGCGCATCCCGATCAGGCCGTTGCCGCCACCGGAGGCGGGTTCCCGCGGGCGACCGTCGTCGCACACCTCGACCTGAACGGAGTCCTTCGCGTAGCGCACCGTCACCTCGACGGTGGCAGTGCCGGCATGCTTGATCACGTTGGTGAGCGCCTCCTGGACGATCCGGTAGGCGGACAGGTCGACGCCGGGCGAGAGCGGCGAGCGATCCCCCTCGACGCGCAGATCGACCTGGAGACCGGCGCTGCGAACGTTGCCGACCAGTTGGTCGAGATCGCTCAGCCCGGGTTGCGGCGACAGAGCGCCCCCTTCGTCGCTGCGGAGCACGCCCAGCAGCAGGCGCATCTCGTCGACGGTCTCGCGCCCGGTACCCGCGATCGCCGCCAGCGCCCGCCGAACGTCTGGCTGGTCGCCCTCGAGAACGCGGTCTGCGGCACCCGCCTGAACGACCATCATCGACACGTTGTGCGCCACGACGTCGTGCAACTCGCGCGCGATACGGCCGCGCTCAACCGCGACTGCTGCCTGCGCCTGGAGATCGCGCTGCACGGCCAGTTCGGCCGTCAGCAGCTCCAGATCGGCCGTGCGCAGCCGGCGGCCCCGGATGATCGCGCCCACCGCCCACGCGGCGGCCAGCCAGGCGATCGGTGCCAGGGTGTTGCCGGTCGCCATACCGCGGCTGCCGGCGGCGACCATGAACGGGAGCCCGACTCCGAACATCAGACCCAGACCCAGCCACCGGCGCGCGCCGGCAGTGTGTGCGCCGATCGAGTAGGACGCAAGTACGGAGCCGATGAACACCTCGAACGGCGCCTGGTGCGGCGCGGCCACGGCAACCAGAAGGCCCCCGGCTGCCGTGATCACCGCCACCGTCGCGATCGGGTAGCGCACGCGCCAGGCGAGCGGGAGCGTGCATCCCAGGGCCAGGCACACCTGCAGCGGCCCTCGGCCGCCCCAGGAGGCGGCGTCCGATGAGACTGCGAGGTCGATCAGGGCGAGCAGGGCCAGTCCGACGGCGAGCCCGATGTCCGCCCCGCGGCGGACGCTGGCCGAGCCCAGCGCGTAGCGGATCGATTGCCTCACCGCTCCACCGTACAAGCGTCGAGGCGCGTACGCATCCATCTCCCGGGCGAAGCACGGATCCGTCTCGCGGCGGAGCCCGGTTCCGCCGGCGTGCCGATGACACGCCGGATGCGCGCTTCTACTGTCGAGTACGTACCCGAGTTGAGAGGAGATGGTTATGAACATGCAGCAACCGGCCAAGCGTCTGTCCGCACTGGCGGCACTCCCGCCGGCGATCGTCATCGAGATCGCGGCGGTTGCGGTCAACGTCGGCGGCGCGGCGACCGCGACGCTCGCGTTCCTGCTGTGTTTCGCCGTCTGCCACCAGGTCCGGCTCGCGCGGTGGCGTCATAGGATCGCGTAGCCGGCTCCGGTGCGCCTCCAGACCGACGAAGCCTCACGCGCTCGATGCACTGCGGTCTACGAGGTGCCGCAGTGCAGGTCGAGTCCGGCGCCGTTGGTCGTCCGATCGCTGTCGAGGCGCTTCCCCAGATGCTCCAGCGCCGCCCCGATCTGCGGGGAGAGCTCGGACTCGGGATCGGCCTGGCCGGATCCAGTCGGAAGCGACGTCGCCTGGTCGTGCACGTGGTCGATCGAATCGTGGAGCTCGTGGAACGCTGACAGCAGCTCGTCCGCGAACGCCTGGCCGTGTGCCGTCCTGGGCACGCCCGCAGCACGGAGCCCGGCAATCAGTTGATCGGTTGCCTTCACGATCGACTGGCTTGCCGCGATCTGCCTGTCGCGCACCTTCGACTGCGTCGGAATGCCGTACTTGAACTGCAGATGCAGCCCCTGAAACACCAGAAACGGTTGCGCGGTCGCTCTGCTGTAGCGAGCGATGCTGGCACAAACCATGTTCTGGTATCGAGCGGGGGCAACGGTCTTCGGCGCAGCACCGGAGCTGGAGCTGCCGCAGGCCGTCGCCGCGAGCACGAGGACGATCACGCTCGGCGCCAGCCTGGACACCGCCATCACCCGAGTCATCCGCTTCGGTGCTGTCTTCTGCGAGATCACACGCCCAGTCTCGAACCAGCGGCTCACCGTGGCGTCGGGGAAACCCCTACAACCGTTGCGAAACGCGCTCGGCCGATCATCCTTGCCCTGCAGGTCAGGGCGAGGACGAGCCGCCGTTTCCGGGAACCTTGCTGGCCGGGACGGAGAACGTTGTCTGTCCGCCGTTGACGCAGGCGACCGTCTCCTGCCAGTGAACGTTGTCGCTCGACTCGTAGCTCGGAAGCGCGAAGGGATCACGGCCGCCTTTACAGCCGCCACCGCCGGCGCTTGCGAAGACGCCGATGAAGATCAGAGCTCCTACGCCCAGCCAGGCAGCGCTTCCAATCGCCCAGTTCTTCAGGAAGCCGCGCCGGCGCAGGCGCTTCTCGTTTCCGTACATGACGACCGCGACGATCAGACTGATGAACGGCGCGAAGATGGTCGCGAGGACCGCACCTGCGGCGGCCCAGCTCGGGAACGCCTCGCCCGGCTCCTCACCAACAGGTGCGGGCGGAACGACGGCGGTGTCTGGCGAGTCGTCCGTCGTTTGCGGTCTCCCCGGATCGTCGAACGCTGCGCCGCACGTGCGGCAGTAGGCGTCGTCGCCGACACGCTGGGAGCCGCACTTTCCGCAGAACATGCGCCGAATCTACCGGACTGCCTCGGACGCGGCCGGGCGGTACCCAGGAGCACTGCACTTCCCGGGCGACCGCTGCCAGACGGTCGCGGCTACCAGGGATCGCCGGGCCGTCCGGCGCAGACGAGCAGTGCGTCGGCCGGAACTGCGGCTGCTTCGACCGGTCGGACGAAGATGTGCCCGTCCTCCTCGGGGGTCATCCGCACGCCGTCGCTCGTGCGCGCGGCCGTCAGTCCACGCCACGGCGCCCACCCGATGCGCGCGTAGAACTCCGGCGCCGCGGCCCCCAGCGCCCCGATCGCATACTCCCGGTCGATGAACGCGTTCACCTCGGCCATGACGCGCGTCGCATGCCCCTCGCCCTGGCGCTCCGGGAGGGTCGCCACCGCTTCCACATACCCGGTTCGCACCGGCTTTCCGGCAAACTCGAGCATCCGCTCGACGACCGCCGCGTGCGACACGATGACGCCGTTCTCCGCGAGCATGAAGTGGGTGCCGCCGAGGGCCGCCTGCCAGTCTTTGTCGTCGAACGTTCCGCTCTTCCCGCCCCACGCCCGGTCGAAGAGGCGGCGCAGCTCGGATTGCTGCTCCGGCGTCAGCTCGGCGGATGTTCGGCAAATCAGCTCCACCCTGCGAGTCTAGGGCCGGTGCTACCCTCGTGACATGAGCAGAAACCGCACCGGCACCTGGCTTCGCATCCCCTACGACTGGCGTCGGCCAACCTGGGACAGGGTCAAGAACCGCTGGTGGAACACCGGCGAACAGCGCCTTTTCCCACCCAAGTCCTACGGCTGGGGATACAGCGTGAACCTGGCCGAGGTCGCCCGCCGCATGCACCTGCGGCGCTGACTCAGAGCCGGTCGACGAGCACCGTGATCCGGGCGACCTCGCGAAACCCCAGCCGCTCCAGGATGGGGAGCGACATGCGGCCTGCCTGGGTGATCAGCGCCGGCGTTCCGCGGGCGGCGGCATCGTCCCAGCGCGCCCGTACGAGCGCCCGATAGGCGCCCAGCCCCCGGGCATCGGGGAGCGTCGCCCCGGCGTTCAGGACAGCCCCGTGAGGGGTGAATGTGGCCGAGGCGGAGCCGACCGGCCGTCCCTCCACGAGCGCGAGGTAACGGGCCTGCGACCTGTCGCCACGCCAGGCGCGGTACTGCTCGCCGACGTCGGCGTCGATCGTGCCGCCGAAGGCCGTGTACGCGATGCGAAGGCCGGTTTCGAATTCCTCCCGGCTCTCGACACGGCGCACCTCGACGACCTCCGGGGCGGGCGCCGGTGCGCTGCTGCAGACGACGGCCACGAGGTGCGGGTCGTCGTCCAGCCGCATGCCCAGCGCGAGCAGGCGCTCGACCAGGTCGGGCGGGGTCGCCGACGAGCCGACCTCCCAGCTCAGCTCGACCTTCCCGCGCGCCCGGACGAGGTCCCGGATCTCGGCCACGACGCGCTCGACCCGCTCGGGACGCAGGCGCAGGCGCTGGGCGACGACACCGTGGGCATCGCCGAGGCCGGGCATCATCCAGAGCACGAACTCGTCGCGTTCGATCCGCTCCTGGCCGGGCCCGAGCGGGGTGTGGGTGTTCGCGTCCTCGGCCAGGCCAAGGATCGCCGGCGGCAGGCTCACGCCGGCGTGGCCACTCCGGCGCAGGCGATGGCGACGTTTCGGGCGTGCGACTCGTCGTCGTAGCGGGCGCCGCCGCGCCGGGGGACGGCGATCCGCTCGGCATGAGCCGGGTCGCAGCCTGCCGCCGCGTAGGCCAGGATCGCCTCAACGTAGTCGAGGTCCTCGTCGGCGATCTCGAGCGCCCGCTCCGACGTCAGCGGGCGGCCGTGGCCGACCACGACGAACTGCGGCCGCTCCCGCTCGATCACGCCGATCAGGGTCTCGACGGTGTTGCGGTAGTCCTCGATGGAGTGATACGAGGCGGGGATCTCCATCTCCGACAGGTAGTCGCCGACCACCAGCAGCCCCGCTTCGGGGATCGAGACGATCAGCCCGTCCGGCGTATGCCCCGGGCCGGGCCGGAAGACCATCTGCCAGCCGCCGATCGTCCGCTCCGCCGGCGGCTCGACGGGGTCGTCCACCCGCAAGAGCTCGAGCGGCCCGTAGGTGACGCCGACCTCCCGCGTCTCCTCCTCCACCGATCGCCGGGCCTCGCCGGAGTCGATCCGCTCCGCGGCGGCGGCGCTGGCCGTCACCCGCGCGTCGGGGAGCTCCGGCAGAGCCATCACGTGATCCCAGTCGGCATGCGTGACCAGGATGTCGCCGACCGGATCGGCGTGGCCCGCGACGACCTCCGCGATCTCCCACGGCGAGATGCCTGGATCGACCAGCACCCGACCGCTGTTGCCGCGCAGATCGAGGGTGGTCGTCTGGTAGAGCGTGCTCGGCCACCACACAGCATGCTCGGTCAGCGCCAGCGCCCTCGCCATGCGGACAAGCATAGTATGGCCAGGATGCGCGTGGGGATCGACCTCATCGAGATCGAACGGGTGGCGCGGGCGCTCGAGCGCCACGCGCGCTTCGTCGAGCGGGTGTTCACCGAAGCCGAGCGGGCCTACTGTTTCTCGCGCGCGAACCCCGCCCAGCACTTCGCCGCCCGCTTCGCCGGCAAGGAAGCCGTCGGCAAGGCCCTCGGCTTCGGCGTGCCGTTCACCTGGCGGGAGATCGAGATCGCGGGCCGCCCCAAGCCCGGCGTCTCGCTGAGCGGGCGCACCGCCGCCTGGGCGGGCCGTGTGCGGGCCGGCGCCATCGATCTCTCGATGACGCACTCGAAGGGCATGGCGGCGGCGGTGGCGATCGTGCACGACCTGGCATGAACGGCACCGAGCCCGCCTACACCGCCGCCGAGATGCGGGCTGCCGAGACGCGTGCGATCGAGGAGCTGGGCATCCCCGGCATCGTCCTCATGGAGCGGGCAGGGCTGGCGGCGAGTGCCGAGCTCCTGCGCCGGTACCCGGACGCCGCGGCGGCAACGATCCTCTGCGGCGCCGGCAATAACGGCGGCGACGGGTTCGTCGTTGCGCGCCACCTGCACGCCGCCGGGCTGGCCGTGGAGGTGTTCCTGACCGGCGCCGCCTCCCGGCTCAGCGCCGACTCGCGGCAGAACTTCGACATCGCCGCGCGGATGCGGATCCCGATCCACGAGCGGATCGCGCCGGCTCGCCTGCGGCGCGGCGTCCGGCGGGCCGACGTCGTCGTCGACGCGCTCCTCGGCACCGGCTTCTCGGGCCGGCCCCGGCCCGGCGCGGAGGCCCTGATCGACGCGGTCTCGGCGGCCGCCGGGCCGGTCGTCTCTCTGGATGTGCCGTCCGGCGTCGACTCGTCCAGCGGATGCGTGCTCGGCGCCGCCGTCGAGGCCGACCTGACCGTCAGCTTCCACGCCCGCAAGGTCGGCCTGGTGGTCGCCCCGGGGCGCTTCCACGCGGGAGCGGTGACGGTCGCCGACATCGGCATTCCGGCCCAGATCGAGCAGCCGACGGCGGTCGCCGTCGCCGGGCCGGGAGTTCTCACCGAGGTGCCCGCCCGCAGCGCCCGGGTGACCAAGTACTCGGCCGGCTCTGTGCTCGTGCTGGGGGGCGCCCCCGGCTATGCCGGCGCCCCCGCCCTGACGGCGCTTGCCGCGCTCCGGGCCGGTGCCGGGATCGTCTGGGTGGCCGCCCCCGCCGAGGCGGTCGCGGCGATCGCCGCCCACCGGCCGGAGCCGATCGTGCGCCCGCTGCCGGCGGCCCTGGAGCTGGCCGAGCGGGCGGGCGCCCTGGCCATCGGGCCCGGCCTCGGCCGCGAGCCGCGGGCGCTCCAGCAGGCCCGCGAGCTGGCGATTCGCCATCCCGGCCCGGTCGTCGTCGACGCGGATGCCCTCTTCGCCTTCGCCGGCGATCTGGCGGCGATCGCCCGCCGTCGGCTGCCGGCCGTGCTGACCCCGCACGAGGGGGAGATGGGGCGGCTCCTCGGCCAGCCTTCGGAATGGGTGCGCGAGAACCGGCTCGAGGCGGTGCGACGGGCCGCCGCCGATGCCCAGGCGGTGGTGCTCCTGAAGGGTGCGGACACCCTCGTCGCGGAGCCCGACGGCGCGGTCACGGCCGTCCCGGTGGACGTTCCCGGCCTCGCCACCGCCGGCTCCGGAGACGTGCTGACGGGGGCGATCGCGGCGCTGCTCGCGCGCGGAATGGAGCCGCACCCGGCTGCCGTCTGCGGCGCCGTGGCGCACGGCCGCGCGGGTGCCGCCGCGACGGCCGGAAAGGGACCCACCGGTATCATCGCCGGTGACGTGATCGACGCCCTTCCCGCATCGTTCGGCGCATGATCGGCCAGCGCATCGCCCGCGCCACGGTCACCGTGGACCTCGCCGCGATCGCCCAGAACATCGCCCATCTGCGCCGTGTGGCGGCGCCCGCCGAGGTGTGGGCGGTGGTCAAGGCGGACGCCTACGGCCACGGTGCCGCCGAGGTCGGCCGGGCGGCGCTGGAGGCGGGGGCGGGCAAGCTGTGCGTCGCAACCTGGGAGGAGGCACGCGCCCTGCGAAGCGACCTGCCGGAGGCGCCGGTGCTGGTGATGAGCCCGCTCGTCCCCGGCCAGGAGCCGGACGTCGAGGGCGTGGAGGTGGCCGTCTCCTCGACGACCACCTTCGCCCGCCTGCGCAGCGCCGCCCGCAGTCCACTCGGCGTCCACGTGAAGGTGGACACCGGGATGGGGCGGTGGGGGATGCGCGCCGAGGACGCGCTGCGGATCGGCGAGGAGCTGGAGGCCGGCGGCACCCTGCGACTGGCCGGGCTGATGAGCCACTTCGCGTCGGCCGACTCGGCCGGCGTCGCCTTCGCCTCCGACGCCGCCTTCACCGAGCTCCAGATGGAGCGGTTCCAGGCCGTCTGCCAGCGCTTTCCCGACTGTCCGCGGCACATCTCGAACAGCGCCGCCGCGCTGCGCGTCGCGGGGGCCCGCTGGGATGCCGTTCGCTGCGGGATCGCCGTGCTCGGGCTGTCGCCGTTTGCCACCTCGCCGGCCGACGACGGGCTCACACCGGCGCTGTCGTTCACCACCTACGTGGCCGACGTCAAGCTGCTCCAGGCGGGCGAGAGCTCCGGCTACGGCCGGCGCTTCATCGCCGCCCGCCCGACCTGGATCGGGCTCGCCCCGGCGGGGTACGCCGACGGCGTGCCGCGCCTGCTCTCGGGCCGCGGCGATGTGCTCGTCCGGGGCCGCCGGCGGCTGGTTGCCGCGACCATCTCGATGGACCAGCTGACCTTCGTCATCGGCAGCGAGCGCGACGTCGAGATCGGCGACCGGGTGACGCTGCTCGGCCGGGACGGGGACGAGCAGGTCACCGCGGAGGAATGGGCACGGCTCGCCGACACCATCAACTACGAGATCGCAACCGGCCTGGAGCCCCGGCCGTGGCGCGTGGACCATGTCTTCCGCGGAGCTTGAGCGGATCCGCGCCAACGCGCCGGTCGAGGGCGCCTGGCTGGTCGGGGGCAGTGTCCGCGACCTGCTGATGGGGCGGCCGGTGACCGATATCGACCTCGTCGTCGACGGCGATCCGGGCCGGGCGGCGCGGGCGCTCGCACGCCGCCGCGGCGGCTCGCCGTTCCCGCTCTCGGAGCGGCACGGCGCCTGGCGGGTGGTGAACGGCGGCCCGACCGTCGACGTCGCCGGCTGCCGCGGCGGCTCGATCGCCGACGACCTCGGGCAACGCGACTTCACGATCAACGCGATCGCGATGCCGCTGGACGGCGGCGACGCGATCGATCCCTACGGCGGGCGAGACGATCTGCGCGCGGAGCGGATCCGGCTGGTGTCGTCGCAGGTGTTCGACGACGACCCGCTGCGGCTGCTGCGACTGGGCCGGATCGCCCACGAGCTCGGGTTCGTGATCGACGGGCCGGCCCGAGGCCGGGCCCGCGAGCGGGCGGCTCTGGCCGACCGGCCGAGCGGGGAGCGGATCTTCATGGAGATGCGACGCATCCTGCTGCTGGACGACCCGGCCGACGGGATCCGCATCCTGGACGACCTGGATGTCCTCGAGGTCGTGCTGCCGGAGCTGGCACCGACTCGCGGCGTCGAGCAGAGCGGCCACCACCATCTCGACGTCTTCGAGCACACGCTGCAGGTGCTGGACACGGTCGCCGACATCGCCGACAACCCTGAGCACTACCTGCGCGAGCACGCTGCCGCGGTTGCCGAGGAGCTGGCGCGGCCGGTCGGCGACGGCCTCGACGAGGCCGGAGTGCTGCGCCTGGCCGCGCTCTTCCACGACGTCGCGAAGCCGGCCACCCGGGCGGTCGACGGGGCCGGCCGGATCAGCTTCCTCGGCCACGACGACGCCGGCGCCGAAACTGCCGCCGCCGTGCTCGAGCGCTGGCGGACGTCCGCCGCCGTCAGTGTCTGCTGCCGGCTGCTCGTGCGCGAGCACCTGCGACTGGGCTTCATGGTGCGGCAGCGGCCGCTCGACCGCCGGCAGGCGCACCGCTACCTGCGGGCCACCGATCCCTACCCGTTCGCAAGCGTCGTCCTGTCACTGGCCGACCGCCTCGCCACCCGCGGGCGCCGGGCGCGTCAGCGGCACCTGCGGGCGCACGCCGAGACCGCGGTCGAGGCGGTCGGGCTGATGCTCGAGCTGCTCCGCGACCCACCGCCGCCGCTCCTTCGCGGCGATCAGATCGTCGCCCTCACCGGTGCCTCGGGGCCCGCAATTGGCGCACTTGTGGAGGCGCTTGCCGAAGAGCAGGCTGCCGGCGCGGTCACCGACCGAGTGGCGGCCGAGGAGTTCATCCGCGAGCAGGCCGGGGCATTGCGCCGGGAGCATGGCGATGTCGGCTAGCCGGTTCGACCGCACGGCCGATCGATACGCTGCGGCCGCGCGCACGCGCGACTGGTCGGGCATGGTCGCCTGGTGCGAGCCCCAGTCCGGCGACCGGGTGCTGGACGTCGCGGGCGGCACCGGGGCGCTCGCCGAGGCGCTGGAGGGGCGGGTCGCCGAGATGACGGTGGCCGATGTTTCCGAGCCGATGCTCGCCAATGTCCCCGCCTGGGCGCAGCGGGTGGTCGCCCGCGCCGAGCAGCTGCCGTTCGAGGACGGGTCGTTCGACCTGGTCACCTGCGTCCGCGCCCTGCACCACATCGAGAGCCCGACTCGAGCGCTGGACGAGATGGCGCGGCTGGCGGCACCCGGCGGGCGGGTCGTGATCGAGGATTTCGTGGCCGACCCCGACCGGGCGACGGCCCGGCGCTGGGAGCGCGTGGAGCGGCTGCGCGACGCCGGCCATCAGCGGATACTGGAGTCCGGCGAAGCGCGCTCGCGGCTGCTCGCGGCGGGGTTCTCGGTCGACGCCGAGGAGTCCTGGGTGGAGACGATCGACACCGCCAACTGGATCGAGCTGGCCGGCTGCGATCATCCGCTGGCCGCCGGCATCCGGGAGGCGGTCGGCGCGCCCGAGTTTCAGATCACGGTCGGCCGGGCACGCTTCCGCCGGCCCGCCGAGTAACAGCGGTGTCAGGCGGCGGCCGGTGTGCGGCGCTCGATGTCGCGCAGCATCTCGGCCAGCTTGCATTCCAGGCGCTCCGCCGAGCGGGGGCCGGCGTCCCGCCAGTGCCCGGTCGTCTCTGCCATGCGAATGCAGTACATGAGGGTCTGGATGTCTCGTTTATCGAGCATTCTGAAGGCCGATCTCGACGTTCGACGCCCACCCCGGCATCCCCTTCTTGGGGGATACCGGTCCTCCGCGCGATTCTGCTTCGCTGTCGGTGGCCAGCGGATATAGTGCGCCCGCCATGCTCAAGGTTCTCGTCGCCGCCCTGATCGGAACAGCGGCCGGAGTGGCGGTGATGGTGGTTGTCATCGTCGCCTCCGGAACCACGACCAGCAACGCAAGCTCGGTCGGACTGGGCACCCTCCCGATCACCACGGCGAGCCCGTCCTCGGCCAGCTCGAGCGCGCCGCCGCCCACGTCCGGCGGCTCCAGCAGCGGCTCGACCGGCGGCTCCGGCGGCGGCAACGCCGCCGCCGGCAAGACGATCTTCACCGGCACCGCCGGCTGCAGCGGCTGCCACACCTTCACGGCTGCCGGCGCGACCGGCACCGTCGGCCCCAACCTCGACAACATCTCGGCCAGCCAGAAGGACTCCGGCGAGCCGCTCAACAAGTTCATCTCGGACTCGATCACCGACCCCAACAAGTACATCGCCAAGGGCTTCTCGCCGGGCATCATGCCCGACACCTTCGCCGCCAGCTTGAGCAAGGCCGACATCGCCGACCTGGTCGCCTTCATCTCGCAGAACCAGACCACGTCCTAGGGCGATGGCCCGGGCCTCGCGGACGACACTGGAGACGGGCGCCCACGCGTTGGTGGGGGCGCTCGAGGCGCACGGGGTGGAGGTCGTGTTCGGGATCCCCGGCCAGCATGCGCTGGGGGTCTGGGACGCGCTCGCCGACTCCTCGATCCGCTGCGTCGTCGTCCGTCACGAGCAGGCGGCGGCGTTCGCCGCTCAGGGGTACGCGCGCACCTCCGACCGGGTCGGCGTGTGCATCACCAGCACCGGCCCGGGAGCGTTCAACGCCTTTGCCGGCATGGGCGAGGCGGACGCCTCGTCGCTGCGTGTGCTGCACGTGACCACCCAGATCCCCAGCGATCCCGGCGAGCGGGGCTGGATGCACGAAACGACGGGGCAGTCGGAGGCGTTCGCCGCGGTCACCCGGCACCATTCCCGGCCGCGCAGCCCGGGAGCGCTGGCGGCGGCCGTCGACGAGGCGCTGACGGCGATCGCGATGCGGCCCGGGCCGGCGATGGTCGAGGCCTACACGGATGTCCTGGCTGCGCCGGCCGAGGGCGCCGAGCTGCGGGTGACACCGGTCAGCCTGCCGGCTCCCGATCCCGCGGCGGTGGCCCGCGTGGCCGAACTGCTTTCCGGCGCTCGAGCGCCGATGATCTTCGCCGGCGGCGGCAGCCGGGCGGCCGCGCCGCGGGTCGTCGAGCTCGCCGAGGCGCTGGACGCACCGGTTATCACGAGCTTCAACGGCAAGGGCGTGATGCCCGCCGGACACCCGCTGCATGCGGGCTCGTCCTGCGAGGAGCCGGCGGTGCAGGCGCTGATCGCAAACGCCGACGTCTGCCTGGCCCTGGGCACGCGGTTTGCCGAGGAGTACACCTGTCATTGGGCGGTGCCGTTCCCCGCGTCGCTCGTCCACGTCGACCTGGACGCGGCCCGGCTGGGGGCGAACTATGCGATCGCCGAGGGGATCGTGGCCGACATCGGGCTCTTCTGCGACGCGCTGCTCGCCGCGTCGCCGTCGGCCGGGGCACGCGACGGAACGGCAGACGCCCGGGCGGCGCTCTCCGGCCGGGCGGCCGAGGTGGCGGCCCAGGGCTTCAGCGAGGAGCCGGCGCTTCTGACGGCGATCGACCGCGGTCTTCCGGGCTCGGCGATCGTCGTCTCGGACATGACGATCCTCGGCTACTGGGCGGTGCTCTACCTGGATGCCACGCACCCTGGAGCGTTCGTCTATCCGATGAGCGGCGCGTTGGGTTCGGCGATGCCGAGCGCGCTTGGAGTCGTGGCCGCCAACCCGGATGCGCCGGCGCTTGCGATCGTCGGCGACGGCGGCTTCCTGATGGCCGGCCACGAGCTCGTCACCGCCCAGCAGAACGGCCTGCACTTCGCGACGCTTCTGGTAAACGACCGCTGCTACGGGGTACTCAAGAACTACCAGATGAACTCGACCGGCCGCACGGTCGGCGTCGAGCTCGACTCGCCCGACTTCGGCAAGCTGGCCGAAGGCTACGGCGTCGGCTACCGGCGCATCGAGTCGGCGGCGGAGCTTCCGGATGCGCTGGCCTGGGGGCTGGCCGAGCTCCCCAGCCGCTGCGCGGTGATCGAGCTGGCTGCCGAGCTCAAAGCCCCCGGCCAGGCCGTCTGAGCGTCACGACTCGGTCACGATTCGACCCCGTGAAACGTGGGGGCCTGGCCCCTAAATTCCGCCGCCCGAAGCGGCTCACCGGGAGGAGCCGCGTAACCATCCGGTGACGGGTCAGGAATGCGCAACGAATCGGCCCCATGGAACGTGGGGGCCTGGCCCCTTTGTTCCGCGCTCAGGACGCCTCGGCCCAGCGCTCGAATGCGCGGGTGAATGCCGCCAGGAGCGCCGCCTGGAGGTCGTCCTGGCCGGCCCGCTTGAGCTGCTGTGCCCAGCGGCCGCGCTCCTCGGCCCGGTGCATCAGGTCGCCGTCCTCGAGGTCGGCCGCCATTGCCCGGCCGGCCAGCGAACGCGCCTCGATGCCGGAGCGGACGCGTGCGGCTTCGGCTGGCCGTGCCTCCAGGCGTCGCAGGTCGACCAGGCACTGAGGGCAGGGGCGGACGCTGATCGGGGTGTCGCGGGGGCCCGCGCAGAGCCCGCACACCGGACAGCCGAAGGCGGCGAGCCGGACTCGCTCGGAACGCACCGAGTCGCCGCCGGCGATGTCCACCCAGACCTGGCCGTCACGCGGATCGCGGGCGGTGCCGGCCACCAGCTCGGGATCGTTCATGTACGGCCATCGGGTGACCCGGTCGCCGCGACGGAGTCCGGTGAACCGGCAGATCGGCGCCGGCTCCGGTTCGGCCGGCCGCTCGGGCCAGGGCTCCGGCTCGTCGAAGCGCAGCACCCGCTCGCCGCTCCGGCTCGGCCAGGCCTCGCCGGCGGCGATCCAGCTGGCGACCACGCCACGCGCGTCGTTGAGCGCGCGGGTCATCACGTGGGCCGCCTCGGTGCGGGCGTCGGAGCTGATGTGGCGGTCGGGATGGGCCTGGACGATGCGCGCCCGCCAGGCCGCCGTCAGCTCGTCCGAGGTGACCGGCGGGGTCAGTCCGAGAAGCCACAGCGCACGCACGCATTCGCGGCTGGATCGGGTTCGGACGGGCATCGTTCCAGGGTAGCCGAGACAGTCTGGCCGATCATCTAGAGTCCGCTCCGGTGAGCGTCACGGACTCCACCGACTACTCGATGACCGCAAGCCCGGGGCGCGTCGTTCCCGTGGCCGACCGGGCGTCCGGCTGCTACATCGAGGCGGGCGGCAAGCGCTACCTGGACGCCTGCGGCGGCGCGATGGTGATGCTGCTCGGCCACTGCCATCCGCGCCTGGTCGCGGCCCTCGAGCGCCAGGCCCGGGAGCTCACCTTCACCTACCGCTTCTCGTTCCGAAACCAGCCCATGCTCGACCTCGCGCGGCGGGTGGCCGACGTCGCCCCGGGCGACCTCGAGTGGTGCTTTTTCAACTCATCCGGCTCGGAGGCCAACGAGTCGGCCGTCCACCTGGCCGTGCTCTACTGGGAGTTGCTGGGGAAGCCGGGCAAGATCGAGTTCCTGTCCCGGGTTACCTCCTACCACGGCTCCACGATGGGCGCACTCTCGTTGTCCGGCTCGCGCTGGCGGGCGCCCTTCGAGCTGCTTCTCCGGAAGTACGCGGTCGTGCCCAACTCCGTGACCGCCGAGGAGGGGGCGGCGGCGCTCGAGAGCGCCATCCAGATGCGTGGGCCGGAGCACATCGCCGCCTTCGTCATCGAGGCCGTGACCGGCTCTTCCGGCGCGGCGGTGCCGCTGCCCGACGGCTACCTGCAGGCGGTGCGCGAGGTCTGCGACCGCTACGACGTGCTGCTCATCGTGGACGAGGTGATCACCGCCTTCGGTCGCACCGGCCGCTGGTTCGCGAGCGAGCACTTCGGCGCCCAGCCGGACGTGATCACCTTCGGCAAGGGCATCGGCGGCGGCGTCGTGCCCCTCGCCGGGCTGGTGGCCACCCGGCGTATCCGCGAGACGATCGAGACGTCGTCGTCCGGCTTCAGTTACGGCCATACCTTCTCCGGCTACCCGCTGGGCTGTGCCGTGGGCTGCGAGGTGATCGACGTCGTGCGCGAGGAGGGCCTGGTGGAGACGGCTGCGACCAGCGGCGACCGGCTGCACGGCGAGCTCGAGCGGATGGCGGCCGAGCACCCGCTGATGGCCGAGGTTCGCGGCCGCGGCCTGGTGCAGGGGATCGAGCTGCGCGACCCGGCCAGCGGCGATCGCTTCCCGGCGTCGCGCAACATCACCGGCAAGCTGACCGCCGCCGCCCGTGAACGTGGCCTGCTCATCTACGGCTGTCCGACCCCGGTCGGAAACCAGCACATGGACGCCGTCCTGCTGGCGCCGCCGCTGATCATCGACGACGGCGAGATCGACGAGGTCCTGGAGAAGCTCGGCGACGCGGTCGCCGAGGTCGAACGCGACCTGTGAGCGACCCGGGCCCGGAGGAGCTGCGGGAGGCGCTTCACCGGGCCGCCGACTGGGCCGCGGACTTCCTCGCCTCCAACGACTCGCGGCCGGTTTCGCAGAGTGTGGCGCCGGGCGAGATCGCGGCCGCGCTGCCCGAGCGGGCGCCGGTCGAGGGCGAGCCGCTGGGCGCGCTCCTGGACGATGTCGATCGGGTGCTGATGCCCGGCCTGACCCACTGGAACCATCCCGGGTTCATGGCCTACTTCGGGATCACCGGCTCGCCGCCGGGGATCCTCGGCGAGCTGATCGCGGCCACGCTCAACGTCAACTCCATGCTCTGGCGGACGTCTCCGGCGGCGACCGAGCTGGAGCAGGTCTCCCTGCGCTGGATGCTCGACCTGATCGGCCTTCCCACGGACTGGTTCGGCGAAATCACCGACGGCGCCTCGGCGTCCACGTTCTACGGCCTGGCGGCCGCCCGCGAGGCGGCCGGGGTGGACGTGCGCGGCGCCGGACTGGCCGGCCGCCGCGACGTGCCGCCGCTACGCGTGTATGCCTCGGTGGAGGCGCACAGCTCGGTCGAGAAGGCGTGCATCGCCCTCGGTCTGGGGCAGAAGGGACTGCGCAAGATCCCCACCGACGACGCCTTCCGGATGCGCGCCGGCGACCTCGGGCGGGCCGTCGCCCAGGATCTGGAGGCGGGCGTGCGGCCGATCGCGGTGGTGGCCACCGTCGGCACGACGTCGTCCACCAGCATCGATCCGGTGCCGGCGATCGCCGACGTCTGCGCCGAGCATGAGCTCTGGCTGCACGTGGACGCCGCCTATGGCGGCGCCGCGGCGCTCGTCCCGTCGCTGCGCCACGTCCTGGCCGGTTGCGACCGGGCCGACTCGCTGGTCGTGAACCCGCACAAGTGGGTGCTCACGCCGCTTGACTGCTCGCTGCTTTACACCGCCCGCCCGGACGACCTGCGGGCGGCGTTCTCGCTCGTTCCCGCCTACCTGACCAGCGAGCGGGACGATGTCGTCAACTTCATGGACTATGGACTCACGCTGGGCCGCCGCTTCCGCGCGCTCAAGCTGTGGATGGTGCTGCGGGCGTACGGGTCGAGCGGCCTCGAGCGGATCATCCAGCGGCACATCGACCTCGCCCAGGAGCTCGCCGCGTGGGTCGAGGCGGAGCCGGGCTGGGAGCTGCTCGCGCCGGTGCCCTTCTCGACCGTGAACCTGCGCCACCACCCGGCCGGCATGGACGACGAGCAGGCGCTCCGCGAGCACAACGAGCGACTGATCGCGGCCACGAATGCGACCGGCGAGGTGTTCATCTCGCATACCGAGCTGGCCGGCCGCTACGCGATCCGGATCGCCATCGGCAACGTGGCCACCGAGCACCGCCACGTCCGCCGGGCCTGGGAGCTGCTGCGGGAGGCCGCTAACCCGGGGTGAGCACGCCAGCGGCGCGCTCTGCGCCGGCGCCCATGCCGCAGAGCGTGCAGGGGTCGAGCGGAATGTCGACGCGGGCTCCGGCGAGCGTGCCGCGCACCCCCCAGCGAGGGGCGCCCACCAGGATCGCCGGACAGCCGCAGACGAGCTGCGGCTTGCCGTGCCAGGCGGCGCCCAGTACGCGGAGGGCCCGGCAGGCCCGTGCGGGAGCGCGGTAGTCGCCGGCCGGCACGGCACCGCATGAGAGCCGCCGATGGACGTCGGCGAACCAAATCCGTCGCTGAGCGCGGACGGGTCGGCAGCGGGGCTGTCCGCGACAGTCGCGGACAGCCGCCGCGCGCGTCCGGTGCCACGGCAGCGAATAGCCGATCAGCACCCGGGTCAACAGCGGCACCTCGGTCACACTCACCCCAGGCCGCAATGCCGGCGGATGCTCGGTGACGCTGAGGGTCGTCGCTCCGGAGCCCGGCGTCCACGTCTCGCTGGCCGCGCGGCCGGTGATCGTGGGCGTTCCGGCGGGATGGCTGCAGGTGCCGCAGACCAGGTTCCCGGTGACGACGATCAGCCAGGACGCCACGCCGGGCCGCTGCACGACGCGAAGGGTCTGCGGCTGACCGAGGCCGGCGGCGAATGCCCGCGCCTGGGCGACGACCGCCGCGGGCGGTGTGGCGGGCGTCGCGGGGGCATGGGCTCCTCCGGTACACCCCGCCGTGAGCAGCGGCAGTAGCCAGATCCTCTTCACACAGGCTTGGACGCGGCCGGCGGGGTGCCGGTTCCCTGCTCTTTGCGCGCGGCCAGGAACTCGCGCACGATCACCTGGATCGAGCCGGCGATGGGGATCGCGACCAGCGCCCCGAGGATGCCCAGAAGCGCGCCGCCGACGAGCACCGCGACCAGCACCACGAACGCCGACAGCTCGACCGTCCGCCGGTACACGATGGGTTGCAGCACATGGTTCTCGATCTGCTGGTAGACCACGTTGACGATGATCATGACAATGCCCGCGGTGACCCCCTGGGTGGCGAAGGCGACGCCGATCGCCGCCAGTGCGCCGACCGTGGCGCCGACCAGGGGAACCAGGTCGAACACTCCCATGAGCACGGCCAGCGCCGCCGCATAGGGGACGCCGAGGATCCACAGCGACAGGCCGACGACGGTGCCGGCGATCACCGAGATGATCAGGTTGCCGAGGACATAGCCGCCGATCCGCCTGTTGACGCCCACACTGACGTGGCGCACCCGCTCGGCGACGTCGGCGGGCAGCAGGGACAGCACGGCCGCCGAGAGCGAGGGCAGCTCGAGCATCAGGAAGAGCGTCAGAAAGATGACCGTGATCGCCGCCGCGACACCGGTTGCCACGCTGGTCAGCGTGCCGAATGCCTTCGGCCCGACGCTCCCGATCGCCTCACGAGCCTTGGCAACGATGTGGTAGTGCTGGTTCAGATCCTGGATGCGCCGGTCGTGCTGGAGCCGGTTGACGTACCCCGGCGCGGCTCGCTCCAGGTCGTCGATCTGCGTGGCCAGCGGCACGATGAGCAGGGCCAGGAAGGCGGCGATCAGGAACAGCAGGCCGACGAACACGGTGATCACCGCGAACGACCGGCGCATGCGGCGCTGTGCGAACTGCACCAGCGGCTCCAACCCGACTGCCAGGAAGAGCGCCGTGCCCAGCCAGACGAGCACCTCGGATGCCTGCTCGAGCACGCGTACGAGGAGGATCGTCACCAGCACGACGGCCACAATCTTGAGCAGCGTGCGCAGACTGACGTCGAAGGTCACCCGGGACTCCATGACCCCGGACTTCGCCGTCCCGGCCCGATCTCTTGCAGCCGCTAGCCGGTGGCGGGGAGCCCGCTGGGGCCGAGCACGACGGCGACCGTCGTCAGCGGCGGCGTCGTGGCAAAGCCGCTGATCGACGACTCGGGCACCGCTGTCAATCCGAGCTTCCTGGCGACGGTTTGGGCCGGAACCTGCTTGCCGGGCGGATACACCACCTCGGTCGTCGTGAACTCGGGGCTGGCGTCACCGGCGCCGGCGATGTTCCAGCCGGCGGCGGTCAGCGCAGTCTCCGCGCTCGCCGCCAGGTTGGGCGTGGTGGTGCCGTTGAGGACCGTCACGTGCACCTGGTTCCAGGGCACCGGCGCCGGCGCGTTGGTGGTGCCGGTATTGCTGCTGGTCTTGGTCTTCTGTGAGCCGGCCGGCGGGATATGCGGCGTGGTGGGCGAGGAGGCGCTGCTCGATCCCGAGCCGCCCGCCGAGTAGAGCACCCAGACGAGCAGCGCCACGGCGACCGCGAGCGCGCCGACGGCGACCACCCGGGCACTCGATCCCGGCCGACGGCCGGAGTCGATGCCGTGCGACTCCAGGCGGCGTGCGAACCAGTCGTCGAGGCCCTCGTCGCCTCGAGGCGGGTCGTGGGGAGGCGCCGCCGGCGCCCGCCGTTTGCTTCCGCGCGTCTCCAGATTGTCCCTCCGCCCACGTCCTGTGCGCGGCTCCGGCCGGTCGGCCGGGCCGTACGATGTTCTCGTGGCCTTGGAAATGATAGAGCGGTGGGTGGCGGAAGCAACCGTTCCCGGCGCGGCCGCTGCCGCGATCGATCCCGCCGGGCTGCGCGAGAGCCGTTACGCAGGCGTTGCCCGGCCGGACAGCCTGTTCGCGTTGGCCTCGCTGACCAAGCCACTGGTCGCCGCCGCGTGCATGGTCGCCGCCGAGGAGGGGGCGGTCGAGCTGGACACGCCGGTGGCCGACCACCTCGAGGCCTACCAGCAGCCCGGCCGCGCCGGCATCACCGCCCGCCACCTGCTCTCGCATGCGTCCGGTCTGCCCGAGACAGGGCCGCCCGGTGTTGCCTCCCTGGACGTCGAGCCGGTGGCGCCGCCCGGCACGCGGCGGATCTACTCGAACGAGGGCTATGCCGTGCTCGGCGAGCTGCTCAGCGCCGCGACCGGCATGCTGTTCGGCCGCTACGTCCAGGAGTCGGTGTTCGCCCCGCTTGGCATGGACGCGCACCTGGGGCTGCCCGAATCCGAGTACGGCAGGGCGCTCGACGTGCGCGAGCCGGGCCTTTCCCGGCCGGGGGTCGCCCTCTTCAACTCCCGCCAGTGGCGGCAACGGGGCACGGCCGCCGGCGGGGCGTTTGCGACCCTCGAGGCATACGCCCAGTTCGTGGCGATGCTGCTTCGCCGCGGCAATCCGCTGCTGGCGCTCGAGACTTTCGACGAGATGGCGGCGGTCCAGTTCCCGGGCATCGCCGGCGGCATCGAGTCCTTCCAGACCTGGGAGGTGGCCGACTGGTCTCTCGGCTGCGACGTCCGCGACCACAAGCGGCCGCACTGGACGGGCGGCCGCGCGGCACCCTCGACGCTCTCCCACTTCGGGGCGTCGGGGACGCTCTTCATGGCGGACTACGAAGCGGGCGTGGGCCTGGTCGCCCTGGCCAATCGCGGCACCTACTCGGGCTGGCCGATGCGGCCGGGCCACTGGCAAGACCTGTGCGATTCGCTCTACGAGCGGGTTCTGTGAGCCCGCACGCCAATTTGTGAGGAAGACGTAAAGGCTGGGGCCACTGCGGCCGATTAAGGGTGCACGTTGGGCCTCCGACGGACGTGCAGGAGTTCGCCGGCGGAGGCGGAAATCGCGTCACCCGGACATCGACCGTGTCCTGGAGAGAGTGATCATGGACGAGCTGAAAGACAAGCACGTGGAGATCGACGAGCGGTGGCTCTCGGAGTGGTTCGAGTTCGGCTTTGCCGAGCTCTCGTCCTACCTCGCCAAGCACGCTGCCTTCGACGATTACTGCGCGAACAACGACGCGGCCTGATCGAGTCCCGTAAGGCGGCGCCGGGCGCGGCAATAGAATGCCGCCCATGCCGCCCTTCCGGCCCGTCGACAAGACTCCCGACCACATCGCCCTGGAGCACCGGGGGCTGGAACGCTGGCAGCGCGAGCGCACCTTCGAGACGCTGCGCGACGCCAACCGCGGCAACCCCCCCTTCAGCTTCTTCGACGGGCCGATCACGGCCAACAACCCCATGGGCGTCCACCACGCCTGGGGCCGCACGCTGAAGGACGTCTGGCAGCGCTACAAGGCGATGGACGGCCACGACCTGCTGTGGCAGAACGGCTTCGACTGCCAGGGCCTGTGGGTCGAGGTGGGGGTCGAGAAGGAGCTGGGCCTGAATTCCAAGCCGGAGATCGAGGAGTACGGCCTCGACCGCTTCTCGCGCGCCTGCCGCGACCGGGTGGCGAAGTACTCCGAGGTGATCACCGAGCACTCGCGACGGCTCGGCCAGTGGATGGACTGGGATCGCTCGTACTACACGATGACCGATCCCAACATCAGCTACATCTGGACGTTCCTGAAGGAGTGCCACGATCGTGGCTGGCTCTACCGCGGCCACCGCTCGATGCCCTGGTGCCCGCGCTGCGGGACGTCGCTCTCCCAGCACGAGCTGATCGACTCCTACAAGGACATCACGCATCCGTCGCTTCACGTGCGGCTGCCGCTCGCCGGACGCGACCGGGAGTACCTGGTCGTCTGGACGACGACGCCCTGGACGCTGCCCGCCAACGTCGCCGCCGCCGTCCGGCCGGATGCCGACTATGCCCAGATCGAGACCGGCGCCGGGACCGCCTACGTGGCGGCTGACCGGCTCGACCACGTCCCCGTCGCCGGTCGCAGGCTGGGAACGGTGAGCGGCGCCGACCTTGTCGGCCTGACCTACCAGGGGCCGTTCGACGATCTGCCGGCCCAGGCCGGCGTCGAGCACCGGGTGGTGGCCTGGGAGGACGTCTCGATGGACGAGGGCACGGGGATCGTGCACGTCGCCCCGGGCTGCGGCGCCGAGGACTTCGAGCTCGGCCGCCGGGAGGGGCTGGCGACGCTCATCCCGGTCGACGAGGCGGGCGCCTTCACTGCCGAGTACGGCTGGCTGCACGGCAAGCACACCAGCGAGGTGCCCCAGTTGATCACCGAGGACATGGGTCAGCGCGGCCGTCTGGTCGAGGCCGGCGAGATCACCCATCGCTATCCGGTCTGCTGGCGCTGTGGCACCGAGCTCATCTACCGCCTGGTGGACGAGTGGTTCATCCGCTGCGACGACATCCGCCAGCCGATGATCGAGGCTGCCCGCGGCGTCGAGTGGACGCCCCCTCAGTACGGCAAGCGAATGGAGGACTGGCTGCGCAACATGGGCGACTGGTGCATCTCGCGCAAGCGCTACTGGGGGCTGCCGCTGCCCTTCTACTTCTGCCCGGACGGGCACATGACCGTGATCGCCTCCAGGGAGGAGCTCCTGGAGCGGGCGCTTCGCGGCACCGAGAACCTCTCCGAGCTGCACCGGCCGTGGATCGACGAGGTGGTGATCGCGTGCGAGTGCGGGAAGGAGGCGCACCGGCTGCCGGACGTCGGCGACTGCTGGCTGGACGCCGGGATCGTCCCCTTCTCGACCCTCGGCTGGCGCAACCCCGAGTTCCGTGAGCGCGGCTACGCCGAGGGCGCCGGGGAGGGTGTGACCATCGCCGACCTGCCCGACCACGCCTTCTGGGAGCGCTGGTACCCGGCCGACTGGGTGTCCGAGATGCGCGAGCAGATCCGCCTCTGGTTCTACTCGATGCTCTTCATGGGCGTCGTCCTGGACGGCCGCGCGCCCTACCGCCGCGTCCTCACCTACGAGAAGGTGAACGACGAGAACGGCCGCCCGATGCACAAGTCGTGGGGGAACGCCATCTGGTTCGAGGAGGCGGTGGAGAGCATGGGCGCGGACGTCATGCGCTGGATGTACGCCGGGCAGAATCCGTCCCAGAACCTGAACTTCGGCTACGGGCCGGCACGTCGCGTCAAGGAGGACCTGCTGACCCTCTGGAACACCTACGCCTTCTTCGTCCTCTACGCCAACGTCGACGGCTACAGGCCTGCCTACGCGACGCTGACGGACGGGCCGCGCACCTCGCGGCCGCTCGACCGGTGGCTCGTCGCGGCCACCCAGCGGCTGGTGCTGGAGTCCCGTGCGGCGCTCGATGGATACGACTCACCCCGGCTCGTGCGGGCGTTCGAGCAGTTCACCGGCGACCTCTCGAACTGGTACGTGCGCCTCTCCCGCGCCCGCTTCTGGAAGAACGACGACGACGAGGACCAGGCCGCCGCCCACGATGTCCTCTGGTACGCCCTCGTCCAGGGCATCCGCTGCGTGGCGCCGGTGATGCCGTTCCTGGCCGACGAGCTCTGGCAGAACCTGGTTCGCGGAGTCTGCCCGGACGCGCCCGCCTCGGTGCACCTGGCCGGCTATCCGCAGGTCGACGCGGCCCTGGCCGACGCACCGCTGACGGCCGCCATGCGCGACGTGCGGACGGTGGTGGCGCTCGGCCACAGCGCCCGCAACGACGCCGGGATCAAGCTTCGCCAGCCGCTTCGGGCGGCGACGGTGGTGACGGCCGACGACGCCCGGCGCCGGCACATCGAGGCCCATAGCGAGCTGGTCGCCGCCGAACTGGGCGTCAAGGAGGTGCGACTGGCCGGCTCCAGTGACGAGTTCGCCGACGCCGAGGTGATGCCGAACCTGAAGCTGCTCGGCCCCAGGTACGGCCGTGACCTGGGAATGATCCGGGGACTGCTCCGGGAGGGCGATTTCACGCTCGACGACGGCCGCGTGGCCGTCGGCGAGTGGACGCTCGAGCCCGGCGAGTTCAAGCTTCGCACGCGCGCCCGGGAGGGATTCGCAGTGGTCGACGGGGACGGCTTCGCGGTGGCCCTGGACACCGAGCTGACGCCGGAGCTGCGGCTGGAGGGCGCCGCCCGCGACGTCATCCGCTCGGTCCAGCAGCTGCGCAAGGACGCCGGCCTTGACGTGACCGACCGGATCGTCCTGCGCTACCCGCAGGCCGACAGCGACGCCGTGGCGGCGTTTGCCGCACACGGCCCGTGGATCGCCGGCGAGACGCTCGCCGAGAGCGTCGAGCCGGGCGAGGACTGGCTCGTCCGTCGGGCGTAACCGCCGGGTCAGACCTCTGTAAGGCCGTTCAGCCGGTGACGGCGCGGCGCAGCTGCACCGGCAACTGGAAGTGGACGTCCTCGTCCACCAGCTCGTGCGACTCGACGTTCTCGACGCCCATCGCCCGGAAGTGCTCGACCACCCGCATGACCAGCGACTCGGGGGCCGACGCGCCCGACGTGATGCCGACCCGGTCGATCCCCTCCAGCCAGCCCGGATCGATCCCCCGTTCGTCGTCGATCAGGTGGGCCGGCACGCCCATCTCGCGCGTCACGTCGACGAGCCGGTTCGAGTTGGAAGAGTTCCGGGAGCCGATGACCAGCACCAGGTCGACCTCGGCGGCCAGCTCCTTGACCGCGTTCTGGCGGTTCTGGGTGGCGTAGCAGATGTCGTCCTTCTTCGGCCCGACGATGTTCGGGAAGCGCTTCCGCAGGGCGTCGATCACCACCAGCGTCTCGTCCACCGAGAGCGTGGTCTGAGTGATGTAGGCGATGCGCTGGGGATCGGGGACGACGAGGTCGTCGATCTCCTCGACCGATCCGATCAGCTGGATCGCCTCGGGAGCCTCGCCCATCGTGCCGACCACCTCCTCGTGGCCGTCGTGGCCGATCAGCACGACCGTGTAGCCCTGGGTGGCGTAGCGGCGCGCCTCGGCGTGCACCTTGGTGACCAGCGGGCAGGTGGCGTCCAGGACGTGCAGCCGCCGCTGGTCGCTGTTCCGGTAGACCTCCGGCGCGACCCCGTGCGCGGACAGCACCACCACGGCGCCCTCGGGCACATCCAGCTCGGAGTCGACGAAGACCGCGCCGCGGTCGGCCAGCTCGCGGACGACGTGGCTGTTGTGGACGATCTCCTTGCGTACGTAGACCGGCGCCCCAAAGTGGTCGAGGGCCTTGGAGACGGTGTCCACCGCGCGGTCGACGCCTGCGCAGTAGCCGCGTGGGGACGCGAGCACGAGGGTTCTCGGTGGCACAGGAGGATGCTACCGTGCGCCGGTTGCGGTGGAGTTAGCCTCGTGTTGCGTCACGCCGCACGCTGCCAGCCGTCCCCGGCCCGGCTCAGCCGAAGCGGCCTGCCGGCGGCCACCTCGCCCGTGAACCCGTTCAGCGACACGCGGGCGCTGCCGCTCGCCGCCTCGACGGTCACCAGGTCGCGGGTGATGCTGACCGCCAGCGGCACCCCAGCGTGCTGGACGCGGAAGCGCAGCGCCTGCCACGCGTCGGGGAGCCGCGGGTCGATGCGCAGGGCGTCCGGCTCGGCGCGTACGCCGCCGCAGCCGCACACGGCGGCCTGCCAGAGCCCTCCCTGGGTTGCCATGTGGATGCCCTCGGGCCGGTTGCCGCGGCTGTCGTGGAGATCGATCGCGATCGCCCGGGAGAGGTAGTCGTCGGCCTGGGCGGCGAGGCCGACGCGGCGGGCGACCAGCGAGTGGACCGCTTCCGAGAGCGACGACAGATGGCGTGTCAGCGGCTCGTAGAGCAGGTAGTTGGCGCGCCGCTCGTCCTCGCCGAAGAGCGGCTCGAGGACGGCCATCAGCATCACCACGTCCGCCTGCTTGACGTCCCGCCACTGCATCCGGTCGCCCTCGAAGGCGAGCCCCTGACCCTGCGCGGCCCGGCTTGTGGGGAGCGGCAGCTCGAGGAACCCCTCGTGTTGCTCGATCCGGCCCTCGCCGTCGTGGAGCACGACCATGCGGTCGGCCAGCTCCCGCCAGCGGGCGGCCTCGGCGGCCGGCGCATCAACGAGCCCGGCGTCGGCCAGGGCCGACGCCATTCGCATCGTCCATGCCCCCAGAACGTTGGTGAAGGCACTGTTCCGGACGTCCTCGTGCAGCTCGTCCGGCCCGATCACGTGGTCGATCTCGTAGCCTCGCGGCGTCTCCTCGCCGCGACTGGCGAAGAACCGCGCCGCCTCCGCCACCATCCCGGCCGCGCCGTCGCGGAGGATGCTCTCGTCGCCGCTCGCCCGCAGGTAGGCGTCCACCGCCCAGGCGATGTCGGCGACCACGTGGATCTCCTGCTTGCCAGTCAGAACCTGCAACCGGTGTCCGTCCGGCCCGACGACGAAGTCGGGGGTCACGTCGTCGCCGGTGGCGGCGCTCTCCCAGGCGAACCAGGCGCCTTCCAGACCGTGATCGGCGGCGTGCCGGCGGGCGGCCGGCAGCGTGCCCAGGCGGTACTCGATGATCCGCCGCGCGACCTCCGGCATGGTCAGCGAGTAGAAGGGCATCAGGAACATGTCGGTGTCCCAGAAGACGTGGCCCTTGTAGCCCTCGCCGGTCAGGCCCTTGGCGCCGATCGACGCCCGCGAGCCGGGAAGGGGGGCGTGGGCGATCAGCTGGGCGACGGCGAAGCGGAGGCCGAGCTGGGCATCGTCGTCACCGACGATCTCGACATCCGCCCGTGCCCAGGCGTGTGACCAGGCGGCGCGGTGGGCGGCTTCGAAGGCCCGCCATCCGTCCCGTCGCGAGCGCTCCGCCGCCTCGGCGGCGGCTCGGGCAGGAAGCTCGTGCTCGCGCTCGCTGTACACCGCCAGGAAGCGTTCGAGGACGATCGTCTCGCCCTCCTCGAGCGTCGTCTCGAGCCTGCGCCCGGAGAAGCGCTCGTCGGCCACGTGCTCACCCTCGAGTACGACGTCGCCGTTTCTTGCCGTGAGCGTCTGGGCGATGTCGACCGCCACCCGGGCGCCCGGGGTCCGGGCGTGCAGAAGGTCGGTGCCGTCGCGATGGCCGGCCGCCACCGCTTCGCAGTGCGGCAGCGCCCCGGCGGCCTCGCGCATCCGCATGCCCGCGATCAGCTCGACGCCGGTCGACGGGCCGCGTTCGATGGTCAGGGTGAGCCGGATTCCCGCAGTGTGGGGATCGTCCAGGCTGAGCAGTCGCAGCGACGCCAGCCGGATGCGGCGGCCATCAGGATCGTCGACGACCAGCTCGCGCCGGAAAGCGAGCGCGGCCAGGTCGAGCACCTGCCGCTGCTCGAGCACCGTCCACTGCCAGGGCGCGAACGGCCGGCCGGCGACCTCGATCTCGGCGGTCGTCCAGTCGGGAATCACCGCCATGTCCTCGACCCCCGCCTCCTGGCCGTCGTAGAGGCCGGCGAGGTAGGCGCCCGGGGTTGCCGCCGGGTGCGGCTCGTCGACCGAGCCGCGGACTCCCATGTAGCCGTTCGCCTGTCCGAATAGGGTCTCGAGCGACGGCTCGCCCTCGGCGCGGTATCCCTCCGCGCTGACGAGCCAGCCGGCGCCGCCCGTCTCCTCGGCGGCCGCCGGGGCTGGGGGCGGCGGGGGATCCTCGACGGGCTCCGGCAGGTCCGCCTGGTGGTTGAGGATGCGGACGAACTCCTCCGGGCCGCCGCCCGTGTGGACGACGCCGTCCGGCACGCCGTTCGGCTCCTTCCCGACGGACACCAGCGTCGCGCCCTCGGCCAGCCGGGTGACCATCCGGTAGTCGCTGCCCTCGACGCCCGAGATCGTCCCGAACTCGTCGCCGGCGATCAGGATCTCCCGCGGCCGGATTCCGCGCATCGGCGCCAGCCGGCGCATCAGAAAGGCGACCGAGTCGGACTTGTCGGTGAGTCCGATCTCGACGTGCTTGACGTCGCTCGTGATCCGGGCGTCCGGGAGCCCGTGCTCGGCGGCCATCCGCGACGCCAGGTCGATCACGGCGCCGATCCCGCCCGGCAGCGAGGAGAGGCGGCGGTCGACCGCCTGCAGCAGCTCGCCGATGCGGGCCTTCGGCGGGTCAGCCCACTCGGGCTCCGGGATCAGGTCGATCTTGCGGCGGTTGAGGCGGTTGGCGACGACGCCGGTGGTGATTCCGTGGCGCTCGGCGAGCTCCTCCCGCACCGCCGCCGTCGTCTCGTCGAGGGCCAGGTTCTCGGCAGCGCTCGCGTCTCGCCGCCAGAGCAGCTCGAGCTCGCCGGCGCTGTCGTAGGCGTAGACCTCGGAGCCGCGGTTCACCATCAGGTAGAGGCGGCTCAAGGCGTCCGCGCTCAGGAGCGGCGCGATCTGGCCGCTGACGTTGCCGGCGTTGGTGCCGGTGATGACGGCCAGCGTGACGCCCGACCCGAGGATCCGGCGCATCGCCCGCGCGAGCTCGGCCGGATGCTCCGAGCGGTCGGTCACGGCGGTGCCGTCCCAGTCGAATGCGATCAGGCGGAATCGATGCTCGCCGAGCGGGCCGTTGCTCATCAGGGCGCGATCCAGGCTCCGGTCAGTGGATGAGGACGCGCGTACCCAGGGTCGCGAAGCGCCAGACCTTGCCGATGAACGGCGACGCGACCCGGATGCATCCGTGCGAGGCCGGATACCCCGGCACGTCCGGGTACTCGTGGAACGCGTCGCCGGAGTAGAAGTAGCTCGCCCACGGCAGCCACACCTGGAACTTGCGCGACCAGCTCATCCGCTGCTTGCTGTAGATGGCGAAGGAGCCGGCGGGCGTGGGCAGCGACGGCCGGCCGGTGGTCACGTGGATCGCGCGGGTCACGATGTGCTGGGCGTTGATCAGGAGCAGCACCTGCTTCTTCAGGTGCACCTCCATGTGCCGGTTCACCTTCCCCCACGGCCGCGGCACGTGGGCGTGGACCAGCGCGTGGAACACCCTCGGGCCGGCGATCCCGTCGCGTTGCAGCCCGGTCCACCCCTCGAAGGCCATGACGGCCTGTGTGGTCCGGTAGTTGTAGACCTTGGTAACCGTGTTCGGGCCCATGTAGTGCAGCTCGATCAGGCGCCGCTGGAGCGCCCCGACCGCCGGGCCGCGGTGGCCTGGGCCCATGGACGCGAGAGCGGTAGCCGGCGCCACGAGTGCTGCCACGCCGACCAGGAGGGCGGGGACGAGTCGTTTCATGGCGCGGAACACTACCGCGTGCGACCACCGGCAGCGAGCTTTCTGTTCGCACCACCCCGGCCTCCGGAGCGGTCTCCCGCTCCCCCGCCGGAGGCCGGGGCGATGCGCGCGTCATTCCCCCGCAGGTCGAGCCAGGCAATGACCGACCGGATGAGTACCCGCCGGCGGGCACTGGCAAACCCTGTCTGCGGTCGCAGACCTCATCGCGGGACGCCGGGGCGGAGGGATCCGGCATGGTTGCCCCAGCGGTCGCCGACGATTCGGCCGCCGACGACTCTCCGCGCCGTCGCAGGTCTCACTTTCAACTGCCACCAAGCTGTCGTGAGAATGCGGGGTCTGACCCCCTATTCTCAGGCGTCGCCGCACGCCGATCCGTCGACTCGACCGGCAAATCGAGGTGAGAATGCGGGGTCAGACCCCGGTGTCTCACCGCCTTGCTTAGGCGCGGCTTCGTAGCACGTCTTCGCGGGCAACCTCGTCCGGCCGCAGCGTGTCCATGAACGAGCTGACCGAGAAGACGGCGTTGCCGGCCCCGGCTGCCCCGTAGCCGGGGGGCGGCTCGAGGCCATGCCGCTCGAGCGTCGCCCGGTACGTCTCGAGCAGCCGGATGTGGTACTCGAGCGGCGCGCCGTCGGGGTTGTCGCGGCCGAGCGGCGTCGCCGGTTCCGGACACCAGGTGGTGAACCGCGGCGTGATCCCGCGACTCATGAAGTAGTCAAGCCCCTCGGTGGTGCTGGCGATCGCGTCGTCGATCGAGGTGAAGCCGAACGGCTTCGCCATCTCGACGCCGGCGACGAAGTTCGGGATCACGTAGCGGGGCCCGAACACCTCGGCCGCATCGAGGATCCGCCGGTGCCATTCCGCCCGCCCGACGTAGCGCTGCTTGCCGGGGCAGATGATGCGGAAGAGCCGGTCGTCCCAGACCTCGTAGTTCGGGTGGTAGATGGTGATCCCGTAGTCCTTGTAGCGCTGGATCTCGGCCCGGGGCAACGCCTGGGCGACCACCTTGCCGATCCAGCGCCCCGGGAACCGCTCCTCGATCGCCCTCGCGTAGCGGCCATAGAAGTCGGCCTCGGCGAGCCCGTCCACGCTGCTCGTTACCGACCCGCCGGTGAGCGTGTAGGCGCGGCTCGCGGCAGCGGTGTCGTAGCGGTCGATGATTTCCAGCGCCTCCAGCACGTCCTCGACCGGCTTCACCCCCGTGTACGGCCGGCCCTCCCGCTTGTGCTGACGCCAGTTGTGGTTGATGTCGCAGAAGCGACACTCCTCCTTGGCGCCGAAGTACTGGCAGAGGCGAAGCACCGTCAGGTAGATCAGGTAGCCCCACTGGATGGTGGGCGCGGTCTCCATCACGGTCTTTCCGTTAGCGAGCGTGTGCCGGTAGTACTCGGGCATCGGCGGCAGCCCGACGTCGGCCAGCGGGGCGCCGTCCAGCGAGAGGCGCAGTCCGCCGTCCGCAGGGCGCGACACGCGGTAGGGCGAGTCGGGGTTGACGCGTACCGAGACGATCGTTCGGCGAAGGCCGTGGGGGCCGCCGGTGAGCGCAAGCTCCTCGGGCGGCCGCCGCTTCGCGGCCTCGCCCAGCTCGGTCAGCGGCTTCTGGTCGAACGAGAAGATGAAGTACGACTTCGGCTTCACCTCGCCATCCAGGTTCTCCGTCAGCGCCGAGTCGTCGAAGGCCATGCCTGCGCGCAGGAGGTCCTCCTTGATGACCGCCTCCGCAGGGATGTGCGGATAGCGGGCGATCAGGCTCTCGACGGTTTCGGTGCGGGAGGCGTCCATCTCGGGGAGGGCGAACGGAACCGAACCGTCATCAGCCGGGTTGGAAGGCCGTGCCCCGCCGCCAACGATACCAAGTCGTGTTCGATTTGCCGGCGGTGGCCGGGCGACTCAGCCCTGCGTATGCGTCGATCCCGCCAGGGGTGTTACATGTGGCAGCGTGTACGTTCGCCGTCGACCGGGCGATTATTCATACCGTCGCCTTCACGTCACGAGAAGCACGTACCTCTCGCCGTGGGAGGTGGCACTCGGTCACCTCCGCGAGATGCTCGTCCCGCCGGCCTCGTCGATCTCTATGGTCAGCCGCTCGTTCTCGAGCCCACTGCGCGTCCCGAGCCATCTGCGAGGACTCGGAGTGAAGACGACGGCGCCAGATTCCGTCTGAGACTCGATCTCATAACCCAGCCGGAGCCGTTTCGCCAACACCTTCTCGAGAATGTTCTTACGTTCGAGAGGAGACACCGCGTCAGGCGCTACCGCCTTGACGGGGAGGGGGGACGGGGGAGATACAACCATGACGCCCACGCTTTCATTATCCGCCTCACCCGTTACCGGATTCGCGGATCGAAGCAATTCGCGCCAGTCGCTCGGTGGAAGCAGTGGGACACATTGTATCACTCCGCATGATCGAGTACTGATTCTTCACGGTTGCTACAAGGAGCGCCGCCGCTCCTGATGTTTCTCAGCGCGTGCAGCAAAGAGCGGGCGAACGGAATCGAACCGTCATCAACGGCTTGGAAGGCCATTGGATCCCGCGTAACCATGCGGGCGCGGAGGTCGAGCGGTCGTGCGATCCGCTGGGTGGTGCCGAGCTTCGGCTGCTCCTTGCCGTTTTCGAGGCGACTGATCGTGGTCGGGTGCAAGCCGGCCTTGCCGGCGACCTCGCGCTGCGACAGGTGCTTCGCGTTGCGTGCGAGGCGGAGTGCTGTCGGGTCGAACAGCATATGTGGGATCCTCCTGGTTGTCGGCCGGTTCGCGTTCATTGGTTAGCGCCCATGGGAGCGGGCCGGCTGGCGCTTAGATGGTCAGCGGCCGCTTGCGGGGTGCAAGGGGCGGGGCAGGCCCGCGCGCGGCCAGTCTCGGACTTAGCTCAAACTGCCCCACCAGAGGCCGATCAGCGCCGCCACGAAGAGGATCACAGTGGCAGCGACGAAGAGAACGACCAGCCGCTTCGTCTCCGTCATGCCCGCTGCCTCCCGTCTCGCGTAGAGGGGAACACCGGCGCGCCACGCGGCGCTGCTCCTCCCCCGTACAAGCTGGCGAACGCTGCGATCTGCCGGTGGCGCTCACCCTGACTCCTGGGTGATGGGCCGGACTCTACACCCACCCATCACGCCGACCAGCGCGCCGGCTCGCACAGCTGCTCGAGGTCAGCGGTGCGGATGCACCGGCGCCCCCGTATCTCGAGCTGCTGGCCTAACCCCTCGGCCAAACCCTTAGGCGTACTGCTACAGCTGCCGCGACGACCAGAGCACCGCGGCCAGGATGACCGCCGTCAACCCGACCGCGAGCCCAACGATCCACCCGGCCACGTTTTGGCTCACCAGAACCGCGCCCAGAATCGCGGCGATCCCGACGATTCCACCGGTAGCGACGATGCGCACAAACCCCCGCTCGATCACACTGCGGCGCCGCTCGCGGCCCGGCAGCATGCCTTGCGGCCGCTCATGCTCTGCTGGTTCGCGTGCTAGCGCTTCGTTCTGATCAGTGCCTGTTGGCAGTTCCGCCGGCGCGGCGGGGTCATTCGGCTCTGAGGGTTCAGGCATGCGAGGACGATACCAAGCGAATCCCGTTCCTCCTTGGCCACGCCATGCCCCACCCGGGCGGGGTAGGGCCGCGCGCCCCCGTCTCCAGGTCAGATCGTCTGGAAGTCGAGTCCCCGTTGGGCTCAACGTGGAGGATGCCCCGCTTTTCCTACATCCAACCGCCCAGGAGTGCCCACACGATGAGCCACAGGCCGAGCCCTCGACCCCTGACGTGCCGGGTCGTGCGGGGCCTCCACACCCGCTGGTCCGCCAATTTCCGCCAGTCAGCCCACGATCAGCGGGCACGAGCGGACGCCAGCGGATTCCGCAGTCCGGCGGGCCGCGGCTCTGGGAGCGGGATTCGGCGTAACCAGGCGAAGCGGGCGAACGGAATCGAACCGTCATCAACGGCTTGGAAGGCCGATGCTCTACCGTTGAGCTACGCCCGCGGGTGGCGCTGGGCGACAGCGTAGCCCGGCGGCGGGCAGTAGGGTGAGCGGGCGGATGCAGCGCCACCCGACCTACACCCGTGACCGGATCCGTGACGTTGCCGCCCGGGTGCAGGCGCTCATCTACCCCGAGGCGCGGGCGCCAGAGGTGCTCGAGGTGGCCGGGCCGACCGGCCGGATCGGTCTGGACGAGGCGGAACGGCTGGAGTTCCGCCCGGCGAGCCTGGGGGAGCAGTTCGGCCCGCTCTGGAGCACCTGGTGGTTCCGGGTCGCCGCCACCGTCCCCGAGACCTGGGCGGGGTCGCGCGTCGACCTGCTCTGGGTCACCCACAGCGAGTCGACGCTCTGGGTCGATGGGCGCAGCGTGCAGGGGCTGAACAGCAGTCCCGATGGAGCGCGGCCGGACGCGCTCTTGCTCGACCCGTGCCGCGGCGGCGAGCGGCTCGACCCGCGCATCGAGATGGCCTGCAACGGCACGTTCGGCCGGATCGCCAGACCCTACGAGAGCCTCCAGCCGGTCGTCCTTGACCGCGCCGTGATCGCCCGCTTCGACCAGCGCGCCTGGTCGCTCTTCCACGACCTGGACGTGCTGCGGCGACTGGAGGCGGACGCGGCGAACGGCCTCGACCCCGCGTGGGCGGGCATGCTCCTGCACGAGCTGAACCGCTTCTGCAACGTGTGGGACGAGGATCCGGC